>NZ_JCAIUK010000009.1:0-216589 GCF_059445475.1 Isoptericola sp. Y581 | reverse complement strand
GCGGCATTGTCCGCCGCCTCGAGGAGCACGAACTCGGCCGACGCAGGAGCTGTCCCGAGCACGCCGGCGGCAACAACCGCGGCGACCGCCGTGCCCGCAGCGGCGACGCGCGCCCACCAGCGTCGACGCGTTCGAGTGAGGCGCGCCGCGGTCGGCGCGGCCGTCGCAATGCGTTCCAGGATCACCTCGGCCCGCGCCGCCTCCGCGGTGGTGAGCGGGGTATCGGGCACGGGGTTGGCCTCGGAGAGGCGTCGCAGTGTCAGGTCTTCGGTCATGAGGGTCATGGCTGCATTCCTTCCACGACGCCGGGATTCGCTCGCCGGCCGGGCCACGGTGCAGGGTCGGCGTGAGGTTCGGGTTCGATGTCTGCGAGCAGGTGCTTGAGGCGGCGGCGCGCGCGCGACAGGCGCACCGAGAAGGCGGCACGAGTGCAGCCCAAGACCTGGGCGGCCTCGCGACCGGTGAGCCCGTCCCATGCGACCAGGGCGAGCGCCTCGCGGTCGGCATCGCTCAGGCGAGTCCAGGCGACGTGGAGGTCCACCGTCGTCGTCGCGAGGTCGATCGCATCCTGCGGTAGCTCACGCTCGGTGCCGATGCGCAGAGCGAGGCGTTGCCGCCGGCCGTGGGCGCGGCGGTCCTCGGCCAGGACGTTGCGGGCGACACCGAACAACCACGGGCGGACCTCACGCGGCACGTCGGCCCATCGGTTCCACGCGATGGCGAAGACCTCCGCGGCCAAATCCTCGGCCACGTCCGGATCGGCACGGCGCTGCACGAACCTCAGCACGTCCGGGTACAGCGCCCGGAAGACCTCGCTGAACACGATGTCCGCCGGCGCCGTCACGGACTCATCCTCTGTCTCACACCTCTACATCGTTCCGAGGCGCCCGAGTGCAACACCGGTTCTTGGTGAATCTCAACAGGTCGACGCGTCGGCTCATAACTGACCGATATTGGAGTCGCACAGAATCGGGTTCTGGAGGTTTCGAAACCCCTAAAGGGATGCCCAGCTACTTGGGCGTCTACCTGATGGTCAGGAGCAAGCGCGAGTAGCCTGAGGCACGCGAAGGAGCACGAAGGGCAGGCTGGACGACATGGGCAAGGTCGCGAGGCTCAAGGAGTCGTGGTTCCGTCGCGCTGCTGCACGCCGCGCCCGCCGGGAAGTGCGTGCTTACCGTCCGCCCGAGTGGCCGGAGCCCGGTTCAAAGGTGATCTGGCCCAAGGACGCAGGTCCCCCTCCGCCCTCTGGCGGAAGCGTCATGGGCTGACCTGGCAAGGTGGCAACGGCTTCATGTTGCTTCTCGACAGTCGGCCAAACGGCGCAGAAAAACGACCGATTCTGAGCCGCTCCAGACTCGGGTCCTGGAGGTTTCGAAACCTCCAGAGGCTCTCACTGATACTTCGGGGCTCAGCCGAGCCCGGCCACGCCTTTGCCGGCGGCCATGCCGTTGCCGACGGTCACGAGATGACCGCCTACTGAGTGCAGGTCCCACGGGTCCCCTGTGAGGTGTCGCTCCCATGTGGTCGTCCCGTCCCGAAGGTCCAGGGCGATCAGGCGAAAGGTGTTCTGTTGGGTGTCCCCGCTCCACCCGTTCGGGGAGATGGCGAGCAGTAGACGCGTGCCGTCGGTCACGACGCCGGAGACCGACTCGCCACCTTCGGGGCTCTCTGGGTTGCGGCCGATCACCTCCGCCAGGCGCCACCGTTCCTCCCCGGTGGAGGCGTCGAGGCCCAAGACGGCAGACTCGTCCATGACGACGAGCGTGTCACCGACGCGGGCGAGGGAACTGGTGAGCATCGCCCCCGGGCGGGTCCAGACCGGGTTGCCGTCGTCGCCGACCGCGGCGAGCACGCTGCTCTCGCCGGACGCTCCGAGCACTGCGAGCTGCGGGCCGTCCGGAGCGGAGTCCACGGAGACTGGTACGGCCCAGCCGGCGATCGTCCGATCCACGTTGCCGAGGTCGTCAAGGAGTTCGCTGGTCTCGCCGGACACGATGTAGCCGCCGCCAGGTCGCGACGCGATGGCTCGGAACCCGGTACCGAGATCCACCACGGTGCCGTCCGGCAGCACTGCGCTCGTCGTGCTGCACAGGTTGAAGAAGGTGAACGACGGTGTCGTGTCGACCCAGACGTCGGGAGTCAGCCCCGTGGCTCCGGCCTCCTCGACGACGCCGCAGCCGTCGAGTGCCTCCACTGTCAGTTCGAGCTTCACCTCGGCGCGCAGTTCCCCGGTCACCGCGTCCTCGATGCGCAGGGTCGGTCCCGACCACCCGGCCCCTCGCAGCGCCTCGAGGGTCTGCTCAGGGTCGTCGCCCTCCTGCCAGGGGACGGCGATGCTGGGGGCCGCGTCGAGCACGGCGATCGCTTCGTCGGCTGCGGGCCAGACCTTGCGGCCGGCCGTGTCCTCGTCGAGCATCACACGGGCAGGAACCTCGAGTGTCCGCTCGCCCAACACCTCGCCCGCCGGGTCGAGGACCGTCACGGTCGACCCGGCGTCGCTGACGCAGACGACCGATTCCACGGGCGTGCCCCAGTCGACCTCTGACGACGGCGTCGGGCCGCACTCCACGTCGCCATCGAAGACGTGCCGCCAGACCTGGTCGCCGGTCTCCGCGTCCACGGCAGTGAGCCGCTCGGCATTGGCGACGAGCAGCACGCCGTCGGGAAGGACGCCTGCCACCGTGGCGCCCGCCGGCTGCGTCCAGGTCTCCTCCGGCGGGTGCGACAGCTCCTCGACGATGCCGGGCATTCCACGAACGGCCTGGGCGCGCAGGTGCTCGTCCCGTGCGTCGAGCGCACCGGGCAGCACGGCCGCGGTGGTGGCGGCGAGCATCACGACGGCGGTCGTGCCGGCTGCGACGACGCGTCCTCGGCGCGACAGGTGTCGCCAACGCCGAGCGAGGCGATCGCGGAACGAGACCTCGTCGCCATCGTGCTTGCCCGGAGGGGCAGGGACGCCGTCGTCCTCCTGCTCGTCGTCCGGCACGAGCTCGAAAGAGGTCATCGGCTCGGGGCGACGGAACCTCGGGGGCATGCCCGGAGAGTACCGGGCGCGACGGCACCGGACGGGGGCTGCCGGTCGGGTCGACCTGTAGGGCTCCGGTGTAACGCTTCGCGGGTACCTGGACATGTATAGGTGACACGGGAAGCCAGGGAGGGCATCGATGGGTAGGCAGCCGCCGCAGCAGGAGCCGGTGACGGCGGACCAGAAGTTCGCGTCGCTCTTCGACGCCACGCACCTGGCGCTGCTCGGGTACGCGGTGCGCCGGCTCTCCGTCCCGGAGGACGCGGCGGATGTCGTCGCCGAGACGTTCCTCATCGCGTGGCGCCGGCTCGAGGAGGTGCCCGCCGACGGTAACGCCCGACCGTGGTTGTTCGGTGTCGCGCGAAGGGTGCTTGCCAATCATCAGCGGGGCGAACGACGTCGGATCGAGTTGGCGGGCAGGTTGCGTGAGGACCTTCGAGACTTCGATCCGCCTCGCAGCGCGTCCCGCATCGACGACCTCGAGCGCGCGATGACGAGCTTGGCCGGCGACGACCGAGAGATCCTGCGCCTGGTGGCATGGGAAGAGCTCGCGCGCGACGAGATCGCCATGGTGCTCGGGATCTCGCGCGGTGCAGTGCGGGTGCGGCTGCACCGGGCGCGCAAGCGTCTGACCGAGCAGTTGTCCCTGGTCCCGCAGAGCCACCCATCTGGCACGTCGGCCCCGCCGCCGGCAGGCGGCATGCCCAGGCGAGCGCAGAGCGGGGTAGACAGCGCGGACACCAGTACCAGCACGCCAGACACGCGGCGTCCGGCCACGACGGGGATCGAGGAGGCACGATGACGGACCCGATGACGCGGTTGCGGGCGACGAACCCCGTCCGGCAGTCGGAGCTGCCCCCGGTAGGCCACGATGTCTGGTCGGAAATGCGCGGGTCGATCGCCTCGACGCCACGCGGGCCCGAGGTGCCGGCACGGAAGGCGCCGCGAAGGGGACGGTTCGGAAGGCGCGGAGCGATCACAGCAGGACTCGCGGTGCTGCTGGTTGGAGGCGGCATGGGCTATGCCGGCATCGAGGGGTGGTTCGGAGGAATGACGCAGGGCCCCAACTGCCTGGCGGACTGGTCGAACCAGGAAGCCGCGGTGACCGGGTCCTGGTTGACCGGCGACGCGATCGCGGACTGCGACACCCTCATGCAGGACGCCGGACTCGACCCCGTCAAGGACCCGATCGCCTTCACGCTCCAGGACTACACCTACGTCACGCCCGCCGATCAGGTCCCCAGCGGTGCCCATATCCTCGCCTCCGGCGTAGCCGTCACCCCGCAGGCGCTCGAACTGCGACAGAGCGCAACCGACTTCGTCGACGGCGGGAACGCAGAGTGCCGCACCATGGCCGAGCAGGTGCAGTGGGCTCAGGACGAGCTCGAACGCCTCGGTCTCGAGGGCTGGTCCGTCGTGGAGGCCGACAACCAGGACCCGGACGCACCGTGCTCATGGGCGGACGCCCAGGAACCGGGCGTAGTGACCATCGGGTCGGGCGGACTCCCGCTGGACACGTTCGTCGCCGGGGAATGGCCACTGGCGGACGAGCTGCGCGCGAAGATCACCGACCGATGCCTGACTGTCGGACAGGCGAGACGCGTCGCGGAGGACGCATACATGAAGCTCTCGTCCGACGGCGCCGACGACACAGTGACGGCGACCGCGATCCCGGACGAGACCGCCGACTGCGCGCGCGTCGACGCCGGCATCGGCGGGGCCGTCAAGGTCACGGTCTACGGGCCGAAAACGAAGCAGTGAGGCCGAAACGTGCAGTGACACAACCAGCCCCGCGGTCGACGCCCCGTGCTCGTCGCGGCGACGTCACGGCCTGGCTTCCAGCTGCCTTCGCCATCGTCGCCCTCGCAGCCCTGCTCTATGGCCTGGCCGTCTTTGCCGACCTCGCCGTCGACGTCATCAGCGCGGCAGCCACCTCCGGGTGAGCCACCCGCTACTGCTCGGCACTTGTGGACTTCGACAAGGCTGCCCGACGGCCCAAAAATGCCCGATTCTGGGGCGCTCCAGAATCGGGTTCTGGAAGTTTCGAAACCTGCCTCGTACGTCAGGGCACGTCGGCAAAGACGTCGCCGGGGTTGCGCAGCAGCGTGGCGTCGGCCAGGGGCCACACGGTGGCGAACGCCGACCCGACGACGTTGTCCATCGCTACGAATCCGCCGCCCGGGTCACCTGTGTGGAGTCGGGAATCGGCCGAGTTCTGCCGGTTGTCGCCCATGACGAAGAGGATGCCCGAGAGGGACGGTCATTCGTGCGCTTGGGGCCTGCGCCCGCCACAGTCACCCGCAACACGCTCCGGGGCAGGCTGTCGGCGTGAGCTCAATGGATCCGATACCCAGATCGGCCGAGATCGACGACTGCGCCGAGGCCGCCCGGGCTTGGCTCGTATTCCGGTTCGATCTCGTGACGGAACGTGCCGTACAGGGCGTAGGCGGACACTGCCGTTTCTGGCCCCAGCGACTCTTTGAAGAGCGCGAGTGACGACGCGGCGCGACGGTCGTACTCGGTCGCGAAGCGATGGTGGGTCCGGCCAGTGGTGCGGTCGGCGCCGACCATGCAGTACACGATGGCCTCCTGAAGGATGCCAAGAGTCAGATGCAGGCCGATGAGGTCACTGCCACGGCCAAATCGCACAGCTGCGAGAGCCGCATCGAACCGAACTGCGTTGTCGATCGGTGCAAGGGGGAGGTGACCAGGCGACCCCCGGACCGTGAGGTCGACCCGTCGTCCGTCGACTAGGACGGCCCTCACGACCTGTGCATCCGCGTCGACCACCTCTTGATATGCCCAAAGGCGCGCACCGAGCACGGCCTCGACCTCGAACGGAGCCGGGCTCGTCACCATGACGTCGAGGTCGCTCCAGCCGTCCAGTGACGTCTGATGAGCGGCCGATCCATACGGCTCGAGATCAGCGTCGGGGAGACTCACCGTCAGGTGGGCCAGCAGATCCAGTTGCCAAAGGCTCATGCCCGGAGGCTACGGCTCGGTCCAGAGCCGAGGGACGTATCTCCGCGAGAATCACATCGAGAGCCTTCAGTGAGCCTTTCCCAGTAGCGGCCTGATCGGGTCAGGTGGTGCGGTCGTGCTCGGTGTGGAGCAGGACGAGGATCGCGGCGGTGATGGGGCCGACGTGTTCGGGGCTGAGGGTGACGCGGCGGGCGGCCTTGTAGTTCTTGATGAGCGCGTTGCCCCGTTCGGCCAGTGCGCGCACGCAGGAGTGCGGCAGGTTGGCCGTCTTCTGGTCGGGGTTCAGCTTCTCGCCCTTGGCCGTCTTGTGCTGCACGAGCAGGCGGTCGGACTCGCCCTGGTAGCCGAGGTCGGCCAGGACCTTGCGCCCGCCGGTGGCCCACGCGGCGAGGGAGTCGAGCAGTCCAGAGTGGGAGCGGGCGGCGGACGTGTCGTGCTGGCGACGGGGGCGCACCGGGGAGACCCACAACGGCCACCCGTGGGGGGCGGTGACGACCTGGATGTTCCCGCCGTGGGCCTTGTGCTTGCCCGATCACCACAGGTCCACCCCGGGGGTGGGGCCCGGCGCGCTCACGCGGTCGGTACGGATCAGGGTGCCGCCCGAGTTCAGGTGAGTGTGCCCGGCGGTCTTCGCGGCCAGCAGCACCCCGTCCAGAGCCGGGGCAGCCGGGAGGCGAGCGTGGTGATGCCCTCGTGCAGGTACCGGTAGGCGGTGGACGGGCCGATGTCGTGGTCGCGGGCGAGCTGGGCGACCCGGGTGGCGTCGATGAGCCATCGGCACACCATCACGGCCTGGTCCCACCCGCGCAGCGCCCGCCGCCCCGCGCGGGTGCGCCGCTCGTGGCGAACGCCGGCGAGCAGGCCGGCGAGCAGGCCGGCGAGGAACTCGACCATGGTGGAACGCATCGGCAGGACGGCGGTGTAGGTGACTTGTTGTCGCATAGAACACTGCACGGAGCTGTTCTCGACTCATCCCGCCCGTATCCTATAGACACTGCCGCATCGTCACTCATGCCTGGATTTCCCGATCTCGGCCCGCGTGACGCCAGAAGCGCGTTGTCCAGCGATACCGAATACGACTTCATCATCGCCCCGTACTGGACATTTCCGAATACATCGGAGTTCATCTCATAACCGTTCCCATGTCGAGCCATGCCGTCCGATCGCTCACAACACCCAATTCATCCCCCAGCCGCACCTTTGCGCCCCAGGATCCCTGGTCTTGAAAATTCTCCTCCATCCCGAGAAGCATAGCGGCGACATTGTCGCCCTCATGGCCGCCGGAGTTGACCATCGCCAAGAAGATTACCCAAGGATTTCCTCGCGCCGCCCGTGAGCCGTTCACCATCTGGTCGTGAACGGCAGCGCCACGTTCGAGCCCTTCGAGCGCCCTCGTGTGCCGGCCGGCAGTCCTGCTCGGAGGTCTGCCGTCGGTCGGCCATACCGCCGCCAAGGCGGCATGAAGGCTCCCACCCGCATTTTCGTTAGCCCACATCGCAGGAGGGAGCGGTTCGAAATATCCGAAACCCCGTTCTGGCTGATGTCAAATCGGTCGTTATTGGTCCGCGGCTGAACGGCGTTCGCCATCGTCCTATAGACACCGCTCCATCGCGACGGTCTCAACGATTCTTCACCCTCGAAGACTATTGACGGGCAATACAGTCGCCTGTAACTTTAGGCCACCAATCTCGCAGTAGAGCGAGTGGCTTGGAGGAAGCCAATGGCAGTGCTGAACGTGTATCGGGTGGCTTTGCATGCACGAATTGGCGGCGCGAACAGGAGCACATCAGAGCCGATGAGAATGCGAACGACGGCAGCGATAGTCGTGTGGGCCGTAGCCCTGTTGGGCGTCGAGGGTTGCTCTGCGGAGCAGATCGTACATTCTGACATGAATGGACCAATGTCGCTCAGTGTCCCCGACTCTGGATTCGCCTCACTCCGCCCACCGAAAAACCTCCCACCCAATAAGGAGTGGAGCGGGACGTTCGGAAACTTTGTCCCATGCATGACGACAGAGGATGGGCCGGCCCGGATTACAGGATTGCAGTTCGCCGATTCCTCCGGCCCTGAGCCTCTGTCGGCTGTGCCGTACGTCCGGACCTTTGACTCAGCGACCGATACGCCGATCGCAAGCATGCTTGGTGAGACGAGGGACCTGGACATCAGGTCGGCCAAATTGCGTGAAGGCGTGAACGGGCTCGAAGTCGGGACAACCTGTCACGGCCTTATCGGGTTCGACGGCAAGATGACAGACGAGCTCCTGATCAGCCTGACTGCCGACCAGCGCGGGGCCCATGTGGGGGATGTGACGGTGACCTATGCCACGGCGGACGGTGCCGAGCATGCGATTCAGGCCGATTGGGACTTCTACTTGTGCGGCTCCGAGGTTTCCGATGAGTTCTGCAATCCCTGATTTCGGGGAGTGAGCTAGTGGTTCGTCTTTGAAATGTCTTGTCGGTTGGCCTTCGTCAGGACTTCTTCGGCGGTCTTGGTCCAGATGAAGGGGTGGGAGCGGTCGTTCCAGCCGTCGATGAACGCGCGGATCTTGGCGTTGAGTTCCTTGACGGACTTGAACACCCCGCGGCGGATGGCCTGGCGCTCGACGATGCCGAACCAGACCTCGACGAGGTTCATCCAGGACGCGTGGGTCGGGGTGAAGCGCACCTGGATCCGCGGGTACGCCACGGCACCTCGACCCTGTTCGATCGCAACCGGGCCAGTGCGTCACCCCGAGCCACTTCGGCGGCGGGGTCAACGTCGCGGTCACGATCTTGCGGTGATCGATCCGCCGCGGACGCCTCCGTCGACGCGCGCGTCCAACACTCCAATTCCTGCCGGTCGCCGTCGCAGCATCAATGCCGGGGCAGTTCACATAGAGCCATCATCACCACTCAGGTCGCACTCGCCGCCTGAGAACCGCTGTCACCTATCCGTGCAGCAGTCCCATCGCACGGGTGAGGTCGGGCATGTCCACACGGGGGTCGTGGCAGCGAGACCGGCGGACGACGGACGTTTTTGTCACGGAGACACTCCGCTGCCTCGCGTCGCGCGGAGCCGGCGATACTGTTGCGCGATGGTTGATATTCATCCGACAGCGTGGGTAGCTCCATCGGCAGTGGTGACCGGAGATGTCACAGTCGGCGCGAGCTCGAGGGTGTTGCACGGTGCGGTCCTCAACGGGGACCTGGGTCGGGTCGAGGTCGGCTCGCACGTTGTGGTGATGGAGCACGCACTCCTTCGGGGCCGCGCGGACCACCCGGTGCGGGTGGGGGACTTCGTCCTGGTCGGCCCGCACACGCATCTGAACGGTGCGTGGATCGATGACGAGGTGTTCATCGCCACGGGTGTCTCCATGTTTCCCGGCTCTCGTACCGGCACGGGCTGCGAGCTACGCATCAACAGCGTTCTCCACGTCAACTCGGTCCTCGAACCTGGGACGACGGTGCCCATCGGATGGATTGCCGCAGGGCGCCCGGCGCAGCTGTTCTCACCCGATCGACACGATGAGCTGTGGGCGGTCCAGGAGCCGCTCGACTTTCCCGGAACGGTCTACGGCGTCCCGCGGGGCACGCCGATGCGCGAGATCATGCGCCGCCAGTGCGGTGCGTATGGGAGCCAAACCACGTAGCCCGGAGAGTCCTCGACGATCCGGCCCTCGCGAACGCGGATCAGGTTGACACCGCGGACGCGGTCCTGCGTTCCGTCGCCCCCACACCAGGAGCCCGGCGCCGACGTACCCAGCCCCCGGGCACCGCCGCCCCGATCCCCTGGACGCCGCTGCGCACGTCGCCGTCCCGTCCGGCCGGCTCGGCAGCACCCAGTTCTCGGAGCATGTCGTCCAGCGCCGCGCCGATGTTCCACGTCCGCAGCCGGGTCCTCGCCAGGGCGCGCGAGCGAGCTCTTCAGGAGCGGACGGGCGAGCAAGTCGACCAGGGAGACCGTGATGTGCGCGGGGTCCAGATGGGCCCCGGCGGGGAGCATCGCGCGGGTTCCACCTGCATGGACATCGCGGGCTTGCCTGGCCGGTGGGTGTGCACCGGTGCCCCGCGCACCAGCCCGCGGTCGATCAGCCGCCGGGTGATCTGCGAGACCGCCTGACGGGAGAGGCCGCAGCGTTCGTTCCATCAGTTCCGACTGGTCGATCCCGTCCCGCGACACCCGGATCGCCCGCGCACGACGAGCTCGTTCCGAGCCCCACCTGCGGCATCGTCGTCGCGCGCATCGCGCTCCCTCCGTCGGGGTTCCTGATGGGCCCTTTGAATATATCCATCAGTATGAGTAATGTTCCGGCGCGTAGGACGCAGTGGTCCACGTCACCCTCTCGGTGCTGCGGCCCGTGTCCGGCCCGCGACGGACAGTGCTCCGCCGCCGTACCGAAGGGAGAACGATGACTGCGACCGGACTGACGGCCAGAGCCCCTGTAGGGGTCGCCCCACCGGACGCGGCGGAGAGCGCGACCGGCGGGCCACCACCGAAGCGCAACCGTCACAGGCTCTCGCGGGCCGACAGGCGCGACCTGGCCCTGGGTCTGAAGTACATCTCGCCCTGGCTCATCGGGATCCTGGTATTCGTCGTCTACCCGGTCGGGTACTCGATCTACCTGAGCCTCACCCGCTACTCCGGCATGGGCTCTCCGACCTGGGTGGGTCTCGGGAACTACGTCACCGCGTTCGCCGACCCCCTGGTCAGCAAGGCGGCGAGCAACACGATGTTCTTCGCCCTGATCGCCGTGCCGCTCGGCCTCGTCGTCTCACTCGTGCTCGCTCTCGCGATGAACCAGAACGTCCGCGAGGTCGCCTTCTATCGCACGATCTTCTACGCCCCGTCGTTGATCCCCGCGTTCGCGATGTCGTTCATCTTCATCGTGTTCCTGAACCCGCAGTTCGGCGCTTTCAACCAGGTGCTCAACCTCTTCGGCGGCTCGAACGTGAACCTGCTCGGCGACCCGACCGGGGTGAAGATCGCGATCATCCTGATGGCGCAGCTCGGCGCGGGGAACGCGGCGCTGATCTTCCTTGCCGGGCTGCGCAACGTCCCCAAGACGGTCTACGAGGCGGCGCGCGTGGACGGCGCCGGCCCGATCCGGCAGTTCCTCTCGATCACGCTGCCACTGCTCACCCCGGTGCTGCTGTTCAACCTGATCACCGGCGTCTCCGGCGCCCTGCAGGTCTTCACCGAGGCGTACATCGTCACCAACGGGACCGGCGACCCCGACGCGGGCGCGCTGTTCTACATGATGTACCTCTACAAGAACGCCTTCGGCTTCGCGGAGCTGGGATATGCCTCTGCCCTGGCAGTGCTGCTGTTCCTCGCCGGTCTCGCCCTGGCCCTGTTGATCTTCTGGGCCTCGCGGCGGTTCGTGAACTACGACGTGGAGGCTTCCTGATGAGCACGACGACCCGCACGGACACCCCGCAGAGGCGCCGGAGCCCCGCCCGCACCACGGACGAGGATCAGCTGAACCGGCGGGCCGACGGGACGCGTCGCCCGTGGTACAGCACCGTGTTCGCGCGCGTGGTGATGGTGGCCCTGTCCATCCTCTTCCTGCTGCCGCTGTACTGGATGATCATCTCGGCGCTGAAGTCGGACGAGGAGCTCGCGAAGTTCCCTCCGACGTTCATCCCCGAGTCGTGGCAGTTCAGCAACTTCGTCGACGCGGTGGCGGCCATGCCGTTCCTGCAGTTCTTCTCGAACTCCGCGATCATCACGATCTCGGTCGTGATCTTCTCGGTGATCTCGAACTTCATCGTCGCCTACGGGTTCTCCTGCCTGAAGTGGCCCGGGCGGGACCTCATGTTCTACCTGGTGATCGCGACGCTCTTCCTGCCGTTCCCGGTGACCCTGATCCCCATGTTCGACATGTGGGCCCGCCTCGGGCTGGTCAACACCCTGTTCCCCTTGATCATCCCGGCGATGTTCGGCTCGGCGTTCTACGTGTTCCTGCTGCGCCAGTTCCTCCTGCAGATCCCCAAGGACATGCTCGACGCCGCCCGGATCGACGGCGCGCGGGAGTGGACCATCCTGTGGCGCCTGGTGTTCCCCACGGCCAAGCCGGCGCTGACGACCGTCGCCATCTTCGCGGCCGTCGCGTCCTGGAACGACTTCATGGGACCGCTGATCTACCTGCAGGACGAGAGCGTCCAGACCCTCTCGATCGGCCTGCAGTCGTTCCGCTCCATGCACGCGCAGGACGTCTCGTTCAACCAGCTGATGGCCGCGTCGTTCCTCGTCATCGTGCCGCTGCTGATCCTGTTCTTCGTGTTCCAGCGCTACTTCATCCGGGGCATCACCATCGGAGGCTTCAAGTGATCTCACGCCGCACCTTCTTGAGCGCTGCCGCGGCGTCCGCCGCGGCCCTCTCCCTCGGGGCGTGCGCGCCCCGCGGGTCCTCGAACGACGCCGTCATCCGCTACTGGGGCATGGGCGCCGCCGACGCCGACAAGGACGTCAAGGTCATCGACGCGTTCAACGCCACGAAGGCCGGGTCCAGCATCAAGGTCGACATCAACCAGGTGCCCAGCAACGGCGTGGCGGACATGAGCCAGATCATCACCGCCGTCCGCGGCGGGACCGCCCCGGACGTCTGGCAGATGGACCGGTTCAACGCCGTCCAGAACGCCTCCATCGGGCTGCTCGAGCCGATCGGGGGCCTCATCGAGAAGTACGAGGACGTCTCCGTCGAGGAGTTCACCTCGCAGTGGCTGCAGTTCTCCATCGACGAGCTCACGTACGACGGCCAGCTGTACGGGCTGCCGATCAACACCGACGCCCGCGGCATCATGTACAACGAGAAGCTCCTGCGTGAGGGGGGCATCGACCTCGACATGTTCGACCCGGAGCAGCACGTGCTCACCTGGGACGAGATCCGCGAGGTCAGCCGCAAGCTCACCAAGTCCGACTCGCACGGCAACTTCGAGACCCTCGGGTTCGTCCCCTGGGACGGCGAGGGCTGGCCGTACACCTGGGCCTTCGGGCTCGGCGCGAACCTCTACTCGAACGAGACCGCGGCGGTCACCCTGGACTCGCCGCAGTGGCGGTCCGTGTTCGACCTGTACGCCGACTGGGCCGAGGAGTTCCCCTACGCCAAGGCCGACGCCTTCTTCGCGACCTACCAGCCGCCGAACGCCCCGCCCAGCCAGACCGCCATCTTCAGCGAGCGCCTCGCGATGTCCACCACCGGCCCGTTCTCCATCCGCAGCAACGAGAAGTACGCACCGGACCTGCCGCTGAAGTTCACCTGGCTGCCGGTCGGCGCGGAGGGCGACGAGACCTACTCGTGGTCCGGCGGCGCCTCCCTGGTGGTGCCCAAGGGCGCCAAGATGACGCGGAACCTCTGGGAGTTCATGAAGTTCTACACGGGGTACGAGGGCCAGAGCATCGTGCAGCCGCTGCTCGGCGATCTGCCGACGAACCTGGAGACCATCCAGGCCCGTCATTACAACCCCAAGGCCGAGCTGTTCCGGCAGATGCTGCCGACCTCGACGTCCCGGCCCCCGCTGCCCGTGGGCTCCGTGGCCTGGGACACGCTCCAGCGCTCCCGGAGCTCGGTGATCATCGGGTCGGCGACACCGCAGGAGGCCATCGCCAACAACCAGCTGAGCGTCGCCCCCAAGATGGCGCTCTTCAAGGGCTATCAGATGCCCGCGACGTACGGGCAGAACAGCGTGATCCCGAGCTGAGCCGCACCCGACACACCCACTGGGACACACCCCTGAAGGAGCAGTACCTGATGACCACCCCCCTGCGGATCGCCGTGCTCAGCGCATGGCACGTGCACGCCGAGGAGTACGGGCGCGCCGCCCTCGACCACCCCGACACCGAGCTCGTCGCCGTCTGGGACGACGACGCCGAGCGCGGCCGTGACCTCGCCGAGCGCCTCGGCGTCGCGGCCACGACCGACCTCGACGCGCTGCTGGCGCGCGAGGACCTCGAGGGCGTGACCGTCACCGCTGCCACCAGCGACCACGTCGAGGTGATGCTCAAGGCCATCGCCGCCGGCAAGCACATCTTCACCGAGAAGCTGCTCGCCCCGACGGTCGCGGAGTGCGACAAGCTCATCTCCGCCGCCCGGGACGCGGGCGTGCGGCTGACCGTCTCCCTGCCGCGGCTCACACACGGCTACACCCTGGCCCTGCGCACGATCCTCGACGCCGGCACCCTCGGCCGACTCACCTACTCGCGGGTCCGCCTGGCCCACGACGGCTCCACCGCCGACTGGCTGCCCGCGCGGTTCTACGACGCCTCCGAGGCGCTCGGCGGCGCGTTCTCCGACCTCGGGGCGCACCCCGTCTACCTCACCCAGCTGATCCTGGGCGACGAGCTCACGTCCGTGCGGTCGACCTACACCGATCAGACCGGTCGCGACGTCGAGGACAACGCCTCGGTCACCGTCACCACGCCCGACGGCGCGATCGGAGTCATCGAGACCGGCTTCGTCACGCCGGCCAGCCCGTTCACGATCGAGGTCCACGGCACCGAGGGGTCCGTGCTGTTCGGCTTCGAGACCGACGACGCCGGCGAGGCCGTGCTGCGCCTGACCACCGGCGAGGGCTCGTCCCGCGTGGACCTGCCCGCCGACCAGCCGATCCTCTTCGCCCAGTGGGCGGACTCGATCCGGGCGGGCGCGACCCTCGAGGACAACCTGGCGCGGGCCCGGTCGCTGACCGCGCTCGTCGACGCCGCGCGCTCCGACGCACAGCACTGAACCGCACCGCACCGCACCACAGAACTGGACCCACCATGACCGTGACATCCCCCGTCCGCATCGGCCTGATCGGCGCCGGCGGCATCGCCGGCGCCCACCTCGCGGGCTACGCGACGATCCCCGACCGCGTGCAGGTCACCGCGATCGCCGACGCCGTGCCCGAGACCCTCGCCCAGCGGGTCGAGGAGACCGGCGCCCGCGCGTACTCCGACTTCACCGAGCTGGTGAACGACCCGGAGGTCGACGCCGTCGACATCTGCCTGCCGCACCACCTCCACAAGGCGGCGATCGTCGCGGCGGCCAAGGCCGGCAAGCACATCCTCTGCGAGAAGCCCCTGTGCCTGTCCGCCGAGGAGGCGGCCGAGGTGCGCGCCGCCGTCGAGGCGGCCGGCGTCACCCTGATGTGCGCGCACAACCAGCTGTTCATGCCCGCCGTCGCGAAGGCCAAGGAGGTCATCGACTCCGGCGTGCTCGGCGACGTGTACGAGGTGCGCACCACCGACTCGTTCCACAACAACTTCGACCCCGAGAACATGGGGTGGCGCGCCCACACCGCGACCAGCGGCGGCGGCGAGTTCATCGACACCGGCTACCACCCGACCTACCTGCTGATGCACCTGGCGGGCGGGCGCCCCGTCAAGGCCTTCGCCATGATGTCGACCCACCGCCTGACGTTCATGGAGGGCGAGGACTCTGCCCAGGTGCTCGTGCGCTTCGACAACGGCAGCGTCGGCCAACTGGTGACCTCCTGGGCCTACGACGCCGCGCCCGGCACCGACCGGTTCAGCGTGGTCGGCGAGAAGGGGTCGCTCAGCTCGGACGGCACGACGCTGCGGGTGAAGCTGCGCGGCGAGGACGAGCAGGTCTTCGAGCACGAAGACGTGAACACCTTCGCGGCCGAGATCGCGGACTTCGTCGACTGCCTCGAGACCGGCCGCCGCCCGCTGAACACCGAGGACGAGGGGATCGCCGTGCTCGGCATCATCCTCGCCGCCTACGAGAGCGCGCGCACCGGCGCGGCGGTCGACGTGATCGGCGTCTGACACGACATGACGGAGGAACGATGAAGTTCGCGCGAGTCACCGGCACCGTCGCCGCCCTGGCCCTCACGCTCGGCCTTACGGCCGCGTGCGGCAACGGCGGCGCCGACGCCGGGCCGGCGGCCCCGGTCGCCACCGACGAGGACATCACCCTGACGTTCGCCTGGTGGGGCAACGACGACCGCGCCGCGCGGTACGAGAAGGCGATCGGCCTCTTCGAGGAGAAGTACCCGAACATCACCGTCCAGACGCAGTTCCAGGCCTGGGCCGACTACTGGACGGCGCGGTCGACCGAGGCGGCGGGGAGCGCGCTCCCGGACGTCGTCCAGATGGACGCCGGCTACGTGCGGCAGTACGGCGCGACGGGACAGCTCGCCGAGCTCGACGGCCAGGCCGGTGTCAACCTCGACCTCGACGGGGTGGACGACACCGCGCTGGCCTCGGGCCAGATCGGGGACAAGACCTACGCCGTCCCGGTCAGCCTCAACACCCAGTCGGTCATCTACAACACCAAGCTCCTCAACGAGCTCGGCATGGAGCCGCCCGCCGACGGGTACAGCTGGGAGGACCTGGTCGCCTGGTTCTCCGACGTCGCCGAGGCGGGCGCCAAGCACGACCCGCAGATCTACCCCATCGGGGACATGACCGGGAACAACCCGTGGTTCCTGCAGTGGCTGGTGCAGCAGGGCAAGGCCCCGTTCACCGACGACGGCCAGATCGCCTTCACCCAGGAGGACGTGCAGGCCTGGGCCGACCTGTGGGCTCCGCTGCGCGAGCAGCAGGCGTTCTTCCCGGCCAAGCGCGCGGCACAGCTCGAGCCCAAGACGGGTCTGAACTCCAGCGAGGTGGTCGCCGAGGCCAACTGGGACACCCTGATGCCCAACTACGTGGCGGAGCTCGGCAGCGACGACCTGGGCCTCCTGCCCATCCCCACGGGTGACGACGGCAAGAAGATGTACTGGCACTCCGGCGTCATGCTCTCGGCCTCGGCCAGCTCCACCCACCCGGACGCCGCCGCCGCGCTCGTCGACTTCATGACCAACGACCCGCAGGTCGGGGAGATCTTCGGCACCAGCAAGGGTGTCCCGTCGACGCAGGCCCAGAAGGACGCCATGAAGGTGGAGGGCGGCTCGCCCGACGACCGCCTCCTCGGCTACGAGGAGGACCAGGCCGAGGACATCACCGAGGACGCCCCCGTGCCGGTCGAGGGCTACGGAGAGATCGAGGTCGAGATGGCGCGGCTCTCCGAGGAGATGCAGTACGGGAACATCACCGACACCGAGTTCGTGGACCAGTGGTTCGCCTACGTGCAGGACACCGTCAAGGCGCAGTGACCGGATCCGCTGGTTGAGCTTGTCGAAACCCGCACCGGCGAACCCGCTGGTTGAGCCTGTCGAAACCCGGTTTCGACAGGCTCAACCAGCGGGTGGGTTTCGACAGGCTCAACCAGCGGGTGGGTTTCGACAGGCTCAACCAGCGGCGGCGAGCAGCTCGATCTGGGCCAGCCGCAGTGGGCCCTCGCCGTCGCTCCCGGTGATCACGAGGCGCACGCGGCGGAACGGCGCCGGGCTCGCGACCTCGAACGGCCGCGTCTGGCGGGCCCACCGGAACCGCTCGCCCGACCGCTCGTCGAGCACGGTCCACGACGCGGCGTCGTCCGCCCCCTCCAGCCGCCACGACGACGGCGACGCGCCGTCGACGCCCGAGGTCAGCGTGTACCGGACGACGGCCGCCGACGTCTCGCCGGTCCAGGTGATCGTGGGAGTGCGGCCGGCGAACACCAGGGACGTCGCCGACGTGTCGTCGACGAGCCGCGTCGCGGGGGTCGCCGCGCCGCCGTCGTCCACCACGACCGTGCCGTGCCCCCGAGCGAGCCCCGTGACGTCCGCGAGCGGGGCGGGCGGCGCGTCGCCGGTGGTCAGCGAGGGCGGGGCGTCCTCCGGGCGGGTGCCCCAGTCCGACGGTTCGGGGCCCATGACGAACTCGAGCGTGGCGCCGCCGGTGAGGTCGGCGTGGTCGAGGCTCGTGGACGTCCGGGGCTCGCCGTCGACGGTCAGCGACTGCACGTAGACGTTCGCGAGCGAGTTCCCGCGGGCGCGGACCACGAGGTCGCCGTCGGGCCGGTGGATCGTCACCTCGTCGAACAGGGGGGACCCGACGGCGTAGCGCGGCGACCCGACCTGCAGCGGGTACAGCCCGAGCGCGGCGAACAGCCACCACGCCGACATCTCGCCGTTGTCCTCGTCCCCGGGGTAGCCCTGGCCGATCTCGCTGCCGACGAAGAGCCGGCGCAGCGCCTCGCGCAGGATCCGCTGGGCCTTCCACGGCGCCCCGACCGCGTCGTAGAGCCACGGGATGTGGTGCGACGGCTGGTTGCTCACGCCCCACATGCCCATCCGCACGTCGCGGGCCTCCGTCATCTCGTGGATGACCTGCCCGTACCCGCCCACGTGGGTGCCGTCCTCGGGCCGCGCGAAGAACTCGTCGAGCCGCGCCTCGAGCCCCGCCCGGCCGCCGTAGAGGTTGGCGAGCCCCTGCGGGTCGTGCGGCGCGTGGAACGCGAAGTTCCACGCGTTGGTCTCGGTGAAGACGCCGCCCCAGTCGTCCGGGTCGAAGTCCTCCGGCGCGCCGGCGAACGTCCCGTCCACGCGCCGCGCCCGGAAGAAGCGGACCGCCGGGTCGAACACCGCGCCGTACTGCGCAGCCCGGTCCAGGAGGTAGGCGGACTCCTCGCGCAGGCCCGTGCGGCGCTCGCCCGGCGTGGCCGGGTCCTCGGCCAGCGCGGCCGCCATCGTGCCGATGCCGAAGTCGTTGATCAGGCCCTCCAGGCCCCACGACACGGACTCGTGCACCTGCTCGGGCGTGTAGCCCAGGAACGCCGACGCCTCGAGCCCCTTGCGCCCGACGGCGTCGTGCGGCGGGGCGACGGTCGCGTTCTTCAGCGCGGCGTCGTACGCGTCGAGCGCGACGTCGGCGGGCAGGGCGCCCTTGAGGTAGGCGTCCGCAAACGCGACGTCGGAGCTGGTGCCCGTCATGAGGTCGGCGTAGCCCGGCGACGACCAGCGAGAGACCCAGCCGCCGTCGCGGTACTGCTGCACGAACCCGTCCGCGAGCTCGCCGGTCAGCCCGGGGTAGAGCAGCGCGTACGCGGGCCAGGCGGTGCGGTAGGTGTCCCAGAACCCGTGGTTGACCGCCATCGTGCCGTCGACGACGGCCGCTCCGGTCGCGGTGTCCGTGGGCTCGCCGACGGGCTTCGCGGTCGGGCTCGCGTACCGGAACCGCGGCTGCCCGGCGGTGCCGACGTTCTCGGTCTGCGAGCTCGGGTACAGGTTGAGCCGGTAGAGGTTGGAGTACAGCGTGACGCGTTCGTCCGGCGTCGCCCCCGCGACCTCGACGACGCCCAGCCGCTCCGCCCACGCCGCCCGCGCGGCGTCCTGGACGGCGGCGAACGACCGGCCCGCGACCTCCTGCGCGAGGCTCGCCCACGCCTGGTCGAGGCCGATGAACGACGTCGCCAGGCGCAGCTCGACCGCCGGCTCAGTGGCGGTGTCGAACGTCGCGTAGAGCGCGTGCGTGCGGTCGCCGGCGGCCCGACCGACCGCGGTCGGGGCGCGGTCGAACGCGCCGGCCACGAACATGCGGGAGCGGCCCACGGACAGCGGGCTGCCGTCGTCGACCCAGCCCGAGACGGTGCCGTCGTCGGGGTCGATCGCGAGCCGCGCCTCCCCGCGGGCCGTGCCCACCGTGTCGAGCAGCACGTGCCCGGCATCGGCAGAATGGCCGGCACCGAAGCCGAACCGCAGCACCGCGCCGTGGTCGGTGGGCGTGGCCTCGAGCGTGACGCCGCTGGCGAAGGTCACGGCGTACAGGTCGGGCCGGGCGGTCTCGTCGGCGTGGTCGAACGGCAGCCCGCGCTCGCTCAGCGTGGCCGTCGGCACACCCTCCCCCGAGGCCGGGTGCACGACGAGCTGGTTGCGGTCGCCCATCCACGGGCTCGGCTGGTGCGAGGCGCAGAAGCCCTGCAGCACGGGCCGGTTCTCGGCGTCGTTGGCCCGGTGGTACTCATACAGCCAGCGCCGCGATCCAGCGTCCGTCATCGGCACCCAGAGGTTGAACCCGTTCGGCACGGCCGTCGCGGGGGCGTTGTTGCCGCGCGAGAAGCCGCCGCTCGACAGGGTGCCGCGCCGGGTGTCGACCAGGTCGACGAGGTCGACGAGGTCGACGCCGCCCGGGTGTCCCGGGAGGAATGCCGGCTCGGCCGTGAGCGCGACGTCGTCGACCCAGCCGGCGACCTCCGTGCCCGCCGTGCCGCCGGGGTTGTCGTAGCTCAGCAGGATCGCGTCGACCGTCCGGCCGTCGGCGACCGCGCCGACGTCGACCCGCACGGAGTTCCACTGGTCGGCGTAGAGGATCTTGCCCTCGCCCTGGGCGCGCGCGGACGCCGCGGTGCCGTGCGCGTCGGTGGCCGGGAGGTCGGACAGGAGCGTGCCGTCGGTGAACGCGAGGTCGATCGCGACGTGCGTCGACGGGTACCGCAGGTCGCCCCGCAGCTCCGGCAGGACGACGTAGCTCAGCCGCGTGCGCGGGCCCACGGTGATGCCGAGGTCGCGGTGCAGCACGTGGGTGGCGCGCGCCGGCCCGTCGGCGACGTGCACGCCGGACCAGTGCAGCGCATGCCGGCCGGTGAACCCCACCCCCGGCTTGTGGGCGAGCGCGGTCTCCGGGCCCGTCCCCACGGTCGTGACCAGCGTGCTCGCCGCGCGCCGGCCGCGGCCCGCCGCGACGTTCAGCGTCCACGGCGCGCCGCCGCGCACGAGGGGTGTCGACTCCAGAGGCGCCGGGTCGCCTGGCTCGAACGAGGTCGCGAACGAGGTGCGGTGCGTCATTGCTTCTCCTGCCGGTCGCGATCGCCTGTCGAACCTGTCGAGCCGGTCGAGACCATGCTGGGTCTCGACCGGCTCGACCGACGGGCGGGGGTGGTCGTTGCTCAGCCGGCGTCCTTCTCGAAGGCGGCCGGGCGCACCTGCACCGCGCGCACCCGGTCGACGTCGAGCTTTTCGCTGCGGTCGAACCGGTAGATGCCGTTCTGCTCCTGGAACACGTCGGTGAGCTGCGTGTAGCAGTAGCCGAACATCAGCGGGTCGTCGAGCAGGGCGTCCGTGAGACCGGCGAAGCGGGAGTGGAACTCCTCCTCGTCGGCCACGCGCTGACCGTAGCCCCACGACTCGGTCCGGTCGTCGCCCGCGGCCCGCGCCGCCTCCTCGGGGTTCCACCAGATGCCGCCGTACTCGCTGCAGAAGTACGGCTGGCCGCGGTAGGGCAACGAGATGGGCCCGTTGTCGTTCGTGTTGCCCCACGGCTGGTCGGTCGCCAGGCCCGCCATGTCGCTCGCGAACGCCGCCGGGTCCTGCTCGTAGTGGTGCGAGTCCCACACGTCGGTCTCGAGCACCCGGTGCGAGTACCCGCTGGCGTCGAGCACGGGCCGGGTCGGGTCCGCGACCTTCGTAGCGAGGAACATGCTGCGCGTGACGTCGTCGAGCTGGGTGATCCGGTCATGCAGGTCCTGGTGCGTCTCGTTGAGCGGGCACCAGCCGATGATCGACGGGTGCGAGAAGTCGCGCTCGAGCGCCTCCAGCCACTCGGCGACGAACGACGTCGTGGGCTGCTGGTGGTCCTTCGAGCTGCCGAAGCCGCCGGAGCCCCAGTCGCCGAACTCGCCCCACACGAGGTAGCCCAGCCGGTCGGCGTGGAACAGGAAGCGCTCCTCGAAGACCTTCTGGTGCAGGCGGGCGCCGTTGAACCCGGCGTGCAGGGACAGCTCGATGTCGCGCAGCAGCGCGGCGTCGCTCGGGGCGGTCATGAGCGACTCGGGCCAGTAGCCCTGGTCGAGCACCAGCCGCTGGAAGACGGGCTCACCGTTGATCCGGATCGCCTTGCCCTCGATCGCGACCGAGCGCAGGCCGGCGTACGACCGCACGGAGTCGACGACCTCGCCGGCGGCTTCGCGCAGCTCGACCTCGACGCCGTACAGGTGCGGGTCCTGGGTGGACCAGGGGCGCACCCGGTCCGTGGGGATCACGACGCGCACCGACGGCGCGAGGTCGAGGTCGGCGGGGGTCGACTCGGTGGCGACGACGCCGTCGGCGTCGCTCACCGTCACGGTCACGGTGTGGCCACGGCGGTTCTGCGTGAGCGGGATGCGCACGTCGAGCGCGCGGCCGCCGAGGTCGGGGGTGATGCGCGGGCGGCGCAGGCTCGCGGCGGGCACCGGCTCCATCCACACCGTCTGCCAGATGCCGGTGGTGCGCGTGTAGTGGCAGTCGTGGTTGCCGTACTGGCCCGACTGCTTGCCGCGCGCCTGCGGGATGCCCCGGTGGTCGCGGGCGCGGACCACGACGGTCACCGTGTCGCCGGGGGCGGCGACGCCGAACAGGTCGGCGGTGAACGGCGTGAAGCCGCCGCGGTGGCGCACCACCTCGGTGCCGTCCACCCACACCGTGGTGTCGTGGTCCACGGCGCCGAAGTGCAGCAGCACGTGCGCGTCGTCGCCGACGGCGGACCAGTCGGCGGGGACGGTCACCTCGCGGCGGTACCAGACCGCCTCGAGGAAGTCGGTGTTCTCCACCCCGGAGAGCTCGGACTCCGGGGCGAACGGCACGGTGATGGTGCCGGCGAGCGGCCGGTCGCGCAGGCCGCGCTCCAGGCCGGAATCACCGGGGTCGATCTCGAAGTCCCAGGAGCCGTTGAGGTTCAGCCACCGGTCGCGCACCACCTGGGGACGCGGGTACTCCGGGCGGGGGACGGTGCCGCCGGTGGGGGCGGAGGGGGGGTCGAGGCGATCGAGGACGGACATCGTGGTGCTCCGTTGCATGGACGACAGTTCCGCGGATGATTCAACCTTCCCGACAAGAAGTATGCAACGTTGAACCACCGGGGGTCTCCTGGGCATGCGGTCAGGCCGTCGCCGCGGCCGGCCGGCTGCTCTCGCGCACGAGGAGACGGTGGGCGACGACCACGTCGACCGCCTCCCCGGCCTCGCCGTCGAGGCGCCCGTCGACCTGCGCGATCACTCGGTCGACGGCGGTCTCGGCGATGGCCTGCAGGTCCGGTGCGACGGTGGTCAGCGACGGGTTGGAGTACCGGCCGTCCTCGGTGTTGTCCCACCCCGTGACCGCGACGTCCTCGGGCACCCGCACCCCGTTGAGGCGCAGCGCGTAGAGGGCGCCGAGCGCGAGCTCGTCGTTCACACACACGAGCCCGTCCACCTGGTCGATCCGGGGCAGCGCCGACTCGACCGCCACGACCCCCGCCGGGCGCGAGAAGTTCGTCACCGGCACGACCCAGCGCGGGTCCACCTCGAGCCCCTGCGCCGCGTGCGCCTCGCGGTACCCCCGCAGCCGCAGGGCGCCCGTGCGGTCGTCGACGGGCTCCGCGCCGACGAACGCCAGCCGTCGGCGGCCCGTCGTGAGCAGGTGCTCGGTCACCTCCCGCGCGGCCCGGACATTGTCGATGCTCACGTGGTCGGTGCTCCAGCGACGGTCGTGACCTGGGTCGTCGCGCTCGCCGAGCAGCACCATCGGGGTCTCCCGGCGCACCTCGGCGATCTCCGCCGGGCCGATCGCCAGGGGCGAGAAGATGATGCCGTCGATCGCCTGGACCGAGAACCCGCGCGCCACCTGGAGCTCGGCGTCCCGGTCGGTGCGGGTCTCCTCGATGAGCACGCGGTAGCCGCGGGCGCCGGCGACCTCGATCACGATGTGCGCCAGCAGCGAGAAGTACGGCGAGTGGGCCCACGGGACAGCGAGCGCCAGCGTGTTCGTGCGCCCCCGGCGCAGCTGGCGGCCCGCGAGGTTCGGGCGGTACCCGAGCTCGGCGATCATCGCCTCGACCTTGGCCCGGGTCTCCTCCCCGACCCTCCCGGTGCCGTTGACGACGTTCGAGACCGTCTTCCAGGACACCCCCACGGCGGCCGCCACGTCCTTGATCCCGACCCGGCCCGTGCCGCGACCCCTGGTGCCCGGGGACACCGTCGCGCGAGGCGCCGATTCCCCGCTCCGCCCGTCCTGTGCTGCCATCCACCGGCCCTTTCCTCGCCCGCCGTGGCGCGGCGTCGCACGCGTGCTCCCGCCCTCTTGACGGCCCGTCACCGCTAGTCCATCGTGGTCCCACGTTGGAGCGCAACGTTGCACTCATGGAGGGTCGATGCAGACCAAATACCGCAGGTCCGGGGCGTCCGGAGCATGGCAGGGCCACGCGTCCGGCCGGGGCCCACGTCCGTCCGGCACGAACGGCGCGTCGGACGACGTCCCGCGGATGAGCCGCAGGGGGTTGCTCCAGGCAGCCCTCGTCGGCGCCGGGGGCATCGCGCTCGGCGGCGCGCTGTCCGGCTGCTCCACGCCCGCCGCGTCCGGCAACGGCCGCACGTCGGTGATGGTCTGGGACCTCTTCTCGGGCGGCGACGGCGCGCTCATGCAGGAGATGTCGGGCGCGGTCGCGGCGGCCAACCCGGACATCGCCCTCGACACCACGACGCTCGAGTGGGGTGCGCCGTACTACACGAAGCTGGCGATGACGTCGTCCGGCGGGCGCCCGCCCGAGGCCGCGGTCATGCACGTCTCCCGGCTCGCCGGGTACGCGCCCGGCGGGCTCCTCGAGCCGTTCGACCTCGACGCGCTCGCCGCGCTGGGGGTCGAGCAGAAGCACTTCGCCCCGGCAGTGTGGGAGAAGGCCCAGTTCGACGGCCAGCTGTACGCGCTGCCCCTGGACACCCACCCGTACATCGCGTTCCACAACCCAGCGGTCGCCGGGGACGCGGGGCTCCTCGGATCCGACGGCAAGCTCGCCATCGCATCGGGGGCGGACGCGTTCCTCGACGCGGCCCGCGCCATGGCCGAGGTCACGGGCGAGACGGGCGTCGGCTGGGGGTACCTGCGTGATCCGGCCGGCTGCTGGCGCATGTTCTGGGGCCTGTACAACCAGAACGGCGGGGGCTACGAGCTCACGCCGGGCAAGTCCGCCCAGCTCGACGAGCGGGCGGCCGAGGAGGTCTTCGAGTTCCTCCAGACCATGGTCGACGGCATCGTCGCCGCCAAGAACCAGGACGGCAACGCCGCGTCCGGCCGCTTCATGTCGAACCGCGTCGGGATGATGTTCGCCGGCGAGTGGGACCTGCCGATGTTCCGCGACGCCATCCCCGACGTCGGGGCCACGCCGTTCCCGGCGGTCTTCGACGCCCCGGCGAACTACGCCGACTCGCACTCGTTCGTGCTGCCCAAACAGGCGCACCCCGACCCCGCCAAGCGCGAGGCCACCTACCGCGTGCTCGCCGGCCTCCTCCAGGAGGGCATGACCTGGGCGTCCGCCGGGCACATCCCCGCGTACCAGCCCATCGTCGAGCAGCCGGAGTACCAGGAACTCACCCCGCAGCGTGACTACGCGCCCGCGGCGGAGATCGCCGTCTTCGACCCCGACGCCTGGTTCACGGGCGGCGGCAGCGACTTCCAGACGCGGATGGGCGACTCCATGACCGACACCCTGTCCGGCAACGCGACCCCGCGTACCGCCGTGGACCGGCTGCTGAGCGAGATGGACCGGTTCCTCTCCCAGCCCAACCCCGCCTGATCGAGAGGACGACGATGACCGTCTCGAACGTCACCACGCTCCCCGGGCGGGCGCTGCCTGCCCGGTCCGCCGCCAAGGCGTCGTCGCGTGACACGCAGCGCCGGTCGCTGCGGGAGCGGGACCGGTCCGGCTACCTGTTCGTCGCTCCGTTCGCCGTGGCGACCGGGCTCTTCCTGGTGTGGCCCACGGTCTACGGCCTGTGGATGAGCTTCACCAACCAGAGCCTCACGGGCACCGGCAGCGAGTTCATCGGCTTCGCCAACTACGCCGAGGCTTTCAGCGACCCGCAGGTGTGGGAGACGCTGTGGCACACCGTCTGGTTCACGCTCCTCAGCACGGTGCCCCTGATCCTCGTGGCGCTCGTCATGGCGCTGCTGGTGCACACAGCTCTGCCCGGCCAGTGGGTGTGGCGCATGTCGTTCTTCGCCCCGTACCTGCTGACCAGCGCCGTCGTGTCCGGGCTGAGCGGCTGGCTGTTCCAGCCGGACATCGGCCTGCTCGACACCTGGCTCGCGAACCTCGGCCTCGGCCCCGTCGGCTGGATCACGGACGAGAACGTGGCGATGTTCTCGATCGCCATGGTCACCGTGTGGTGGACCGTCGGCTTCAACTTCCTGCTCTACCTCGCCGCCCTGCAGGGGATCCCGTCCCAGCAGTACGAGGCGGCCACGATCGACGGTGCCGGTGGGTGGCGGCGGCTGTTCTCCATCACGATGCCCCACCTGAAGACCATCACCGGGGTGATCGTCGTGCTCCAGCTCCTCGCCTCGCTCAAGGTGTTCGACCAGATCTACCTGCTGACCAAGGGCGGACCGAACGGCAGCACCCGGCCCATCCTCGAGTACGTCTACGACATGGGCTTCACGAACTACCGGCTCGGCTACGCCTCGGCCATCTCGTACGTGTTCTTCGCCCTGATCCTCGTGTTCACGCTGGTGCGGCTGCTGCCGTCGAAGAAGGAGGCCTGACGTGGCCGTGACCGAGTCCGTCTCGACGATGTTCGCCGCCCGCCGGGCGGGCGCGCTGCAGGCCAAGGCCGAGAACCGAGCCCTCACCAAGCTGACGATCGGCCCCTCACCGTGGGTGCGGGTCGGCGCGCTCGCGGCGCTCGTCGTGCTCGCCGGGCTGTGGCTGCTTCCGCTCCTCTGGGGTGCGGTGACGAGCTTCAAGCACGAGGCCGAGGCCGCGCTGCCGGCGTCGTGGTGGCCGGCCCAGGGGTGGACGCTCGACGCCTACCGGCAGGTGCTCGGCAACAGCGAGCTGCTGACCTGGATGTGGAACAGCCTGGTGGTCGCCGTCCTCGTGACGGCGTTGACGGTGCTGATCTCCGCGATGGCGGCCTTCGCGTTCTCGCAGACCCTGTTCAAGGGCCGCGGGCTGCTGCAGTGGCTCACCCTCGCGTCGATCATGATGCCGGGCCAGATCCTCATCGTGCCGCTCTTCAAGCAGATGCAGGCCATGGGCCTCGTGGACACGTTCGCGGGCATCGTGCTGCCGCAGGTCGTGGCGCCGGTCATGGTGTTCATCCTCAAGCGGTTCTTCGACGCCATCCCCCGCGAGCTGCTCGACGCCGCCCGCATCGACGGCGCGGGCACGTGGCGGCTGTTCTGGACGATCGTGCTCCCGCTGTCGAAGTCGATCCTGGTGGCCGTCGCGATCTTCGTGTTCATCGGGGCCTGGAACAACTTCCTGTGGCCGTTCATCGTCACCACCGACCCGCAGTTCATGACGCTGCCGGTGGGGCTGTCCACGGTGAAGAACGCCTACGGCGTCCAGTACGCGCAGAACATGGCGTCGGCGATGATCGCCGCGCTGCCGCTGCTCGTGGTGTTCATGATCTTCCAGCGCCGCATCGTGCAGGGCGTGGCCACGACGGGCATGGGCGGGCAGTAGGCGGAACAATCGGGGCATGTCCGACCCGACCGCCCCCGCGGCGCAGCTCACCACCGCACGTCCGACCCAGCGACCGCACCTCGCGGCGCTGATCGAGGACCGATGGTGCACCGCCGCGGGGGCGGTGCTGCGTCGGCGCGGCTGGGTGCCGCGCGTGATCACGTACACCGGGTACGGCAGCCCGCGGCGCGTGCGGGTGCTGGCCCGCGTGCTGCTGGTGCCGCCGTCCCGCGCCGACGGTCGTCGTGCCGCGGTACAGGACGGCGACCGGCGCGGCCTGTGGAGCTACCTCACCCTCCCCGCGCCCGGCGAGCCGGTGCGCGTCGCGGTGGGCGGGGCCGTGGCCGACCTCGAGACCGACCGCGCCGGGTACGTGGACGTCGAGGTGCCGCTCCCCGACGACGGCCCTCTGCCGCCCGGCCGGCACGACGCGACCCTCACGACCTCCGGTTCGACGACCGGACCGTCGTCGGGGCGGACCGTCGTCGCGCCGGTGGTCGTCGTCGGGGACGGCGCGACGTTCGGCGTCGTCAGCGACATCGACGACACGACGATGGTCACCGCGGTCCCGCAGCCCCTGGTCGCGGCGTGGAACACGTTGATCAGCCGGCCGAGCGCCCGCCGGCCCGTGCCGGGCATGCCGGAGCTGTACCGGAAGATCGCGGCGGACCACCCGGACGCGCCGTTCGTCTACCTCTCCAACGGGGCGTGGAACACCGCGGGCACGCTGGCCGGCTTCCTCGACAGGCACGGGTTTCCGTCCGGGCCGCTGCTGCTCACCGACTGGGGGCCCACCCAGTCCGGCTGGTTCCGCAGCGGCCCGCGACACAAGGGCGAGAGCCTGGACCGGCTGATGACGGCGCTGCCGCAGGTGCGCTGGCTGCTGCTCGGCGACGCCGGCCAGCAGGACGAGGACGTGTACGTGCGGGCGGCCGCGCGCTGGCCGGGCCGCGTCGCGGCCATCGCCATCCGGCAGGTGGAGCGCGCCCGCCCCCGCCCGGCGCGGCGGCCACCGCCGGCCGACGTCCCGCTGGTGCACGGCGCGGACGGGAACGCCCTGCTGGTCGAGCTTGCGCTGACCTGAGCCTGTCGAAGGGCCGACACCGCCGACGCCCTCCGCCCCTGACCGGCGTCGGGCCTGCCGTCAGGGTCGCGTGCCCGGGCGGAGGGCGACCAGGATCGGGAGGGTCGCGGCGTTCGCGACCGCGAGCACGAGGTAGGGCAGGGCGTGCGCGTGCCCGAACAGGCCGGTGAACAGCACGGGCCCGACGAGCTCGGCGACGACGAACGAGTACTGGAAGACCGCCAGGTACGTCCCGCGCGCGTGCGGGCCGGCCATCGCGGCCACCAGCGAGGTCGACGCCGGAGCGTGCAGCACCTCCGCACCGCTGAGCACCGCCACCGACAGCAGGAGCATGAGCCCCGCCGCGGGCAGGGATCCGGCCGCGGCCAGCGCCATGATGAGGAAGGCGACGCACCACAGAGCGGCGGCCGCCCGCAGGAGGCCGGGCGCGGGGCGTCGCGCCGCGAGCAGGCCGCCGCGGTGTCCCAGCAGGGCGACCAGCAGGGCGTTGGCGACGAGAAGCGCGGCGGTGAACCAGCCCGGTCCGTGCAGCACGGACCGGACGAGCGTCGGGAGGGTCAGCCCGGCGAAGAGGGTCGAGAGCGCGAAGACCGTGTTCGTCAGCAGAAGCGTGCGGAACCGCCGGTCGCGCAGCAGGAGGCGGGAGCTCACGGGCTGATCCGTGGCGGCCGACCGCGGAGACGAGCGGACCGTCAGCACCAGCAACGCTGCGGCCGAGTAGCCGCCGGCGGCGGCCCACGCCAGGGCCAGGTAGGCGCTGATGGCATCGAGCGAGACGACGAGCCCGGCGACCAGCCCGCCGGCCACGATGCCCACGGTGCGCACGGTGTTGATCCGCGCGAACCACGCCTCCACCGGCCGCACCGGGTGCGCCTCGGCATGCTCCGCGACGAGCGCAAAGACCGACGACCAGAACAGGCGTCCGCCCACGGCGAGGACCATGGAGACGGCGAAGACCGCGAACGGGTCGCGGGCCACGACGAGGCCGACGTAGCCCGCGGCCTGCAGGCTCAGCGCCGCCACGACCAGCGGCCGCGGGCCGACCCGGTCGACCAGCCGGCCGGCCACGATCGGCACGGGCACGGCGACGAGCCCCGAGGCCGTGATGACGGCCCCGAGCACGGAGAGGGAGATGTCGGTGAGGACGGTGAGGTAGACGAGCGACAGGGGGAGGAAGAGTCCGCCGGCGATCGAGGCCGAGGACAGCGCAAGGGTGAGCGCTCCAGCCCTGTCGTCGCGAGGACGACCAGGCACGGGAATCTGCTTTCGGTAGGCATCAGAGGCATGACGAAGCACCCGGCGTGCCGTCGCACGTCGGGTAGTTCAGCTGCGTCTGACGTCCACGAGCCCGAGGCTATGCCCGGGTCTCCCCAAGGTCATCGGAATTCCGCACGGGCGCGGGGTTGCGCCGCCGCCGACTCGTCGCTGTCGCGGCGCAGGTGCTCCGGGGTGGCCCTCACCAACGACTGGCTCTCCCACACCATCGGCGCGCTGCTCGGCGCGCCCCGCCTCAAACTCGCCGCAGCGGCACGAACCCCGACTCGTAGGCCCGGACGACAGCCTGCGTGCGGTCGCGCACGCCCAGCTTGGCGAGCACGTTGCCCACGTGAGTGCGCACCGTCTCGACGCCGAGGTAGAGGTCTCCGGCGATCTCCGCGTTCGACATGCCCGACGCCACCAGCCGGAGCACCTCCCCCTCGCGCTCGGTGAGCCCGACCGAGCGGAGCGCGTCCCCCGCCGACGTGTCGGGGCCGTGGGCGGCCACGAGCCTGCGCACCGCGTCGGGGAACAGCAGGGAGTCGCCGCGCGCCACCAGCCGCACCGCCTGCACGACCTCCTCGGGCCGCGCCCGCTTCAGCAGGAAGCCCTGGGCGCCCGCGTGGAGGGCGTCGAGCACGTGGTCGTCGTTCTCGAACGTGGTGAGGACCAGCACGCGAGGGGCGGGGGCGCCCGGTCGGTCGCGGGCGACGACCGCCTGCGTGGCGGCGATCCCGTTCACGCGCGGCATGCGCACGTCCATGAGGACGACGTCGGGGCGGGCGTCAGCGACGAGCTGCGGCACCCCGGCACCGTCGTCCGCCTCCCCCACCACCTCCAGGTCCGGCTCGACCTCGAGGATGACGCGCAGTCCCGCGCGCACCAGCGGCTCGTCGTCGACGAGCGCGACACGGACGGTGCGTACCGGGGCGTGCTCGGGGAGCGTCACGCGTCGATCCTCGCGCATCCGACGCCCGCGCGATCACCGATGCGACGCGTCCCGGTCGGGGACCTGCGTCCCTGCGCGTCACCTTCCCGTCGTCCGACGACGACGTCCAGGGACGCCAGTGGCCGGGCCACGCACCACCTGCGTCCCTGTGCGTCGCCTTCCCGCCATCCGATGACGACGTCCAGGGACGCCGGTGGCGCGGCCGTCACAACGGGAACCGGGCGCGCACCACCCACACACCGCCGTCCGGCCCGGCGGAGAGCTCCCCGCCCAGCAGCCGCACGCGTTCCGCCATGCCTGGCAGACCGCGGCCGCCGGCCGGGGCCGGGGTTTCGACAGGCTCAACCAGCGGCGCTGTGCCGACGGGCTCAACCAGCGGCGCTGTGCCGACAGGCTCAACCAGCGGCGCTGTGCCGACAGGCTCAACCAGCGGCGCTGCGTCGACAGGCTCAACCAGCGGCGCTGTGTCGACGGGCTCGAGCGGGTTGGTCACGTCCACCTCGACCACGCGCCACAGGTCGGCGGCCACTCTGACGGTCACCGGCGCGCCGGGGGCGTGCCGCACGGCGTTGGTGAGCGCCTCCTGCACCACGCGGTACACCTCGTGGGAGGTCGCGCGGGGCAGGGGCGCGGCGCGCGCGTCGCCCGTCAGGTCGAGGCGGACGTCGGCGCCGGCGCTGCGGGCGTCGTCGACGAGCGCCGACAGGTCGGCGAGGGCGCGCGCCGGGACGCGCGGCGGCTCGCGTCGCGGGTCGCGTCGTGGGTCGTCGGCACCGCGCAGCAGGCCGAGCACGTGATCGAGGTCCGCCATCGCGGCGCGGCCGGTCTCCTCGACGGCGGCGAGCGAGCGCCGGGCGGCGTCCGGGTCGGTGTCGAGCTGCCGCGCGGCGGCGGCCGCCTGCAGCGTGGTGATGGTCAGCGCGTGCCCCACGGAGTCGTGGAGCTCGCGCGCGAGCCGGCCCCGCTCGGCGAGCCGGTCCGCCCGCGCCTCGAGCTCGGCGATGCGCGCGCTCTGGTCCGGGCCCAGCAGCGGCACCGCGGCCTGCCGCAGCAGCCGCCGGGCGCCCACGGCCAGATAGGGCACCGCCAGCAGGGCGACGACTGCGACCACCAGCCAGGCGGCCGGGTGCCGGGAGAGCGTGGGGGCCACCTGCACCATGAACGCGCGGTCGATGCCGAAGACGGAGAGCACGAGCTGGGTCGCGACCGGCACCGCGACCAGCAGCCCCAGCGTGACCACGGCCCCGAGGGCCAGGTGCAGCGCGAACCACGCGGCCGCCCGCCAGCGCGTCGCGACCGTGGGATCCCCGACGGGGTCGGGCAGGTCGCGGGGGTCGACGTCGAGGAAGGTGCGCACGGCGGCGATCTCGAGCGCGCGGACCGGGGCGAGGAAGGGCGGCGAGCAGACGATCGCCGCAGTGACCACGGCCAGCACGCTCACGGCGACGACCGGCGTGCCCGCCGTCGTGTACATCTGCACGAAGCCGGTCACGAGGACGACGTACGCCCCGGCCACGACACCCCCGACGACGAGGTACACGCCCGCGCGCACCGTCGCCGCGCTGACGAGCGGGGCCGCGGCGCGACCCAGCGCGTGCCGTACCCCGCCCCCGTCCGCGACCGCCGTCCGCGCTGCCATGCCGGCCAGTCTTCCAAGCGGCCCGGCGGCGCGCCTCCCCCGGCCGGGTGAGCCCTACGGCTTCTGCGCGGTGACGATCATGTGGGTGCCGAGGAACCTGCGGTCCCAGGTGATCCCGGTGAAGCCGAGCCGCCCCAGGATGGCGGCAACCTCCTCGGGCGACTTGAACCCGAGGGTGGACTCCTCGAGGTACGTGTAGGACTTGCGGTCGCGCGCCACGAGCTGGCCGAGCAGCGGGATCACGACCTTCACGCCGAGCGTCACCGGGTAGCGCAGCAGCCCGCGCGGCGGGCAGGTCTCGAGCACCACGACCCGGCCGCCCGGCCGGAGCACGCGGAACTGCTCGGCGAGAACGCGCTCGGCGTCCTCGACGTTGCGCAGCAGGTAGCCGTGCGTGACGGCGTCGAACGACTCGTCGTCGAATGGCAGGGCGTTCGCGTCCGCGAGCTGCCAGGTGACGGCGTCCGCGCCGGGCTTGGCCCGCGCGCCGTCGAGCATGCCCTCGGCGAAGTCGGCGCCGGTGACGGCGGCGTCCGGGTACCGCCTCGCGGCCTCGAGGGCGATGACGCCGGTGCCGGTCGCGACGTCGAGCAGGGAGCCGCCCGCGGGAACCTGCGCCCGCCGGACGACGTCGCGGCACCAGGCCTGGTGCCGCCCGAGCGTCATGATCCGGTTCATCCGGTCGTAGTAGGCCGGGACCGTGTTGAAGAGGTTCTGGACCGCCTCGCCCTTCGGGTGGGACGAGGGCGCGGGGTCGGTCACGCCGCGAGCTCCTGGCCGCTCATCTTGTGGATGGAGTCCATGACGTGGTCGGTGAGCTCACGACGCACCTGCGCGGGGCGGGACCCGGTGGTGAGCTGTCGCGACGGGTCGATCGGGGCGCCGAAGTTGACCTGGATGCCCCGCGTCGGGCGCGGCAGTCGCTTGCCCACGGGCTGCACCTTGTCGGTGCCGCGCAGGGCGACCGGCACGACGGGCGCCGACCCGGCGAGCGCGAGCCACGCCACCCCGGTGTGCCCAGGGTGCAGCTTGCCGTCGCGCGAGCGCGTGCCCTCGGGGTAGATGCCGAACGCGCCGCCCCGCTTCAGCACCCGGAGCGCCTCGTCGAGGGAGCGCTGCCCGCCGCGGGGGTCCTCGCGGTCCACCGGGACGTGGCCCATCGTGGTGAAGAACCAGCGGGAGACGCGGCCCTTGAGCCCGCCGCCCGTCCAGTACTCCGCCTTGGCGATGAACGTGACGTGCCGAGGCACGACGAGCGGGATGATGATCGAGTCGATGAACGACAGGTGGTTGCTCGCCAGGATCACGGGCCCGCGCCGCGGGATGTTGTGCAGCCCGGTGACGCTCGGGCGCAGCAAGACGTACACCAGAAGCGACAGGACGAGGCGCAGGAACCGATAGGTCACCGCACCATTGTGCCCCCTGTGCGGAGCGGCTCGGCCGGCCCGCGCAGGGGGAGCGCTCAGCCGGCGGCGTTGCTGCCGTTGTCGTACACGCGCACGTAGTCCACCTTCATCTGCTGCGGGAACTGGGTGGTGGCGTCGGGGTTCCCGGGCCAGTTCCCGCCCACCGCGACGTTGAGGAGGAGGTAGAAGTCGTGGTCGAAGGCCCACGGGTTGCCGCCCGTGTCGGCCGCCGAGTACGTCTGGTACGTCACCCCGTCCACGGACCAGGAGACCTGCCCCGGCTTCCAGTCGACGGCGAACGTGTGGAACGTGTCGGCGAACGACCAGCCCTGCGGGTGCTGGTAGGTGCCGGTCAAGGGGTTGCCGCCGGAGTAGCCCGGCCCGTGCAGGGACCCGTGCACCAGGTGCGGCTCGAACCCGACGTTCTCCATGATGTCGATCTCGCCCGAGTCCGGCCACGGCACGCTGCCGAGGTTGCCGCCGAGCATCCAGAACGCGGGCCAGATCCCCTGGCCGCGCGGGATCTGGATGCGCGCCTCGACCCGGCCGTACTGCGGCTGGTACTTCCCCCGGGTGGTCATGCGCGCCGAGGTGTACGACCCGTCGCCCTCCTGGCGGGCCGTGATGACGAGGTTCCCCGCGCCGTCGAGCGCGGAGTTGTCGCGGGACGTCGTGTAGTTCTGGAGCTCGTTGTTGCCCCAGCCGCCCGCGCCGGTGTCGTACGTCCATCGGTTCCCGTCGGGCGCCGCCCCCGCTGCGCCGTCGAACTCGTCGGACCAGACCACGTCGCCCGGCGCGGCGGCCGCGGCGGCGGGTTCGGCCTCGGGCTGCGCGGCCCCGGCCGTGGGGAGCGCGACCGACGCGGCGAGCGCGGCGAGGCCGACCGCTGCGGCGGTGCGCCAGGGGGCGGTGCGCCAGGGGGCGGTGCGCCAGGGGGCGGTGCGCCAGGGGGTGGTGCGGAGCCTGGAGTGCTGTCGAGCGTGAAGCATCGAACCTCCGATTCCGGCGGGCATGCCGCCTTCGAGACACGACGATGCACTCCACGCGAGGTTCGGCGCGGCAATGCACCGTGGTGGGGCCTCGTCGACCCACACGTGTCACCTTAGGAAGGGGGCGTGCCTCGGGCAAGCGATCTCGACCGGAGGATCGTGACCGGAAGAGCCGGCCCGGTCCGCCCGGTCACGCCACGTCGGCGTCGAGCAGCGCCTCGGCGGCGCGCCGCGCCGCGAGCGCGACGTCCGCATCCTGCGTGATGGCGGCGGTCGTCTGCGCGCCCTCGGCCAGGAGGACGACCTGCAGCGCGACGGCGTCGGGCAGCCCGGCCTCGCGCACGAGCCCGAGCACGTGCTCCCGGAACGACTCCTTGTGCTCGCGCACGGCGTCGGCGATGCGCGGCGACGTCGCGCCCAGCTCGCCGAAGGAGTTGATGAACGCGCAGCCGCGGAAGCCGTCCTCGCGGAACCATGCGTCGAGGAAGTCGAAGACGGCGAGGACCCGCTCCCGTGGCGTGGTTGCCGCGGCGATGGCCCGGCCCACGCCCTCGGCCCACTGGCGGGTCCGCAGCGCGAGGACCGCGACGACGAGGTCCTCCTTGGACTGGAAGAGCGAGTAGATGCGCTTCAGCGAGATGCCTGCCTCGCTCCGCACAGCGTCCATACCGACCGACTGCACGCCCCGGGCGTAGAAGAGGCGGTCGGCGGCCGCCACCACCGCGTCGCGCGCCGCGTCCTCGTCCACCACTGCTCCCCCTCTCGTCGACCGCTCCGCTTGCGCGGAGAACCATCGTTCTCTACTGTAACGGTCATCAGGGAGAACGACCGTTCTCCCCTTCTCCGCGAAGGGACAGCCACCATGGGTTACATCACCGTCGGGCAGGAGAACAGCACGGACATCGAGCTGTACTACGAGGACCAGGGTTCCGGTCAGCCGGTCGTCCTCGTCCACGGGTATCCGCTCGACGGGCACAGCTGGGAGCTGCAGGCGCGCGAGCTCCTCGCCGCCGGGTACCGCGTCGTCACCTACGACCGCCGCGGCTTCGGGGCGTCGAGCAAGGTCGGCTCCGGGTACGACTACGACACGTTCGCCAAAGACCTCGACGCCGTGCTCACGACGCTCGACCTGCGCGACGTGATCCTCGTCGGCTTCTCGATGGGCACCGGAGAGCTCGCCCGGTACGTGCGCAACCACGGCCACGAGCGCGTCGCGAAGCTCGCCTTCCTCGCGTCGCTCGAGCCATTCCTCGTGCAGCGCGACGACAACCCCGAGGGCGTGCCGCAGGCGGTGTTCGACGGCATCGTCGACGCCGCCCGCTCGGACCGCTACGCCTGGTTCACGCAGTTCTACAAGGACTTCTACAACCTGGACGAGAACCTCGGGACGCGCATCAGCGAGGAGGTCGTGCGCGCCAACTGGAACACGGCGGTCGGCTCGGCGCCCGTCGCCGCCTACGCGGTCGTGCCCACCTGGATCGAGGACTTCCGGCCCGACGTCGAGGCCGTGCGCGCGGCCGGCAAGCCGACGCTGATCCTGCACGGCACGAAGGACAACATCCTGCCCATCGACGCCTCGGGCCGGCGCTTCCACCAGGCCGTGCCGGACGCCGAGTACGTCGAGGTCGAGGGCGCCCCCCACGGCTTGCTGTGGACGCACGCCGACGAGGTCAACGCGGCGCTGCTCGCGTTCGTCGGTCGCTGAGCGACCTCGGCCCGCTCGGCCCGCTCGGCCCGCTCGGCCCGCTCAGCCCGCGGTGAGCAGGTAGTCGTCGGCGTCGTCGTCCCACGCGAGGGCGACGGCGCCGGCGGCCGCGGCACCCTTCGCAAACTGCAGGAAGCCGCGATAGCCGAGCGCCTTCTCAGAGAAGTCGGGCCGGCGCTTGCGCACCTCGTTCTTCAGCCCGGACAGCGGCGCCGAGCCGCCCGCGTCCTGGACGACGGTGCGCAGCAGGCCGAAGGCACCCGCGGTGTCCTGCTGCTCGGGCAGCGCCACCTCGGGGTCGCCGGTCGACGGCCCGGGCGACAGCACCACGAAGCCGCGATCGGCCAGGAAGCGCAGGAACTCGCCGAACGTGCGGAAGCCGTAGTCGGACTCGCTGAACGTGGGGTCCTTGCGCACCAGCGTGCGCTTGAGCATCGACGCCGTGACCGTGCCGCTGGTCGACGCCTGCAGGTCGGCGAGGGTCTGCGCCACCCGGACCTCCATCGGCGCGTCCTCGTCGGACGCGGCGGTCTCGTCGTGCTCGACGTCGACCTCGGGCTCGACGCTCGGCTCGACCTCCGGCTCGACGGCGGGAGCATCCGCGGGCGCCGCGGCCTTCCGGCGCCGGCCCTTGGCGGCCGTCGTCGGGGCGGACGCCGCAGGTGCGGCCTCCTCGGCGGGCGCGACGGGCTCGGCGGGCGCCTCGACCGGGGCAGGGGCCTTGGTGCGGCCTCGCGTGGACGACGACCTCGCCGACCCCTTCGCCCCGCCGCGCGACTTCTTGGGCGCGGGCGACTCGGACTCGTCGGGCACGTCGACGCCCTCGAGCCGGTCGTAGAAGAGGAACTCGTCACACGCCGACGGCAGCAGGCGGGACGTGGAGTTCTCGACGCCGACGCCGATGACGCGCTTGTCCAGCTCGCGGAGCTTGTGGACCAGCGGAGAGAAGTCGGAGTCGCCGGTGCACATGACGAACGTGGTGATGTACTCGCGCTCGAACGCCATCTCGATGGCGTCGACCACCATCTTGATGTCGGCGGCGTTCTTGCGGGACGCGCCCATCCGCTGCGTCATCTCGATCAGCTCGACCTGGTGCCGGGTCAGCATCCGCCGATCCTCGTCGAAGTACGACCAGTCCGCGTACGCGCGCCGCACCACGACGCGGCCGCGCACGGCGAGCGCGTCGGCGATCGGCTTGAAGTCGAACTGCATGCCGCCCAGGTGGTCCCTCGCGCCGAGCGCCAGGTTCTCGTAGTCGAGGAAGACGGCGAGGCGCTCTTCGGTGTCCATGCTCGTCACCCTACGGCGCGGCGAGGCGGCCGCGCGCCCTGTGCCCCTGGGCCGTCCAGGTCCATGAACGGGTACGGACAGCAGACGGCGCGCGCTCGTGACGTGCGTCGCCCCGGATCCCTATCCTGTGTCGGACACCCGCACCCGCCGGGCTCCGCAACGACGCGACGCCATGGAGGCACACCTTGACAGCAGATTCCGGAGCCGCCGCGGCGACGGACGAGATCGTCCCCGACCCCGCGCTCCCCCCGACCTCCGTCCCCGCCGAGGAGCGGACCCCCCGCTGGACCTGGCAGAAGGTCGCGCTCTGGGCGGCGATCTCGCTGCTCGGCGGCGTGGCATGGGTCATGATCGCGCTGGTCCGCGGAGAGACGATCAACGCGATCTGGTTCGTGTTCGCCGCGGTGTGCACCTACCTCATCGGGTACCGCTTCTACTCGAAGGTGATCGAGCGGTACATCGCCCGGCCGGACGACCGGCGCGCCACCCCCGCCGAGACGCGCGAGGACGGCAAGGACTTCGTCCCCACCGACCGCCGCGTCCTCTTCGGCCACCACTTCGCCGCCATCGCGGGCGCCGGCCCGCTGGTCGGCCCGGTGCTGGCGGCCCAGATGGGCTACCTGCCGGGCACCATCTGGATCATCGTCGGCGTGGTGCTCGCGGGCGCCGTGCAGGACTACCTGGTGCTGTTCTTCTCCATGCGCCGCGGCGGCCGCACCATCGGCCAGATGGCGCGCGAGGAGCTCGGCCGCATCGGCGGCGTCGCCGCGATCGTCGCGTCCCTGCTCATCATGATCATCATCGTGGCGATCCTCGCCCTCGTGGTGGTCAACGCCCTGGGCGAGAGCCCGTGGGGTGTGTTCAGCGTCTCGATGACGATCCCGATCGCGCTGTTCATGGGCGTCTACCTGCGCTACCTGCGGCCCGGCAAGATCACCGAGGTGTCGCTCATCGGCTTCGTGCTGCTGCTCGCCGCGATCGTCGGCGGCGGCTGGGTCGCCGACACGGCCTGGGGTGCCGAGCTGTTCCACCTCGACCGCACCACCATCGCCGTCGGCGTCATCGTCTACGGCTTCGTCGCCGCCGTCCTGCCCGTGTGGCTGCTGCTCGCCCCGCGCGACTACCTGTCCACGTTCATGAAGGTGGGCGTAATCCTGGTGCTCGCGGGCGCCGTCGTCATCGTGCGCCCCGAGATCTCCGTGCCTGCGGTCAGCGAGTTCGCGGGCAGCGAGACCGGCCCGGTGGTGGCCGGCAACCTGTGGCCGTTCCTCTTCGTGACGATCGCGTGCGGGGCGCTGTCCGGGTTCCATGCCCTCATCGCGTCCGGTACCACGCCCAAGCTGGTGGAGAAGGAGCGGCAGACCCGCTTCATCGGGTACGGCGGCATGCTCATGGAGTCGTTCGTCGCGATCATGGCGCTGGTCGCCGCGATCTCGATCGACCGCGGGGTCTACTTCGCGATGAACTCCTCGGCGGCGGCGACGATGGGCACGGTCGAGGGAGCTGTCGCGTTCGTCAACTCGCTCGGCCTCGCCGGGGTGAACCTCACGCCGGACACGCTCACCACCCTGGCGAGCCAGGTGGGCGAGCCATCGATCGTGTCCCGCACGGGCGGCGCCCCGACGCTGGCGCTCGGGCTGGCGCACATCATGCACCAGCTGGTGGGCGGCACCGCGATGATGGGTTTCTGGTACCACTTCGCCATCATGTTCGAGGCGCTGTTCATCCTCACCGCGGTGGACGCCGGCACCCGCGTGGCCCGCTTCATGCTGCAGGACACGATCGGCAACCTGGCCCCGAAGTTCAAGGACATGAGCTGGCGACCAGGGGTCTGGGTGTGCACCGCGATCATGGTGGCCGGGTGGGGCACCATCCTCTATCTCGGCGTCACCGACCCGCTGGGCGGCATCAACACGTTCTTCCCGCTGTTCGGCATCGCGAACCAGCTGCTGGCCGCCATCGCGCTCGCCGTCGTGCTCGCGATCGTCGCCAAGCGGGGCCGCGGCTACTGGGCGTGGCTGTGGATCGTCGCGCTGCCGTTGGCGTTCACGGCGCTCATCACCATCTGGGCGTCGTTCGAGAAGATCTTCTCTCCCGTCCCCGCCGTCGGGTACTGGGCCCAGCACAACGCGTTCCAGGCAGCGCTCGACGCCGGGGAGACGTCGTTCGGCACCGCGCCCGACGTCGCCGCGATGGAGGCCGTGGTGCGCAACACGTTCGTGCAGGGCACGCTGTCGATCGTCTTCGTGGTGCTGTCGATCGTCGTGATCCTCGCGTCGCTGGTCGTGACGATCAAGGCGCTCCGCACGGGCGGTGGCGAGAACCACGAGGACCCGCCGGTCGCGTCGCGGCGGTTCGCCCCCGCGAGCCTGTTCGCGACGGCGGCCGAGAAGCGCATCGAGAAGCAGTGGGCCGACGCCGGCCTGACGGAGGCCGCCCGTGCCGGGAACCGCTGACACCCGCGTCGGTGTCGTGCACGACGTCGCCCGGGCGCTGACCCGGGCGGCGTCGTCGGCGGGTCGGAGCCTGCGCTGGTACGTGCGGCAGGTGATGGGCGACGACGCCTACCGCACCTACTGTGCGCACGAGGGCTCCGCACACCCCGACCGCGAGCCGATGGGCGAGCGCGAGTTCTGGCGGGAGCACTACGCCGAGCAGGACCGCAACCCCGGGTCGCGCTGCTGCTGACCGTGGCCTTCGAGACGCGCGCCAACGGCCGTCTGATCAGGCCTGATGGGTAGTTCTCCCCGTGGTGCATCAGGCGCGAACCTGGTTACTCTCTCCTCTGGCAGGAGGGGGTGAGGGCCGATGGCGGACCTCCATGTGGACCTGGACGCGGTGACGGAGTTGGGCTCGAGCCTGACCGTGGTGGCCGACGAGTTCGAGAACGCGAACACCAAGAGCGACCGGATCGCCGAGGCGGTCGGGCATGGCGGGCTCGCCGACGTCGTGCGCGACTTCGCGCACGCCTGGGACGACACCCGCGAGAAGATGACGGAGAACCTGCGCCTCCTCGCCGACGCGTCGGTCCAGGTCGCCCAGGCCTTCACCGACATCGACTCCGACCTCGCCCACGGCATCAGCGGCGAAAGCGCCCCCGCCCCGTCGCGGCCCGGTGGTCCGGTATGAGGCCGGCGGACTGGTCGCCGGTCGGGCTGGACTCCGACCCGACACCGGGCGACCCCGTCCTCGTGCTGCACGGTGGGCAGGACTACCTGGAGGTCGCCGACTCGATCAACGACGCCGCCGGCGCGATGTCCCGGTTGGACGTCGCGGGCACGATCTCCCAGGCCGTGGACGCCCTCATGGAGACCAAGGAAGACACCGTCTCGGAGATCCGGCGCGCGCACTCGCGCTACCAGGCCACCGGCAACGCCCTGGTCGACTACGCCTCCGCGCTCGAACGCGTCCAATCCGAGACCCTGGCCGCCCTCGAGCAGGCCCGCCAGGCCAAGGACGCCGCAGACTCCGCCGCGGGGGCACGCGACCGCAACCAGGACCTCGCCGACGCCGCGACCGACCCGGAAGAAAAGCGCGAGTACCAGCAGCAGGCCGAGGCCGCGGGCGGCAACGCCGACGACGCGAACGGGCAGATCTCCACCGCCCGGTCCACGATCGAGACCGCCACCTCCGACCGCGACCGCGCCGCCGGAGACGCGGTCTCCCGCATCGAAGACATCACCGGCGGCGACGACCTCAACGACGGCTGGTGGGACAACTGGGGATCCAAGCTCGTCGCCGCGATCGCGGACATCGCCGACATGATCTCCATGATCGCGGGCCTCCTCGCGGTCGTGGTCGCGTTCATCCCCATCGTCGGGACCGCGCTCGCCGGGGTGTTGATCGTCGTGGCCGCCGTCGCAGCCATCGTCAGCGCGCTCGCGAACATCACCCTCGCCGCGACCGGGGAACGCTCCTGGGCCGAGGCCGGGATCGCGATCGCCGGCGCCGCACTATCCGTCATCGGACTCGGCGGCGCCGCGAAGGCCGCCACCGGACTGTCCAAGGCCGCGCTGAAGCAGGGCGCCAAGACCGGCGCGAAGAAGGCCTGGTGCAAGGTCGGGTTCGGCACCTGCTTCACCGCGGGCACCCTCGTGCGCACCCCTGACGGCCCTGATGGGGTCAAGGCGATCGAAGACGTCCGCGCCGGGGACAAGGTCTACGCCCACAACCTCGCCACAGGTTTCGACGAGCTGCAGCTCGTGGTCGAGACCTTCGTGCGTCAGACCACGACCCTGTACCACCTGACCATCGGCGGGACGGTCGTCACGACCACCGACGAACACCCCTTCATGGTCGCGAACATGGGCTGGATCTTCGCCCGCGACCTGCAGCCCGGCGACATCCTCGTCACCAGCGACACCACCGGTGACGGCACGGTCACCCTCGACCGCATCGAGATCGAGGAGCGCGACGAGACCGACGCGGTCACGGTCTACAACTTCCACGTCGAGACCCACCACAACTACTACGTCCTCGCCGGCAGCCTGCCCCTCCTGGTCCACAACGCTGGGGGTCACAGCGGAGCGAGCAGCTGGCCCGACGAGGTGGTCGCATCGCGGGCAGCTCCCGGAAGCCCTCTGTCCAGGGTGCCCGACGATGCAGAGATGCCCCCATTCGCACCGCACACCGGTGCTGGCGCCCAAAAGGGAGTGAAGTTCAGGTGGACCGACGCTGACGGGAAGGCGAACCAACTTCATGCACACGATGTCGACGGCACCGCGCCTCTCGGAAGCAACTCCGCCGGCGGTCCGATCTACCGTCACAAGATCGGCAACAGGTATGTGATGGAAGACGGCGGGTTGGCCCACCCCCAGTGCACCAACCCTCGAAGCCCAAACTACAATCCAGGTCACGCGAACGCGACACACATCCCGTGGCCCAGCGACGTACCGCTTCCGTGGTCATAAGCGTCAAGGAGAATCAGCGATGACACTCGAAGCACACGACATCCGTGAGCTCGCTGCAGAATTGGCATCCCCCACAGCAAGAGCACGAGACTTCGCCGCCGAGAAGGTGACGGATTGGCTCTCGGAAAGCATCGCCCCTCAGCTGGCCGCAGCCCTCGCCCGAGTGCTGGAGGTCGCTCTCTCACTCGAGGACGACGAGACGGCCTTGCGGTCCCAACTCAATGCCTTGAGCGAGATCTCATCCTACGGGCTCGTACCCAAGGACGTAATCGCGCGGGTCATCTCAAGCAGGGAATGGGACTATCGTTGGGCGAGCGACTTTATCGAAGGACTTAGGGACGACCTGCCGATTGCGCCCGAGTAGACATGGGCTAATAGTTTCGGCCCAGTCAAGAGGTTTCACTAATCGCACGAGCGTACATTCACCAGGACCATGACACCGAGGCCCCGACCCCACTCGGAGTGGTCGACGTGTTCCGGTCGGCGGAGACGCCTGAGATCGTGGCAGAGCTCGAGGCCGAGATCGATGACGTGCTAGCCGGTAACCCCAGCGTGTGAGCTTCCGCAAGTGGTTCACCGGCATGTCGTCGGCGCTCCGGTGAGCGTCCTGATCGACGGTTCCGCCGTCGTGGCCCTGCTCGGCTGGGCCGACGAGCCGGACGGACTCCCGCCCGCGCTGTGTCACCCCGCCGCCGCGGGACGCTGGACCTCCACCTGTGGGGCGGGTGCATCGTCGCCTCCAGCGAAGACCGCCTCGCGACCCTTGCCGCAGACCTGCCCGACGTCGTCCCCGGCGTCGCGAACGTCCCCTGGGAGACCGTCGTCGGGCTGGCGAGCGGGCCCGCACTCTGACGACACCGGGACGATGGCGCTGGCCACGGACGACCTGACGGTGGACGATCGTCGCGATGAGGTCTTGACCGCCGACCAGACGGTCGGGGAAACCTCCGACCTGCAACACCTGAGGGAGTGAACGTGCTGGCGATGGTGTTCGAGACGTACGGCGGCCCGGACGTGCTGCACCTGGCCGAGATGCCCGACCCCGAGCCCGGGCCGGGCCGGGTGCGTGTGCGCGTGGAGGCGGCGGCCGTCAACGTCTGGGACACCAAGGCCCGCAGCGGGGCGGGCTCGGACGCCGCGTCACCGCAGTCCCCCGTCGTGCCGGGGCTGGAGATCGCCGGCGTCGTCGACGCGCTGGGCGACGGCGTGACGGGCGCCGCCGTCGGCGACCGGGTCGTGGGCTTCGCCGCCACCGGCGGGTATGCCGAGCTCGCGCTCACCAGGGTCTTCGCCCCCGTCCCCGACGGCCTGCCCGCGACGGCGGCCGTCACGCTTCCCGTCGCGGCCGAGACCGCCGTCCGCGCGCTGCGGCGCCTCGACGTGCGCCCGGGCGAGACGCTGCTGGTGCACGGCGCGTCGGGGTCCGTGGGCGAGCTGGCGACACAGCTCGCGGCGCGGCGCGGCGTCCGGGTGATCGGGACGGCGTCGCCGCGGAACCAGGACCGGGTCGCCGCCCTCGGCGCCACGCCGACGCCCTACGGCGAGGGCCTCGTGGAGCGGGTGCGCTCCCTCGCCCCCGACGGCGTGGACGCCGTCCTCGACACGACCGGCGCGGGCGTGCTGCCCGACTCGATCGAGCTGCGCGGCGGCACCGACCGGATCGTCACCATCGCGGACGACGGCGCGGCCGAGCTCGGCGTGGAGTTCAGCTCCCGGTCCGAGCGCGACGCCGGCGAGCTCGCCGAGGTCGTCGCGGCGCTCACCCGCGGGGAGCTCACCACGACGGTCGCCGCGGTGCTGCCACTCGCCGACGCGCCCCGCGCCCACGCGCTCGTCGAGAGCGGACACGCGGGCGGCAAAGTCGTGCTGGTGCCCTGACCTGGGCGGCGACGACCGGCCGATCTCACCCAGCGGTCTCATCCTCGCCCGCATCGCGGATGGTGCGTACGATCGAGGTCCAGCCATCCAGAGCGGCCGAGAGTCCTGGCTCGACGACGCCGCAGCAACCCGTTCTCCGACGGAAGCCTCCCGAGGACGAAGGTGCTCACGCCAGGATCGATGGAGTGACGCATGGTCGCAGAGGCATCTCTTCCGCCCACCCCGGCGCTGCCCGCACGCCCGACGATCTCGTTCGAGCTGATGCCGCCGCGTCGGCCCCACGCCGCCCCGAAGTTCTGGGAGACGGCGCGCCGGCTCGTGGCCACGCACCCGGACTTCGTCTCCGTGACGTACGGCGCGGGCGGGGGTGACCGGGCGACCGCCCGGCAGGTGGTGTCCACCCTGCTCGAGGGCACGCCCGTCCTGCCCGTCGCGCACCTGACATGCGTGGGCGCCTCCCGCGAGGACGTCTCCGCCGTCATCGACGACTTCCTCGCCGCCGGCACGCGGGCCTTCCTCGCCCTGCGCGGCGACCCCCCGAAGGACCAGCCGGACTGGCGCCCGCCCGCGGACGGCGTCGAGTCGTCGATCGATCTGGTGCACCTGCTGCGCGAGATCGAAGCCCGGCGGTGCGCCGCCGACCCGGGGGCCGCCCTGCGGGGCGCCGCCCGGCCGCTGACCATCGCCGTCGCGACGTTCGTCGACGGCAACGTGCAGGCCGGCACCACCCGGACCCAGGAGGTGCAGCGCCTGCTGGAGAAGCAGCAGGCGGGCGCCGGGTTCGCCATCACCCAGATCTTCTACGAGGCCGACTCGTACACCGACTTCGTCGCCGAGGCCCGCGCAGCCGGCGTGACGATCCCGATCCTCGCCGGGCAGCTGCCCACGACCGAGCCGCGCCGGCTCCGTCGCGTCGAGGAGCTCACCGGCGTCCGCGCGCCCCAGCACCTGCTGGACGCGCTCGACGCCCTACCGGACCCGGAGGCGCAGCACGCCTACGGCACCGCGCGCGCCGTCGAGCTCGCCCAGCACGTACTCGACGCCGGCGCACCCGGCATCCACGTGTACACGTTCAACAAGTACCGTCCCGCTCTGGACCTGCTCGAGGGTGTGCACCTCGGCGGACCGGCGTCGCCCGACGAGCCGTCGGACGACGCGGACCTGGCCAGAAGGCCGTGGGTACCGGGCATCCCGACACAGGCTCCCGCCGTCTGACCCCGTCGGCGGTCGAGCCCGTCGAGACCCGGCTCCGGGTTTCGACAGGCTCAACCAGCGACGTCAGACGATCCCGGAGCCCACCCGTGAGGAGTGCTCATGTCCACATCCCCGTCCACCCCCGCCTTCCCCGGCGGCACCGTCCTCGGCTACCCGCGCATCGGGCGCCGGCGTGAGCTCAAGCGCGCCGTCGAGTCGTTCTGGGCGCTGCCGGCCGACGAGCGCACCGACGCCGTCGACCTGGAGATCGCGGCCGGCGCGCTGCGCAACGACACCGTCCGCCGCCTCGCGGCACTCGGGCTGAACCCCGACGACGGGTCCGTGCCCGGCTCGTTCTCGTACTACGACCAGGTGCTCGACGTCGTCGCCCTCCTGGGCGCGGTGCCCGAGCGGTTCCGCGACCTGCTCGACCCGGATGACGGGTCCCTCGAGCTCGACGGCTACTTCACGGTGGCCCGCGGCCGCGGCGAGGACGCGCCGCTCGAGATGACCAAGTGGTTCGACACGAACTACCACTACCTGGTGCCCGAGATCAGCGAGACCACGCCGATCTCGTTCGCCGACCACCGGATCGTGCGCGAGTACGCCGAGGCCAAGGAGGCCGGCGTCACGACGCGCCCGGTGCTCGTGGGCCCGGTGACGTTCCTCGCGTTGTCGAAGAAGGCGGACGAGGCGGGCGCCGGGTTCCGCCCGCTCGACCGGCTCGACGACGTCGTCGCCGCGTACGCGGAGCTGCTGCGGGCGCTCGCCGCCGTCGGCGCCCCGTGGGTGCAGCTCGACGAGCCGGCGCTCGTCACCGACTCCGTCGACGCGACCTTCGAGGAGCTCTCCGACGCCGTGACCCGCGCGTACGCAGCGCTCGCCACAGACCTCTCGGTCGACGCCGACGACCCCGCCGCCGCGCGGCCCGCGATCCTCGTGTCCGCGCCGTTCGGCGGGCTGGGCGACGACGGGCTCGCGCTGCTCGCGGGCACCGACGTGGACGCGATCGCGATCGACCTCGTCAAGGGCGCCGTGCCCGCCGCGCCCGAGGGCGGGGTGCCCGGGCTCGCCGGCAAGACGCTCGTCGCGGGCGTCGTGGACGGCCACAACATCTGGCGCGCCGACCTGGCCGCCAAGCTCGACGTCGCCGAGTCGCTGCGCCCGCTGGGCGCCGGGGCCCTCGCCGTCGGCACGTCGACGTCGCTGCTGCACGTGCCGCACGACGTCGAGGACGAGGTCTTCGGCGCGGGCACCGGCACCGTGCTCGACCCCCGCCTGCGCGACTGGCTGGCGTTCGCCGACCAGAAGGTCGGCGAGGTCGCGATCCTGGCCCGCGGGCTCGCCGAGGGCCGGGACGCCGTGGCCGACCACCTGGCCGCGTCGTCCGCGGCCGCGGACTCCCGCGCGACCGCGGCGGGCGTCGTCGTGCCCGCGGTGCGCGACCGCGCCGCCGCGCTCACCGACGCCGACTTCGCCCGCGGCCCATACGCGGAGCGCGCGGCGGCGCAGGCCGCCCGGCTGAACCTGCCGGCGCTGCCGACCACCACCATCGGGTCGTTCCCGCAGACCCCCGAGATCCGCAAGGCCCGCGCCGCGTGGACCAAGGGCGAGCTGCCCGACGCGGACTACACGGTCGCGATGCGCGCGGAGATCGACCGCGTCGTGGCGCTGCAGACCGAGCTCGGCCTGGACGTGCTGGTGCACGGCGAGCCGGAGCGCAACGACATGGTGCAGTACTTCGCGGAGCACCTCGACGGGTTCGCGGTGACGGCGAACGGCTGGGTCCAGTCGTACGGCTCGCGCTGCGTGCGCCCGCCGATCCTGTGGGGGGATGTCGAGCGGCCCGCGCCGATCACCGTCGAGTGGTCGGCCTACACGGCGTCGCTCACGGACAAGCCGGTCAAGGGCATGCTCACGGGCCCGGTCACGATCCTCGCGTGGTCGTTCGTCCGCGACGACCAGCCGCTCGGCGACACCGCGAACCAGGTGGGCCTCGCGCTGCGCGACGAGATCGCCGACCTCCAGGCCGCGGGCATCGGCATCGTGCAGGTGGACGAGCCCGCGCTGCGCGAGCTGCTGCCGCTACGCCGCGCCGACCACGAGGCGTACCTGCGCTGGTCGGTCGGGTCGTTCAAGCTCGCGACGTCAGGCGTCCAGGCGGCGACGCAGATCCACACGCACCTGTGCTACTCGGAGTTCGGCGAGGTCATCGGCGCGATCGACGGCCTCGACGCCGACGTGACGTCCGTCGAGGCGGCGCGCTCGCGGATGGAGATCGTGCCGGAGCTGCGCGACGCCGGGTACGCGCGCGGCATCGGGCCCGGGGTGTACGACATCCACTCCCCCCGCGTGCCGTCCACCGAGGAGATCACCGAGCTGCTCGAGCTGGCCGTGAAGTCGATCGACCCCGCCGTGGTGTGGGTCAACCCCGACTGCGGGCTCAAGACGCGTCGTTACGCGGAGGTCGAGCCGGCCCTGGCCCACCTCGTCGCCGCCGCCCACGAGGTCCGCGCCACCCTCTGACCCCCACGCCGGTTGAGCCTGTCGAAACCGCCTGTCGAAACCGCCTATCGAAACCGCCTGTCGAAACCGCCTGTCGAAACCCGTGCGGTGGTTTCGACAGGCTCAACCAACACCCGGTCCGGCGTCGAGGTGACGGAATTCGCGTCGACCCGGGCGACGGTCCGTGCCACCATGGACGGGCCGGTCGCGCCTCGGGCGCGAGCGGACCAAGATCTTCACGAGCGAGGAGCGAGCGATGCAGGGCGTCGCAGGGAGCGGGGTGGGCCACCAGGCCTGCTCGGGCAGTCCCGCCTGCCCCGTCGTCGCCACGCGCTGACACCAGTCGGCTGCCGGGCGGCGCGGGGCTTCGTCATGCCCACCGTCACCCGGCCACCTTCTTCGACGACGCCGTCTCGCGACGTCGTGCGCCGGTGACGCCCCCGCTCACCGAAAGCCGAACCGCATGAACCCCCTCACCGAGAAGCAGCTCCACGACAGCCTCGTCAACGCCACCCGCAGCGAACGGCAGCGCATGATCGTCCCCGATCTCGCCACGCTCGACTGGGAACGCCTCGACTACCTCGGCTGGCGCGACCGCAAGCAGCCGCTGTCCGCCTACGCCGTCACCTGGATCGACGACGAGCCCGTCGGTGTCCTGCTGCGGGCCGCCGAGCGCACCGGCCCGCGCCGCGCGGTCATGTGCGCGTGGTGCGAGGACGTCGTCGAGACGCGCGACGTGCAGCTCTACGTCGCCAAGCGCGGCGGAGCCGCCGGCCGCAAGGGCGACACGATCGGCACGCTGATCTGCTCCGACTTCCGGTGCTCGCGCAACGCCCGCCGTCGGCCCACTCTCGCCGAGGCCGGGTCCGACGACGACGGCGTGCGCGCCGCGATCGTCGAGCGCCGCGTCGAGAGCCTGCGCGCGCGCACCCGCCGGTTCCTCGACGAGGTGCGCAGCACCGTCTGACACACCCGCACCCACACCCACACCCACACCGCTGACGCCGAAAAGGCGGTTGACGCCGCTATCCGGCGCGATCTCGCGCCTGCACGGTGTCAACCGCCTGTTCGGCACTGGGTCAGCGGTAGAAGCCCTCGCGGAGGTTGATGCCGTGCTCGACCCACGCCTTGAGCGCGGCAAGCATGCCGGTCCAGCCCTCGCAGTTGCCGAAGGCGTGCTTCGCGCCGTCGGGCGTGACGGTCCACGACGACTCGGTGATCGTGACAAGGGTGCGGGCGTCGTCGTCGACGGGCTCGAACTCGAAGGTCACGGTGGTCGCCGTGCCCTCGGTCGTGGCCTCGCCGTCCCAGCGGATGACGAGGCGCCGCGCCGGGTCGGCCTCGACGACGGTCACGGGGAACCGGCCGGGGAAGTCGGCGAAGTCCCAGGACACGTCGGCCCCGGGCTCGAGGCGCCCGCGCGCGCCGCCCGTCGTGAAGTAGCGGGAGAGCTGGTCGGGGTCGGCGACGGCCTCGTAGACGTCCCGGGTCGGGCGCGAGACGCGGCCCGAGACCGTGAAGGTGAGCTCGGTGAGTGCCTGCTTCTCATTCATGTTGTAGTTTTATCACATGAATGACGCCGCGCCCAGGGTCACTGCCGACGACCTCGTGTTCAAGGCCCTGGCCTCGCCGGTCCGGCGCCGCATGCTCGACGCCCTCAAGGAGTCGTCCCTCACGACCGGCGACCTGTGCGCCCGCTTCCCCGAGCTCGACCGCACCACCGTGCTCCAGCACCTCCGGGTGCTCGAGCGCGCTGAGCTGGTGACCGGGCGCAAGCTCGGGCGCGAGCGGCACCTGGCCCTCGCCCCCCTGCCGATCAAGCGGATCCACGACCGGTGGATCGACGCCTACGCCCGCGCGGCCGTCGAGCTGCTCGACAGCCTCGACAGCCTCGACGACGTGCCGTCCTGACCGCCGGCAGCTGTCGACCGGCACGCCCGCACCACGGGCAACGACCCCGGGTAGGCGAGCATCCTCGGCAGCGGGCCGCACGCCCCCACCCCGCGCCGGGTGCGCTGCGACGGGTCGGTGCTGCCCGACTGCACGACCTCGTGGAGAAGTCCCACCGGGCCGGGATGGCGCAGGTGCGGCCCGGCGTGAACTACCTCGACTTCCACTTCGCCGCCATGGGCGTCGAGGCCTGGACCTCAGCGCGGTTCTCCGCCTGACCCGACCCCGGTGCAGGGCTGGTTCAGCGCTCGTGTGCGCCGATCATCGGCAGACCGAAGGCGAGCGCGACCACCAGGATGCCGCCGACGACGAGGTACGGGTCCAGGGGCGGGTTGCCGCCGGACGCGCCGGAACCGAACAGCACAAGACCGCCCAGGAAGAGCACGAACATGCCGAGGAAGCGGACGACGACGGCGCCGGTGGGCTCGGACTTGGTGCGCGGGTTGACCTGGTAGTCGCTCATGAGCAGAGCGTACGACGGCGCCGCGCGGCTCGGCCAACGAGGGGCTCTGAGCGCCGGCCGTGCCAGCACCGGCGGTGAACGCCGTGGCTCGAACCATGTCTCATGGCTCTATCAGACGTTTCCTTGGACGAGGTGAGAGAAGCCGAGACAGCTCAGGCCGACACCCTCTGATTCAATGCGGCGACTCACCCGCGCACCCGTACCGTCAGCTCCTTGCTGCGGGTCTCGCCCGCGTCGTTGGTGAGCACGGCGACGTACCGGTAGGTGCCGGGCTCACGGCCGGTGACGGCCGTGGTGGCGGACTGCGCAGCTCCCCCGGCGCCCGGGGTGAGCTCCTGCCGGTCGATCTCGACGCCGTCCTCGTACAGCACGTAGCCGCCTGCCTGGGTGCCCCACCACTTGTTCATGGTGACGGCGTAGTCGCCGTCGCCGACGGTCCCGTCGGAGGTGTCGTCGTGGGAGAGCACCGGCGTGCCGGGGTTCGCGTCCGTGACCCGCACGGTGTGCGGGCCGGCGCACGGGGTGGTGCCGGCCGCGTTGACCAGCTCGCACGTGTACACGTACTCGCCGTTCGGCTTGCCCGTCACCGGGACGGCGACGCGCTGGGCGTCGGTGCCGTCGTGGGTGAGCTTCTCGGTGTGGATCAGGTCGCCGTCCTCGTAGAGCTTGAGGCTGGTGGCGTTCTCACCCCACCACAGGTCCACGAGCATCCGGTAGTCGCCGTCGCGCAGGCCGGTGTCCCAGCCGTTGTCGTCGCTGATCCGGGCCGTGCCCGGGGCGCCGGCGGGCACGAGCACGCCCAGAGTGCCGACGGTCCCGTTCACCTCGACCTCGACGGTCGCGCGGCCGGGGGCGACGGCGGTGGCCTCGTGCGTCTCCGGGTCGAGGGCGAGCACGGCGCCCGACGGCGCGTCCTCGGCCGCGCCGACGAACACGCGCTCGCCGCCCCAGCGGGACGAGACGGGCCAGTCGACCGGCACCTCGCGGGTGTCGTCCTGCGTCAGCAGGGCGCTGACCTCGCCCGACGTGCCCACGGCGAGTTCCTCCGGGCCGGACACCGCCACACTCTCGGCGCGGGCGTTGACCTCCCAGGAGAACCACCCTTCCTCCCCTGTGCCACCGTCCGCAGCCGGGTCGAGGCCGATCATCGACCAGCCGGTGAACCCGCCGTCGGCCGGCGTGCTCGCGGGGCTCTTGCCGGAGTTGCCGTTGATGACGTACGGGATGCCGTCAGCCGTGGAGGCGTGGAACGCACCGACGTGCGACCCCACAGACGCGATCGGCTTGCCCGACGTCTCGCGGAAGTCCTCGAACCAGTCGCGCAGCGTCTCGGCCTCCACCCGGTCGGTGAGCTGGCTGGCCTTGGTGGGCAGCGGGTCGTCCAGCGGGTGGTGGAAGACGGTGACGACGCCGGTCACGGCGTCGTCGGTGGCCGCGCCGTCCAGCGCCTCGCGCAGCGCGCGGAGCTGGTCGAAGTCGCTGCCGAGCCGGCCGCTGGACGAGTCGAGCAGCACCAGTCGGGTGGTGCCACCCTCGCCGCGCGGGTCGGGCACGTCGAGCACGTGCGTGCGCTCGCCGAACTCGGCCTCGAAGTTCTCGATCGACCCGCCCATGACCTCGTGGTTGCCGGGCACGTAGTACCAGGGGAAGTCGGCGTCGGCGAGGCCCTGGTCGAGCACCTCGCGGGCCAGGTCGAAGTCCTCCGGCGACGCCTCGTCCACCAGGTCGCCGTTGATCACCAACAGGTCCGGGTGGTCCGCGACGATCTCGGCCAGCGCCTTCTTGGCGCCCTGCACGGCACCGGACTCCGGGTCGCGGGCGACGAACTGCGCGTCCGACAACACCGCGACCCGCAGCGGCGCGTCGTCGGTGGCGCCCTCCGCCACGACCGCCGGGTCCTCGACCCGCTCCGCGTGCGGCGCCTCGACGTCCGGCGGCACCTGGGCGCGGACGTCGGAGATGACGAGCTCGCCCGCATACTGCGCCGCGGCGCCGGTCTCCAGGGTGCGCACGCGCTGCAGCGTGAGCGGGTACGCGACCCCCTCGGGCACGGTGAACTCCACCTGGCGCCAGCCCTCCCACGACACCGTCGGGCCGTCGAGGTTGGTGACGACGCCGTCGCCCTGGCGCAGCTGCAGCCGCAGCCACGCGCCCTGCTCGTCGCCGTCCACCCACATCGTCACCGTGCGCGGCTGGCCCGGGATCGCGACGCCGCCGTCCGGCGCGACGGCGTACTGGCCGCGCGTGGCGGTGGACTGCGTGAAGTCGTACGTCATCCGCAGCCCGGCCGTGCCGTCGTGGCCCTCGGCCGGGGCGACGGACCCGCCGGGGGCACGGTCGTGGGCCGACGTCCAGCGGCCGGCGTCAGCGAGGTCGGCCACGACGACGTCCTGCAGCGTCACCGCGACGGCTACCTCGACCTTGAGGCCCCCGACCGTGAGCGTGAAGCTCGCCGCGCCGGCGTCCGCCAGGGCGCGCACCGTGAACGACCCGTCGTCAGCGGGCTCGAGCGCGGCGACGCCGTCGCCCCCGGAGACCTCGACGTCGCGCGCCTCGACCGGCGCGGACCAGCCGTCCGCGTCGTGCCCGACGACGGTGAGCGACGCGGTCGCGTCGGCGTCCGCCAGCGTGACGACCGGCTCCGGAACGGTCACCCGCACGGGCTCGCCGAGCACGGTGACGTCGGCGGCGCCGGTCGCGACGCCTCCGTCCGTCGGGGTCGCGGCGCGCACGGTGACGGTGCCAGGGTCGTGCCCCGTGACGACCCCGGCTCCGCCAGCGTGCGTGCCGGCGGGCTCGACGGACGCGACCGCCTCGTCGGTGGACGTCCACGCGTCGGGCGCAGTGTCGACGGCGGCGCGGGACTCGTCGTACCCGGCCGCGGTGAACGTGCGGTGCAGGCCGGGGAAGACGCGCAGCGCGTCGGAGGCGGGGGCGTCGCCGGTGGGCACCGCAGCGCGCACGTCGAAGGCGTGGACCCGGCCAGAGCCCTCGGCGGTGAAGAGCCCCAGGCCGTTGGCATCGAGGCGCTCGGCGCCGTCGGACGGACTGTTGAGCACGCTGGTCCCGGCGTCGCCGGGCAGGCGAGCGGCCATCGTGGTGGAGCCACCGCCGTCGAGGTTGATCGCGTCGTCGGAGCCGAGCTGGGAGAGGAACCGGCCCAGCTCCGGCAGCGACGCCCCGACGCTGTGCGCCTGGCGCCCGTCGACCACCACGAGGTACGCCGACGTGCCGTCCTCGCTGAGGCCCACCGCGGTGCGCGGGTGGAGGGCCAGGGCGAACTCGCTGGTGGACGACGTGACCTCCCCGTCCTCGAGCAGCCAGTCGTCGGGGTCGCCGCCGATGGCGGTGGTGATGTCGCCGAGGTCGTCGCGCAGGCCGTACTCGAGCGACACCTCGTCGCCCGGCGCGAGGGCGCCGAGCGCGTCCGCCGCGGCGCCCGGGCGCGCGACGACGGCGCGGACGTCGGCCGGCAGGCGGCCCGCGCCGGGCGCGCCGACCGCGACGACGGTGCCGGCCGTGCCGCCGGCACCGTCACCACCGGCCCGGACCTGCACCTCCAGGCCCTGCTCCCCCGCCCCGAGCGGGCGGGTGCGCGTGAAGTCGCCCCACGCGGAGTCGAAGACGGCGACGCCGCCCGCGGGCACGGCCGTGACGTTGAGGCCCGCGACCGGGAGCTCCTGTGTCCCGTCGGCGGCCGGGAGCGTGACGCTCCCCTGAAGGAAGAGCTCGGCCAGGCCGGCCGCCCCGGTGGAGTCGACCGTGAGGGCCTTCTCGCGCCCGGGCGTCGCGGACTTCAGCAGCGTGCCGTCCTGGACCGCGGCGCCGAGGGCCGCGCCGGAGTTGTTGATGTCGAAGAAGTCGCCGTTCACGGCCGCGATCGCGCCGCGGTCGGCGGCCAACTCGCTCACCGTGGCGTTGCCGGCGACGGCGTCCGGGCCGAGGTAGCCGAGCCGGGGGCCGCCGTCGGCGCCCAGCTGCGCGACGAGCACCTCGCCGCTGAGCCAACCCTCCGCCGAGACACGCGCGAACTCCGTGAGCTCCAGGCCCGGGGCGATCAGGCGCTCCGCGCGCTCGGTGACGATCGCGGCGCCGTCGTCGTCCAGGGGCAGGTCGGCAACGTCGTCGGTCAGCGTCGTGGCCGCCGTCGCGGCGGTGGTGGCCCTCGCGACGGGCAGGTCCGGGTCGGGAGTCGCGGCCGCAGCGGCGCCGGCCGGGACGGCGAGCGCCGCGCCGAGCAGGAGGCCGATCGCCGCAGGGGCAGAACGGCGTGTCGAGGTGCGTCGGGCAGGGGGCAGAGCTCGGCTCATCGGATCCTCCGCTGGTCGGCCGGGACGTGCGCCGTCGCAGCGTCCCGCGTCCAGGTTGCCATCAACTTTCACGATGTCAACCAGGAGGGAAACTTCTCGTCACGCAGGGGCGGCGCCTCCCGGTATCTCACGGCCGCGATGGCCATGCCGATCGACGCGGCGACCGTCCTGGCGCGACCCTTCATCAGTCCTCCAGCAGGAATCAGTCCTGAACCCGCTGCACCCGTGCACCAGCGCCATCGGCGAACGCGGCAACGCGCTCATCAGGAGGTCCAAGGCCGCCCGCCGATGGTGCGACGCCGAAGAGTCATACCCAGTCATGCGGCCGACTCACCGTCAGATCCGACTCGGAGTCCATGTTCCACTGCGGGCACCCCATCCGGCCGAAACGCAGGCTCGAGTGCATTTCCACGACGGCTTGACCCGCTGCCCGATATTCGTCCGCCTTGTGAGATGCGCTCGATCGGGGTAGGTCACGGGTCGCTCCTCGGGGCCGGCTGTCTTTGGTCGGTGTCCTGCGGGGCGGTGCGGAGGATTTCGATTCCGACGGCACGGCCGCCGTGCTTGCGTAGCCGTCCTATGAACGTCACGATCATGAATAGGCGGAACCGGTCGCCGTATTTCGCTGTCAGTACACGTTTGGCCACGCGTAGCTGCGAGGGCGGAAGTACCCTGGCGCGGCCAGCGTGCCAGTCTCCGGTGGGCTCGCCCTGGAAGGTAGATTGTGCGATCTGTACGTAGTCGTTGCGGCCTATGCGCCTGATCTTCCACGATCTGCTCGGTGTGTAGCCGTACCAGTGTCCGTCGGATGGTGCGAGCCAGATTGGGGTCGTGACGGCCGATCCGTCCTCACGGAAGGTTCTCAGCGCGAAGAACTGATCACCGCGCGGATCGTGTTGAAACTTCAATGCGATCGACACCTCTCCTGTGGAGTGTAGATGTGTGGTGCTCGTGCAGCTGCTGCCAAAAGTCACAGCGATGTTCCGCGTGGCAATCAGCTGTGTGTATGGCGTGCAGCCACCCCATCACCGGAAGCGGTTCGCGGGCGCGTCTTTTCGGGGTGGTCACGTGGAGGAACAGGCAGCCCTCCGAAGACATGCTCGCGACGGGGCTGGAGTCGAGCCGCACCGCCGGGTCTTCGGGCGGTACCGCGGAGATGCTGGTCATCGCGGCCAGAAGCGCTTTCGCTGCCCAACGCCCGCGAGGTAGCGGTTGTCTCATGTGGGTGTCTTCGGTTCGGTGGCGTTGCTTGCGGGGTCGGCCGCTCGGGCACTCAGCCCGCTCCACAGGCCGACACGAGTGAAGTAGAGGTGCTGAATGATCTGCAGGATGACGAACGTGCCAGCCCACAGCGCTCCGCCAAGCCCTGGGACGATATCGACCGGCAACGTGTAGGCCATGATTACACGCACGGCCGCGTCGGCGATGAGCCCGACTCCCCAGAAGACGGTGGCCACCCGCCACGTATGACGAAATCGAGGATCGCTCTGCCAGTACTCGCCCCAGGTGTCCACGGCCAGCGTGGCGCCCATCGTGGAGTTCCGCAGCATCGCCCAGGCAATAGTGAAGGCCATTGGTCGCGCAAACCGCAAGCTCACCAGAAACGCCGCGCCGATCGCCGCGGTGAACCAGGCCTCTTTCGCCAGCAAGAAGCGTGCGCTTCCAGTGACGAAGGTCAGGACGACGCTGCCGGCCAGGACCGTCAGCACGAAGATGCCGATTGCGTCCACCTTGCGCTGTCGGATCGCGCGGTAACCTATGGCCAGGGTCGTGGGCACGCCTGCGATAATCAAGGCCGGTACCGGGTCGAGCCCCGCAGCGCGCAGCAGATAGAACCCCGCGACGGGGACCACGAGGTCCATGAGCAGGGTGCTGAGCATGCCGCCCATACCGGTTGGCCGGCCCCGCGCGGAGTCAGTCATTCCGGTCGCCAACGTTCCGGGTTGCGAGGTCGAACAGCGTCACCAGCTCGTGGATATAGCCATCTAGATCCAGCTCGGGTTGATGGGCGAACAGGAAGACGGGGCCCTCGACCGAGCGTTGGAGGCTGGTAGCCATCACCCGGATATTGAACTCGCGGAACTCCCCGGTCTTCTGCCCCCAGCCCAGGATGTGCTCGATCGCCGAGGCCGCCTCCCGTTCGGCGTCCTCGTCATAGTCGAGGCCGCCGCTCACGAAGATATTCATCAACGCCTGCATCTGCGTACGGTGCGTCGCGGAGAACCGAACGTTGCTCTCGATATAGGTGCGCAGTGCGGCTGCCGCGGTCGGCTGCCCCTCGAGCCGCGCGGTCATAAACCCCTGCAGGTGCGAGTACACCGTGACCACGACCTGCTCGACGAGTTCGCGCTTGCTCGCGAAGTGGTACGAGATCAACCCGGTGCTGGACAGACCGGCGCGCGCTGCGATCTTCGCGAAGGACGCGCCCGCATACCCTTCGGCCGCGATGGCCTCGATCGCCGCACTGACGATCTGCGTCCTTCGTGAGACTCCCGTCGAACCTGTTGCTTGCATGAGCAAAACCATAGCTTGCTCGACCAAGCAACCCACCACGGCACGTCGGTAGGCGGGCGGCGAACGACGAACGCAGGCGGGCCCCAGCACCACCGACGCTGGTCACCGTACGGTTCGCGCGAAGCTGGCTTCGTCGCGCACCCGGCGGTGACGATCGAGTTCCCGGCTCTTCGCCGATCCGGCGGGGGATCAGGTCGTGAGCCCTCCGGCAGCGAGGAGCATCCGTAGCCGGCAATTGTCTCGGTTGCGATAGCCGCGGGCACTCGCGCCCGGCGGCGATGGGCTCCGGGATGATGTACGAACCGGAACGGCCGGTCCCGCCAGCGACGAAGACGCGCACGCTGCTGCATCAGCTACGTGCCCGTCCCGGACCTGGCGCCCGACCAGGTGCACCTCGCGATGGCGGCAGCGCGCACCTCGCCGATGGCCGGCGGCTTCTTCACCGCGGCTCGGGAGACGGCAGAGATCACGGCGGAATGCGGGAACGATGAGATGTGGCAGCTGGGAACCGAAGGGCATGCGGCTGATCGGCTGACCCCCGAGCCACACGCCATCTGAAGTGAGCCACTCGGCGAGCTGCCGCCATAAGGTGACCTCATGACTTCTCCGGACGAATCGCAGGGCGCCGGGGTGTCCCGATCGAACCCGACCATCAGCGACGTCGCGCGCCATGCCGGGGTGAGTCCGATGACGGTGTCGCGGGCCCTTTCCGGGACGGAGAACGTCAGCCCGGGGATGCGTCGCAAGGTGGAGGCAGCTGCCAAAGCCCTGGGATATCGGCGGAACGAGAATGCGCGCAGCCTGCGGCCCGGGCACAAGAGCGGGTTGGTGGGGGTCGTGATCACGAACCTGTCGAACCCCTACTACGCAGGGGTCCTGGACGGAATCGGCGAGATCTTCGCCGAGGAGAACCGCCAGGTGGTCGTCGGCGCCTCCCACGAGGACGTGGAGCAGGAGGCGAAGCTGGTGGCCGACTTCGTGGGGCGGCAGGCAGAGGGCCTCATCGTGGTCCCGGCCGGCGGAGGCACCGACCATCTGCGGTCCGAGCAACGACAGGGGGTTCCGCTGGTCTTTGCCTCCCGCCGACTGGAGGGGGTGGACGTCGACTCCGTCCTCGTCGACGACGTCCGGGGTGCGGAGGAGGTGACGGCGCAGCTGCTGGCCGAGGGGCACCGCCGCATCGCCTTCATCGGCAACGCCCTGTCGGTGTTCACCGGTCACCGACGGTTCGAGGGTTTCGAGCGCGCCCACCGCCTCGCCGGCGTCCCGGTGCTGCCGGAGCTGGTGCGACGCGCCCAGCAGGACGTGCGCTCCGCCGAGATCGCCGCCCAGGACCTGCTCGCGCTCGACGAGCCCCCGACGGCGTTCTTCAGCGCCAACAACCGCAACATGGTCGGGGTGGTGAAGGCGGTGCACGCCGCGGGCATCGAGCGTGGCGTCGACCTCTTCGCCGCGGTGCGGCTCGCCGGTTTCGACGACTTCGACCTCGAGGAGCTCGTGCCGGGCGACATCTCGATCGTCACGCACGACGCCCGCGAGCTCGGCCGCACCGCGGCCGAGCTGCTGCTCATGCGGCTGCAGGGCAAGCGGACCGACCGCCCGACCCGCACCATCGAGCTCCCCACGAGGATCCGCACCCGCCGTCGTCGGCAACCGTTGCGCGGATAGGCGACGCCGGACCCGCGGTGCCCGCGGGTCCGGCGAGGGCCATTTCTATCGATCGTTCCCGAAGAGCAGGACCGCGGCCGTCTCCAGCGGTGCCAGCTCCACGGCGACCTGGTCGTCCGTCACCGGCAGGTCTGCGACCCGGTCGCCCAGATAGGTCGCCCGGGCGGCGGCAGCGACCGCGAACCGCGGCCGCACGCGGACGACGACCGGCTCCTCGGCGTACGACTGCAGCTTGACCAGGCGCGCGCCGGCCGGCCCGTCGTCCGGCACCGTGACGGCGACCAGGCGGACCCGGTCGTCGTCCAGGTCCAGCAGCTGCCACTGCGCCGGCGTCGGCCCGTGCCCGGCACCCGAACCACTCGTGCCACCCGTGGCGAGGACGCCGACCAGCGGGTGGGTGATCTCCGCGGCCGTCCGGTTCGCCAGGGCGGGCGTGGACACCTCCTCGCCCGCGCGGCGCACGCCGATGGCGTAGCGGAAGGTGGTCTCGAAGGCCTGCTCGGCCGGGAAGTTCGTGTCCCACACGTTGTTGTGCACCCAGGAGTAGACGGTGCCGGGCTGTCTGGGCGACATGCTCTCGGGGAACGGCGCGTAGGGCAGCGCGACCACCTCGGGGTGGATCAGCGGGGCGTCCGCCGTCGCCCAGGCGATGGCCTGCTCCGTGTCCTCGACGGTGACCCAGTGGCGGATCGCCTTCATGTGCTGCGGCGCCCCCGGCAGCTCGGCCATGTCCGGGCCCGTGAGCCCGCCGGTGATCTCGTAGCGCGTCCGCGGCTCGTGCACGTCGAACGGGAAGGCGAAGAAGGCGCTCTCCTTCGCCATCGTCGCGGGCTTCGCCAGCCGGTTCTCGATCTCCAGGTGTGCGGCGTCGTGCGGCAGGCGCAGCGTGACGCGTGCCCAGTCCACGCCGTCGGCCGGGAACTCGTACGTCACGCGCTGCTCGAGCGGGGTGCTGGTGTGCTCCAGCAGCACCGCGGGCTTGGCGAGCGAACGGTGGCCGAGCAGCTCGAGCTCCTCGGACACGGACGTCTTGTTCGACTGGTGGTTGAACCCGGGGGCCGACGTGTACGTGTCATAGAGGTAGGCGTTCATGCCGACCACGGCGTCCTGGTCGACGATCTCGCGGCCGGTCGCCTTGTCGTGGATCGAGGCGATGCAGCTGCGGCGCAGGTCGACCTCGACCCGCAGGTGCGCATTCTCGAGGATCACCGGGCCGGACGCCGACGCGCTCTCGGGCCGCAGCTCCCCACGGGGCTCCCCGCCCTCCGTCGCCGGGTGGACGGTGAGCCGGACCGCCCCGGCGGCCGGCACGCCCGGCACGCGCAGGCGCAGGAACTGGCCGGCGGCCCGGTGCACGGGGTTCGACTGCGGGACCTGCTCGCTCGGCAGCACCTCCCCGGTGCGGCCGTCGCGGACCTCCAGCGCCGCGTCGAGGGCGGCCCGGCTTTCGCGGACGAACAGGGTGACCGTGCTCGTGCGTTCGAGTCCGGTGGGGTTGACCACCTGATAGGTGGCGAGGGCGTCGGGCTCCTCGGTCAGGCCCGCCCCGGCATAGGCCACGGCGGTGTCCAGCAGCAGCTCGGCGCCGTCGTAGGCCTCGAGCGACCGGGCGTACTTCCAGTGCCACTGCTCCTGGCCGGCCCTGCCTCCCGAGTCCGAGGCCTGCCACGGGTCCATGGCGCCCCAGGTGTGCTCGTTGAACATCGAGATCGCGCCGTACACCTCGCGGGACCGCGCGGCCTCGTCCGGGATGGAGCTGCCGGCGAGCTCGCGGCCGACGGCGTTGACCATCTGGGCGTCGGTCACCAGCGACTGCGCCCGACGGACCAGGGCCTGGGGGTGGGCCGCGCTCCCGACGCCCTCGACCCACCAGTCCCCCCAGTCGCCGGTGAGGGTCGGGATCTCCTCCCCTACGCGCTGCTCGGCCTCGCGGAAGAACTCGGTGTTCGTGGACGTCCGCAGCCGCGGGAACTCCCAGGTCTCGTTCCACTGCCGCGCGATGTCCGCGTGCAGCAGCGTGGGCGGCGCGTTATCGCCGGAGCGGCCCAGCACCCGCAGGTGCAGCACGTCGTGCGGGTACGGCTCGCGGTCCGTGACGGCGGGGCCGTGCCACCCGAACGCCCCGGGCCCGTAGGGATAGGAGTTGGCGACCAAGGAGGTCAGGTAGGCGGGCAGCAGGTCGTCGACCGTCTGGTAGTCCGTGGTGAACCCGACCGTCGCCCCCTCGTTGTACGCCAGGCCGTGCGGGGAGTCGGTCATCCACACCAGCACGCTCTCCCCCGACGGCGCGCGCCACCGGAACAGCCGCGGCAGGTGCTGGCCGCCGATCAGGTGCGGCACCGAACGCCCGGCCCAGTTGTGCGCCACGGAGAGGTAGGAGACGCCCTGCTGCGCGAGCGCGGCGGGCAGGCCCACCGGTTGGCCGGGGACGTCGGTCTGCATGGCGGCGGCGATCTCGACGCCGTGCTGCTGGCGCAGCTCACGCGAGAAGCGCAGGAGCTCGTGCAGCTCGTCGGTAGAGCACGTGTCCAGGTGCAGGTTGTACGGCAGGGCGGTCAGCTCGATCTCCCCGGCCCGGACCAGGTCGAAGAACTCCTCGACCTGGGCGCGCGGACGCGCGTCGATCCACGCCGCGAGCGGGTAGAGCGCCTCCAGCGACCACCGGAACCTCGCGTCCTCGGGCCGGTCCCGGGAGGCACGCGCGAGGTCGAGACAGGAGTCGAGGAAGGCGAGCTGCTCGCGCAGCACCCGGCCCTGCGGGTCGGTGTACCCGATGTCGTAGTGCGAGTGCTGGACGAGGTGGATGGACCACTCCCGGACCGGCTCCTGGGCGAAGGTGAGCGCGGCGTCCGTGCCCAGCCCCGGCAGCTCGAGCGTGACCTTGGTGGTCTCGTCGACGGCCGGCAGCAGCGCGCGGGCGCTGCCGCCCGGGCCGGGCAGCGTCGACGCGGGGCCCGACGTCCCCGCGCTGCTGCGCACCAGGATCTGGCCGAGGTCGACGGGCGCGTCGACCTCGAGGCGGATCGACTGGAGCAGGCCGTCGTCGCCCCGGCGCAACAGCGGTTCGGGGATCACGCGGAGGCGCCGGCCGCCGAACACGCCTTCGGCGGCGACGGCGCGGTCGACGAGCCCGGAACGAGCTCGCTCGAGGGACCAGGGTCGGTTCTTGACCAGTGCGGTTGTCATCCAGGAATCCCCATCAAGGTGAAGGTGCGGGTCGAGGTCGGTCAGGGTCGGTCGAGTCGGTCGTCGGGGTCAGGGCGCGAGGCGCAGGGCGCTCACGAAGAACCTCTGGAAGGTGAGGAAGAGGAGCGCCGTCGGCACGGAGGCGACGATGCCGGCGGCCAGGATGACGGGCGGGCCCAGGCCCGCGTACTGGCCGTTGAGCTCGGCCAGCGCGGCCATCAGCGGGCGCACGTTCGGGCTGGTCGACAGGGTGATGCCGAACAGCAGGTCGTTCCAGGTGGCGAGGAACTGGAAGAGGAAGGCGGCCAGCAGGGCGCCTCGTGCCAGCGGCAGGTGGATGCGGAAGAACATCATGATCCAGCTCGCGCCGTCGAGCTGGGCGGCCTCCATCATCTCCTTCGGCGCCGTCGTCATGTAGTTGCGAATGACGAAGAAGGCGAACGGAATGGCGACGGCCGTGTAGATCAGCAGCATGCCGTACTGCGTGTCGTAGAGGGACGACGCGGCATAGCCGTTGAACAGCGGCGAGAGGAAGACCTGCAGCGGCAGGAGTGTCCCGACGTAGACGATCCAGAACCACAGCGCGGGCCGCTTCACCGGCATGATCACCACGGCGAAAGATGCCAGCGCGGCGATACCGACGGAAAGCACCCCCGCGCCCGTGGCGTACAGCAAGGTGTTCCACATCGCCTGGCCGATGGCGGAGGCCTCGAAAGCGACGCGGAGGTTGTCCAAGAACGAGAAGGACGTGAACCACCATCGCGGCCCCGCATAGTCGGCGGGGGAGGTGAAGGCGTTCACCACCGCCAGATAGGAGGGGATCAGCCAGACAAAAGCTACGACTGCGAGCAAGGCACCGTGCAGTCCTCGTCTCATCGCTACGCCCCTTTCCTCAACGGTTGGTCCGCAGCTGGCGGCTCAGGTAGACCCAGGAGGCGGCGAGCACGATCACCGTGAGCACCACGGCGACCGCGGCCCCGTAGCCGTACCGGCTGAGCGTGAACGTCTGCCGGAACATCGTCAGAGCGAGCGTCTCCGAGGCCGTCCCCGGCCCGCCCTTGGTCAGCAGCCAGACGATGTCGAAGGTCTTGAGGCTCGCGACCAGGGACATCCCGATCACGACGATGGTGATGGGCTTCAGCTGCGGCAGGATCACGCTGCCCAGCAGCCGCAGTCCGCTGGCCCCGTCCAGCCGGCCGGCCTCGATCGTCTCCGTGGGGATGGACTGGAGCCCGACCAGGAAGAGGATCATGTTCGCCCCGGTGGCCTGCCAGGTGGTCGCGATGATCATGACGATGGTGTTCATCGGCCAGTCGAGCAGCCACTCCTGCTGCAAGCCCGAGAGCCCGAGCAGGGCGAGCATGTCGTTGACGGCACCGTCCGACTGGAGCATGAAGTTCCACAGGATGGCCGTCGTCGCGCCGGACAGCGCGTACGGCAGCACGACCGCGAAGCGTGCGATGCGCCCCCAGCTCATGTTGTTGGTGCCGACGGCGATCAGCAGTCCCAGCAGCACCGGCAGCAGCAGCGTGCCGACCGTCCAGATCGCGGTGTTCAGCAGGGCACGCGTGAACGACTCGTCGGTGATCAGGGAGATGTAGTTCTCGAGCCCGACCCAGCTGCGTTGCAGGCCGTCGTCGTTGAAGAAGCTCCGGTACGCGGTGAACGCGAACGGCAGGAAGAGCAGCACGGTCACCAGGAGGACCGCCGGGGCGAGGAACAGCGCGAGCTGCACGCGGGTGGCGGTTCCGGGTCTCGCGGGGGCAGCCGCGCCGGGGCGGCCGCGGACGCCCTTGCGGTACCGGGTCACAGCTCCCACCTCTTCCACTCGGCCTCGGCGCGGTCCTGCATGCGCCGCAACGCGGAGCGGGCCATGCCCGACGTCGGCTCGGCCATGAATGCTCCGAGCTCCTGGACGTTGCCCTCGACCATCACCGGAGGGGACGCCTCCCAGTAGCGGGTGGCCAGGAGGGGCTCGGCGTCGGCGACGGTCGCGCCGAACTCGCGCACCGCCGGGATCGACGGCAGCGCCGCGGGGTTCGCCGACAGGTCGCCCAGGAAATCGACCCAGGCGTGCTGCACGTCGGTGTCCAACCACGATCCCGCCACCGCGAGCGCCTCGTCCCGCTTGTGCGCGTTCTCCGCGACGGCGAGGGCGCCGCTCTCGGTGAGGAGGGTGAGCGGCGCCGACGGGTTCTTCGGCGGCACCATGAACAGGCCGAAGACGTCACCGAGGCCTGCCCGGACGTAGGAGTTGGCGTCCCAGGTGCCGTACAGGTGCATCCCGGCAGACGCCTCCTGGAAGCGCCCGGGGTTCTCCGTCCCTCCGGTGTCGGGGGACGAGAACAGGCCGCGGTCGTACATCTCGACCCACGTCTCCATCGCCTCCACGGCGACGTCGTCCAGGTACGACGCGCGGCCCTCGGTCAGCTCCGTGTAGAACTCGGGATCGATGCCGTTGACCAGCTGCTGGAACCAGATGAGCGATTCCCAGGTGTTGATCCCGCCGCTGATGATCGGGGTGATCCCCGCGTCCCGGAGCTCCTCGGCGACGGCGATGAGCTCGTCCCAGGTCTGCGGCTCCCGCAGGCCGAGCTTCTCGAACGCGGGCCTGCTGTAGTACATCGCGTAGTAGGACTGGTAGAGCGGGACCGCATAGGGCCTGCCCTCGTGGCTGAAGCTCTCGCGCATGCTCGGGCTGACCCAACCGTGCGACTCCGCCTTGTCCCAGGCTTGAGACAGGTCGACGAAGACCCCGCTGCGTGCCACGTCGCGCAGCCGATACCCGTTCCACCACTTCACGAGGTCCGTGGTGGAGTCCGTGCGCGCAGCCGTCCGCACGATCTGCTGGTAGCTGCTGGTGTCGGGATTGGCGCGCACGGCGATCCCGTGGCCGACCTTGGCGCTCAGCACCTCGGCCGCGCTCGTGAAGCCGGGGGTCCAGCTGGGGTTGTCGCTCGTCAACGTCACGTCGGGGCCCGGCGCGGCCCGGGTGAGGGACCCGCGTGCGCACCCCTGCAGCAGCGCGAGTGCGCCCGCGACTCCCGTGGTGCGAAGAAGTGCACGCCTGCTGATCGCGTTCGGAATCCGTGTCGTCTCTGACACCAGGTCTCCTCTCGGGGTGGTGGCACCCCCGGCAGCAGGACAAGGAGGCGCCACGCGGAGCGGGTCGGCGTCACGGTAACGTTACCAACGCGAGCGGCGCAAGGACCGCGCAGACGCACCGAGCGCTCGCTACGGGCTCGACGTCCCGACCACCGCGCCGATCATGCTGGCCCGTTCTGCCGGCAGGACGCCTCGCCGGATGCGGGCCGCGGTGCCCGTCGACGCCGTGAGCTGGCTGCGCAGCGGCGGGAACAGCAGATCGGCGGACTCCGCCATGGAGCCGCCGACGACCAGCCGGTCCACCCCGAAGCGCACGAGCCACGGGGCGAGGGCCCGGCCGAGCGTCCGCATGCCGGACGCGAGGACGTCGGAGGCGTGCCGGTCGCCCACCCGAGCGCGCCCGGCGATGTCCGCCACGTCCGCGTCACGACCGGTGCGGTCCCGGTAGGACTGCATCAGCGCGCGGCGGGAGACGCGCTCCTCCAGCGGTACGCCGTCGACCTCGACCGTGTGGAGATTCCCGTCGGTCGGCACCTCCGACCCGGAGCTCACGCACCGCCCGTGGTCGATGAAGGCGCTGCCGACACCCGTGCCGAGGGTCAGCGCGACGCAGCGCCCCGCGCGCTCACCGGCTCCGGCCACCCACTCCCCCAGGCCGAACGCCTCGGCGTCGTTGAGGAAGCGCAGCTTGTCCGGGGGGCGGCCCCAGCGCTCCGCGAGCGCGGCGCGGACGTCGACGCCGCTGAGCAGGCCGAACTTCGCGACTCCCCGGAAGTCGCCGACGCCACGGGCGTAGTCGAACGGCCCCGGGATAGCCACGGCGACGCCGTCGGTCCCTCGGCTGTGGTCGCTCGCGCACTCCGCGATGCGGTCCAGGAGGTCGTCCACGCCGCCGTCGGCGTCGAGCGGCACCCGCCGCTCCTCGTGGATGCCGAGCGCCGGGTCGACGATCGCGGACGACACGTGCGTCCCGCCGATGTCGACCGCGGTGACCGTCCCTGGTAGCGTTACCAACGCCGTGCCCCCCTACGCGCCTGGCCTCGTTCGCTCGCGCACCTGCGAGCTGCAGGGGCAACGGTAGCGAGCGGGAGTGCGGTGGCGGCCCCGCCGGCGGCCTCGCGCGCCCTTGTAGGGTCGGGCGATGGGCGTGCGGAACTACCTGGTCGAGGGCGTTTCCGGCACCGGCAAGACGTCGGTCGCCACCGAGCTGCAGCGGCGCGGGTTCCGCGCCGTCCACGGTGACCGAGAGCTGGCCTATCAGGGCGACCCGGAGACCGGCGAACCCACGGGCGGCTTCGCGCACGAGCACCACGTGTGGCGCGTCGACGCGGTGCGGGCCCTGGTCGCCGACCAGGAGGACGAGGTGACGTTCTTCTGCGGCGGCTCCCGGAACTCCTCCCGGTTCATCGACCTGTTCGACGGTGTCTTCGTCCTCGAGGTCGACCTCGAGACGCTGCTCCGACGCCTCGAGCGGCGGCCGGAGGACGAGTGGGGCGGGAAGCAGGCGGAACGGGACGTGGCGGTGCGCCTGCACCGGACGAAGGAAGACATCCCGCCGGACGGCATCGTCGTCGACGCCACCCGGCCCCAGGATCGGGTCGTCGACGAGATCCTCCGCCGAGCGGGTGCGTCGACCGTTCCCGTTCCCGAGCCCGAGACCGTGCTCGAGACCGAACGGCTGCTGCTCCGGCCCTGGCACGTGTCCGAGGCCGCGATCCAGCGCGAGATGTGGGCCGAGCGCGACCCGCGCGTCCCCGCGCACCGCCGGATCGACGCCGCGGGGCGCCCGTCCCTCGCGGACGTCGAGGGCTGGATCCGCCAGGGCTCGCCCTCCCGGTCGCTCGAGCTGCTGGCGGCGGAACGGAAGGGCTCCGGCGACGCCATCGGCTACTGCGGGCTGATCGCCAACACCCACGGCCCGGCCGACGAGCCGGAGCTGGCGTTCGAGTTCCTGCAGAGGGCCTGGGGTCAGGGGTACGCGACCGAGGCGGCCCGGGCGGTGCTCGACCGGGCGCGGGAGTCGGGGTACCGGCGTCTGTGGGCCACGGTCCGTGACTGGAACGCCGCGTCCCGCCGGGTGCTGACCAAGGTGGGGTTCGTCGAGACCGGCCGCGTGGAGCGGGACGAGGCGCACGGGGACTCGCTGTTCCTGGCGAAACGGCTGTGACCAAGCCGGACCACGGTCCTCCGCCGCTCCCGACCCAGCGCCTCGGCGCCCGCGGCCAGCTCGTGCTGTTCGTCACGGTGCTCGTTCGCGAACCATGCCACCGTCACGTCCGGTCCCGCCGAGCAGGCTCTGCACCTGCCGGTGGTGCCCGGCCCGCGGTAGCGCGGATGTCACACCACGATGACCCGCCCCGGGGGAAGATGGCCCCATGACGCTCACGGAGTTCCTGCTCGCTCGGATCGCTGACGACGAGGCCGCGGCTGCGGACGTCGACGACCGGTGGTCCACTCGGGCGGCGGCCGAGTGCGAGTCGAAGCGGCGCGTCGTGGAGCTGGCCTACGAGGCCACCGGGCTCGACATGACCGTGGACCTCGACCGGGCCGTGACGGCCCGCACGGAAAGCGGGATCGCCTTCGTCGGCGACCGCATCCTCCGGTCGCTCGCGCTCCCGTACGCGCGACACCCGGAGTACCGCACGGAGTGGCGCCTCTGACCGAGGGGCGCTCCGTCCCGGCCGACCTCACGCCCCCGCGCGCGAGTTGGGCCGGGACGCGGCACGGTGGTCCGGAGGCCCCTACCCACCCCTGCCAGGAGGCGTCATGGACCACCGTCGTTCCGCTCGCCCGCTCCGGCCAGGGCGGTCGGGCCTGTCGAGACCCGCCGCCGGCCTCGCCGCCCTCACCCTGGCGGCCACCACCGCCCTCGTCGGGTCCACCGCGGCGGGCGCCCACCCCCGCGACGACGAGAAGGTGCCCACCGCCGTCGGGTACGGGGGCGCGATCAGCACCGTGGACCCGGAGGCAAGCCGCGTCGGGCTGGACGTGCTGCGCAAGGGCGGCAACGCCGTCGACGCGGCAGTGGCCGCCGCGGCCGCGCTCGGCGTGACGGAGCCGTACAGCGCGGGCGTCGGCGGCGGCGGGTACTTCGTCTACTACGACGCCCGCAGCGGCGAGGTGCACACCATCGACGGCCGCGAGACCGCCCCGGCTGACATGCCGAACGACGCGTTCATCGACCCGGCCACAGGCGAGCCGTACCCGTTCACGCCGGAGCTCGTCACCAGCGGAGTGTCGGTCGGCACACCGGGCACGCCCGCCACGTGGGATGCGGCGCTCGACGAGTGGGGCACGTACTCGCTGCGGAAGGCGCTCAAGCCCGCCACCCAGCTCGCGCGGCGCGGGTTCGTCGTCGACCAGACGTTCCACGACCAGACGGCGGACAACGCCGAGCGCTTCGCCGCCTTCCCCGCCACGGCCGAGCTGTTCCTGCCGGGCGGCGAGCCGCCCGCGGTCGGGAGCACGTTCCGCAACCGGGACCTCGCGCACACGTACGACCTGCTCGCCAGGCGCGGCACGGGCGCCTTCTACGGCGGCCGGCTCGCCGCCGAGATGGTCGGCGTCGTCCAGCACCCGCGGACCACCCCGGGCACCGACCTGCCGGTCCCGCCCGGCCATCTCGACCTCGACGACCTCGCCGGGTACGAGGCGCTGCTCCAGGACCCGACCCGCTCCGACTACCGCGACTACGACGTCTACGGCATGGCCCCGTCGTCCAGCGGCGGCTCGACCGTCGGCGAGTCGCTGAACCTCCTCGAGACCTTCGACCTGGCCGCCATGGACGACGCCGCGTACCTGCACCACTACCTGGAGGCCAGCGCGATCGCGTTCGCCGACCGCGGCAAGTACGTGGGTGACCCCGCCTTCGTCGACGTCCCGCTGGACACCCTGCTGTCGGACGACTTCGCGGCCGAGCGGGCCTGCCTCCTCGACCCGGAGACGGCGGCGATGAAGCCGGTCGCGCCGGGCGACGTCGACGCCGACGACGCCGAGTGCGGCGAGACCGTCGCCCCCGTCGAGACCGACACGGAGAACGTCTCGACGACCAACCTCACCGTCGTGGACAAGCGCGGCAACGTCGTCGAGTACACCCTGACGATCGAGCAGACAGGCGGGTCAGGCATGGTGGTGCCGGGCCGCGGCTTCCTGCTCAACAACGAGCTCACCGACTTCTCCCCCGTGTGGGACGCCGCCGACCCGAACCGCATCCAGCCCAGCAAGCGGCCCCGGTCGTCCATGGCGCCCACGATCGTGCTGCGCGACGGCGAGCCCGTGCTCGCGCTCGGCTCCCCCGGCGGCTCCACCATCATCACGACGGTGCTGCAGACGCTCACCAACCACCTCGACCGCGGCATGCCGATCGGCGAAGCCCTCGCCGCCCCGCGCGCCGCGCAGCGCAACACCGCGTCGGTCACCGCCGAGCCCGAGTTCATCGAGGCGTACGGCCCCGCGCTCGAGGCGTACGGGCACACGCTCGTGGCGGCGGGCGACCAGTTCACGTCGGCCGCCGAGATCGGCGCCGCCACCGCCGTGCAGATCGGGGACGACGGCCTGCTGACCGCCGTGTCCGAGCCGCGCCGCCGCGGCGGCGGCGCGGCCATGGTGGTGCGCCCCGTCCGCTGAGCCCGTCATCGTCGGTCGAGCCTGTCGAGACCACGACGGGCTCGACCGCCGACTCCGACGCGGTCGCGCCCCGGCTTGGCGCCGTCCTCGACATCGGCGGCCTGCAGCCAGCTACGCCAGCACGACTCGCTGATGCCGAAGCCCTTCGCGACCTGCGCGACCCGGGTATCGCCCTGCCGAGCGATCGCGACGACGTCGTCGCGGAACTCGTTGGGACGGGGTCTGTCTGGGCACGGGACACATCCCTCCAGCAGCGCCTCACGGCACCACACGTGGGGCGTCACCTCTCCGTGCACCAGTCCCGTCGAAGCGCGGAGCACGTCGTGCGGCATAGTTCGCCTCTGACCGAAGTGTCCAGCATTTACGCTGGACGGCATGAGTAGTGCTGTTGACGTCGAATCACAGGTTGGTGCTGACGGCTTTGTCGTGATCGAGCCGAACATTCTGTATTTCGGAACCCCGGTGGTGTTGGTCACGACCGAGAACTCCGACGGGACGTTCAACCTCGCGCCGATCTCCTCGGCATGGGCGCTGGGCCACACCCTGGTTCTCGGGATCGGCTCAGCCGGTCAGACCGTCGCGAATCTTCTCGAACGACCTGAGCTGGTCGTAAGTGTGCCGTCCGCGGGGTCGTGGGCGAACATTGAACGGCTGGCGTCGTTGACGGGGCGGTTCCCGGTCCCGGCGAGCAAACCCGCTGGAATGAGGTTCGAACCGGACAAATTCGGTGCCGCGGGGTTGACCCCCGCCCCGTCCGCGACGGTCCGGCCACCGCGGGTGGCGGAGTGCCCGTTCCAGCTCGAAGGTGAAGCCGTGAACGTGATCCCTGGGGCAGCGGGCGGGTTCATGATCATCGAGGTGGCCGTGAGCCGGGTCCACGCCGCTGAGCAGATCGTGGTGCCGGGCACCGGCCATGTGGATCCCGGGGTATGGGAGCCGCTGATCTACAGCTTCCGTCACTACTTCGGACTCAGCACCCAACTCGGGCACTCCTACCGCTCCGACACCCCCACCACGTCCACGGCTGCGTGATCGCAGCGCCGGGCTCGCCACCGGATACCGCGGACGACTCGCCGAACCACCCCGCGCGATCCGCATCGTCACGAACCTCGAGCTCGACCGCCTGGGACGGTCACCGTGAATAGTCCTCTTAGCGTGGAAGTCATGACGAATTTCCTTGCCACGACACAAGTCGCATCCAGTGCTGAGGTCGAACTCAACGGGATCTCCGCGTGAGCGCCGCCGGCTGATTGCGGCACACCAGCATCGCCCGCGGCATGGGTGACCTCTCACTCTGGCCCGACCCTTGGTGTGTCGTCGAGGGACGTCGCTGCAGGGTGGTCGCCGCAGGATCGGCGCATGTCGTGGACGTCGTGGACATCGGCGCGGAGGGCAGCCGCGCAGATGAGGAGAGCACAGCCTTCCGGTGGGTCCGGGTAGTCCTCTCTACCGAACGGCTGCGCTACCAGGCCTGCCCGACGACGCGCGCGCCGCGCTCCCGAGCGTGGCCGAACTGGAGGCCGTGCTCGACCTCGAGGGTTGAGACTCCTCGACGGGTGGGTCTCAGCGCGTCGCCGCCTCCAGCAGCTCCAGCACGTGCACGTAGTCCCTGCCCGTGGCGCGCGACATGCCCATCTCGCAGGTGCGGTTGGAGGAGACGTAGGCGTCGTACCGGCCGCCCGGCAGCCCGCGCTCGCCCGCCGCGACGTCCGCCGCCTCGGCGTGTGTCGCCGCCGCGGTGAGCTCCGGGTGCAGCATGCCGCGGTCGCCGGCGAAGCCGCAGCAGCCCCAGGCGGCGGGTACCACGGCGTCGTCTGCGACGGCGGCCGCGACGGCGCGCAGGTCGTCCACCGCGCCCAGGTGCACGGTGGCGCACGTGGGATGCACGACGACGCTCGGCAGCCGGTCGACGTCGACGCCCTTGGCCGCGAGCGCCGGCAGCACGTCCGTGCGCGCGAACGTCACGGCGTCGACGATGCGCAGCTTCGCGAACCGCTCGGCGTCCTCGGGCGACAGGTGGTGCGGCGTCTCGACCAGCCCGTGCGTGCAGCTCGACGCGTCGCACACCACGGGCAGCTCGCCCCCGCGCGTGGACGTCCACAGGGCGTCGAGCACCTGGCGCGCCATCCTCGCCGCGCCGTCGGGCAGGCCTTTGCTCACCCACGGGGTGCCGCAGCACAGGCCACCGATGCCCTCCGGGACGACGAGGCCGACGCCGGCCCGCTCGCACAGCGCGCGCAGCGCCGCCTCGGCACCCAGCCCCGGCCGTCGGGTTTCGACAGGCTCAACCGGCGGGGTTTCGACAGGCTCAACCAGCGGGGTGTCGACAGGCTCAACCGGCGAGGCCGGGGCGAACAGCTCGCCCATGCACGACGCGAACAGGACGGCCCGGGGTGCACCGCCGTCAGCGGCCACCAGGTCGCGCTCGTCGCGCTGCGGGCCCGGGCCGGGCAGGTCGTCGTCCACCCGCGGCACGACGTCGGTGCCCACGACACCCCGCGCGACCTCCGACACCACCCGCACCACCGGCGTCGGTACCGCCTGCACCACGCCGAGCGCGCCGCGCAGCACGTCCACGACGGGCCCCCAGCTGCCTGCCAGCGCCTCGCCGCCCTTGCGCACGAGCGCGGGCTGGGACCGCGCGCGGTGCCCCTTCATCACGATGCCCGTGTCGATGCCCACCGGGCACGCCTCCACGCACATGGAGTCCGCCGCGCAGGTCTCCACGCCCCAGTACTGGTAGGCGCGCTGCAGCTCCTCACGCTCGGCCTCGGGCGCCACCGCCAGCTCCTTGAGCAGCGCGATGCGCTGCCGCGGCGTGGTGGTCACCGTCCGCGACGGGCAGCCGGGCTCGCAGTACCCGCACTCCACGCAGCGGTCCACCAACGGCGCGTCCTCGCCGCCGGCGGACGCCTCGATCTTGAGGTCGCGCAGGTGCTCGCGCGGGTCGTCGGTGATGATCACGCCCGGGCTGAGGCGACCGCGGGGGTCGAGCAGGCGTTTGATCTCGCGCATCACGGCGTACAGGTCGTCGCCGTACTGGCGGCGCACGAACGGCGCCATGATGCGGCCGGTGCCGTGCTCCGCCTTGAGCGAACCCCGGTGCCCGAGGACCAGGTCGACAAGGTCGTCGCTGAACGCCGCGTACCGGTCCAGCTCGGCCGCGTCGCCCAGCCGCGGCGTGATCATGAAGTGCAGGTTGCCGTCCTTGGCGTGCCCGAACGTCACGGCCTCGTCGTTGAGGGTCCCGTCGTACCCGTGCCGGGCGAACAGGCCGCCCAGGTCGCGCACGGTCGCGGTGAGGTCCGGCACCGGCACGACGACGTCCTCCAGCAGCGCCGTCGCCCCCGCCGGGCGCGCGCCCGCGACCGCCGTGTACAGGCCCTTGCGCACGCGCCACAGGCGCGCGCGGGTGTCCGGGTCGGTCGTGAGGGTGGCGGGCACCTCGAGCGCGAGGCTGTCGACGACGGCGCGGGCGGCGTCCTGCAGCGGGGCGAGCGCGTCGTCGGTCGCGGCCCGGTACTCCACGAGCAGCGCCGTCTGGCCGGTGATGCCCGCGCCCCGGGCGAGGGCCCGCATCGACGCGTCCGCCTTCGGGTCGGGCGCCGCCACGCGCAGCGACGCGGCGTCCATGAGCTCGATCGCCTCCGGCCCGGAGGCTCCCAGCGGCACCAGCGCGTCGGTGGCCCGCTCGAGAGAGTCGAAGACGAGCAACGTGGTCGCGACCTTCGTCAGCAGCGGGACGGTGCGGAAGGTGACCTCCGCGACCCAGCCCAGAGTGCCCTCCGACCCGACCATGAGGTGCTCGAGGATCTTCGCCGGCGTGTCGTGGTCGAGCAGCGCGTTGACCGAGTAGCCCATCGTGTTCTTCATCGCGAACTGGCGCTCCACCTCGGCGCGCATCGTCGCGCTGCTGCGCACGCGGTCGCGCAGCTCGGACAGGCCGCGGTAGAGGGCGGGCTCGACGGCGGAGAGGCGCGCGTCGGCGTCCGGGGTGCCGGTGTCCACGACCGTGCCGCTGGGCAGCACCACCGTCATCGACTCCACGGTCCGATAGGCGGTACGCGTGATGCCCGACGACATGCCGCTGGAGTTGTTCGCGACCACTCCCCCGACGGTGCACGCGATCTCGCTCGCCGGGTCGGGGCCCAGGCGCCGGCCGTGCCGGGCCAGGTGGGCGTTCACCAGCCGCAGCGTGGCGCCGGGCTCGCAGCGCACGCGCTCCCCGCCGTCCAGCACCCGCACCCGCGTGAACCGGGTGCGCGTGTCGATCAGCATGCCCGCGCCCGACGCCTGGCCCGACAGGCTCGTGCCGCCCGAGCGGAACGTCACCGGCAGGCCGCGCCGGTCGGCCTCGCGCATCGCCGCGACCACGCCGTCGCGGTCGTGCGCGCGCACCACCGCCTCCGGGCGCAGCAGGTAGTGGGAGGCGTCGTGGGCGTGCGCCACCCGGCTCAGCAGGTCCGTGCGCAGCTCGAAGCCGTGCCCGTCGCCGGTCGTGGTCCGCCCCGTCATCCCCGCACCTCCGTGTTCCTGTCCGGCAGCGATGCCCCGCGAGCGACGACGGCCGCCAGCCGCCGACGGCGCCGCTGCACGCTCGCCCCTCGGCCGGCGTGCACCCGGTTCGTCAGCAGCACGGCGGACGCGCCCGTCGCGAGGTCGACGACGAACGACGTCCCCGTGAACCCCGTGTGGCCCACCTGGTCCTCTGTCACCATGAACCCCGGGTCGCCCCGCCGCAGCCCGAGCGCCTGACCCCAGGGTGCCCCCGCACGTCGCGCGCCGGCGTCCGGCTCGACCAGCGCGCGCCACGACTCCTCGCTCACGACGCGGCGGCCGCCCGCGACGCCGCGCGACGCGACCAGGCCCGCGAGCCGGGCGACGTCGTCCAGCGTGCCGAACAGCCCTGCGTTGCCCACGGGGCGGCCGATCGCCGCGGCCAGCTCGTCGTGCACCCGCCCGGTCGGCGTCCCCGGCTCGGTCGGGACGAGGTCAGTGGGGTCGGCGGGGCCGCCGTCGCCTCCCACGGGCGACCACCGGAGCCCCGTGGCACCGATCGGCTCCGCGACCCTTCCGGCGACCAGGCGGTCGAGCCGCTCGCCCGTGAGCTCCTCCAGGAGCCGGCCGAGGACGATGAAGCTGAGGCACGAGTACCGGTGTACGGACCCGGGCGCCTCGACGGGCGGGCCGAGGGCGTCGTCCAGCACGGCGGCGGGGTCGGACGACGTGCGCCAGACGAGCGAGCTGTCGCGCAGGCCGGCGCAGTGCGTGAGCAGCTGGCGCGCCGTCGCGCCGCTCGCCGTCGCGGGGACGTCCAGCATCTCGCGGGCTGGCGCGTCGAGGTCGAGCAGCCCGTCGTCGACGGCGGTCGCCGCGGCGACGGCGACGAACGCCTTGGTCACGGACGCGAGGTCGAACAGGCTCGCGGCGCCCGTCCGGCCGGCGGCATCTGGCCCGTCGGCGAACTCGCGCACCGACCCCGGCGTGGTGAGGAGGGCCGCGGCGGACGACCAGCCCTCGTCGTCGGCGCGCCCCTCGAGCAGCCCTGCCTCCGCCGGCTCCGGCGGCCGGGCGTGCGGCGGGTGCGAGGAGGTCGGCATGAGCTCTCCGTCCGTCCGGGTCGACGACGACCCTAGGTTGGCAGATCGGTTGGCAGATTTCTCCATACCGTACTAGCAGCATGGCAAGAGTCTTCACGATGACGCCGGCGGCCCGCGGCTGGCCGCCCGGATCACGTAGGCTCCCGCGGATGCCCCACCACGCCCCGGTTCCCCAGCCAGTCCGGAACCCCCGGCGGATCCTCGTTGCCGGCACGTCGGGCGCGGGCAAGACGACGCTGGCCGGGCGGATCTCCACGGCCCTCGGCGTGCCGCACACCGAGCTCGACGCTTTGCATCACGGCCCCGCGTGGACGCCACGGCCGGAGTTCGAGGCCGACGCGCGGGCGCTCGCCGCCGGCGACGCGTGGGTGACGGAGTGGCAGTACCGCCAGGTGCGACCCCTGCTGCTGGAGCGCGCCGAGATGCTGGTGTGGCTCGACCTGCCCGTGCGCGTCGTCATGACGCAGGTGGTGCGGCGCACGCTGCACCGGCGCCGGCACCGCGTCGAGCTGTGGAACGGCAACGTCGAGCCGCCGCTGGCCACGTTCTTCACGAGCCGGGACCACATCGTGCGCTGGGCGTGGGACACCCGGCACAAGCTGCGGGGACTCGACCAGCGGCTGGCCGTCGACGCCCCGCACCTGCAGGTCGTGCGGCTGCACAGCCACGCCGACGCCGACCGCTGGCTGAGCTCGTCGCAACCCGCTGGTTGAGCCTGTCGAAACCCAGGAGCTCGCCCTGCTTACGACATCGCGGCGCCGGCACGAGCGGCGGACGCCACGGGGCGGGCGCGCGCCCACCGGCGCAGGAGCAGTACCCCGACGACCGAGATCACGGCCAGCCCGAGGACGTAGAAGATCGTCGAGTACGTCGAGGCCGCGTCGGCGGTGGCCGGCAACAGCTGGCCGTAGTCGAGGGCCTGGTGCAGCCCGCCCGTGACCTCGAGTGCGAGGAACGCGGCCAGGAAGCCCATCGAGTCCCACAGCGAGTGCAGGAGCACCACCGCGACGTACGCGAGGACCACCTTGCCGGTGAGGCGGTACCGGCCCGCGGCGGACGCCGCGCCGAAGATCGCGGCGCCGAGGACGGCCGTCCACAGCACGTGTCCCACGGGCGTCAGCAGTCCGCGCACCGCCTCGGTCTGCAGCATCGAGTCGAGGTCGATCCTGCCGAGCGTGGTCAGCCCGGCGTTGAAGGCGTACCCGGCGGACTCGAAGGCGGCGAAGCCGGCGCCGACGGTCGCGCCGAGCCACGCGCCCGTGAGGCCAGTCTTCTGCGCGACGCGCGCACCCACGACGAGGAACACGACCGCCTTGACCAGCTCCTCGATCGCCCCGACGCCCAGGTACATCCACCACGCCGGCGACAGGTGCGACTCGAGGAGCGAGGCGCCCAGCACGCCGAAGATCCCGCCCACGAAGAACGCCATGAGCAGCAGCACGGGGTCGAGCATCCCGCGGGACCGCTCGGCGACGAACAACACCACGGCCAACGGCACGAGGAAGCTGCCCAGCAGGATGACCGTCGGCACCAGGTTCGTGTTCTGCGTCGAGTACGTGACCCCCGCGGTGACGATCCACAGGAGGATCCCCCCGAGCAGGGTCTTCCACCACCATCCGCGGGACCTCACGAGGGCTGCGTTCCGGGGCGTGGGACCGGGGCGCATCGGTACTCCCTCTCGGTCGTCTCGGGGGTGCGGCACCGTTGCCGCACCCTCCCGGTCAGGAGCCGAACGTCTCCAGCAGCACGGCGCGCTCCGCGTCCGTGAGGTTGGTGGCGATCAGGGTGCCGTGCAGGCCGTGAAACCGCTCGCCGACGCGGTCGGTGTCCCCGTCCTGCGTGACGGCGAACAGCGCCGACGTGCCCGTGGTGACCTGCTCGCGGATGGTCTCGAGCTGGGTCCGGTCGATCCCCACGGCCTCGGTGTGCTTCGCGAGGGCGCCGAGCGCCGCGCCCGCCGCGGCGCCGATGAGCGGCATGAAGAACAGCACGCCCAGCAGCAGCCCCCAGAAGGCTCCCCAGCCGGTGCCGCGCCGCTCGTCGTCGTGGCTGTGCTTCGTCGTCGGCGTGGCCTGGCCGACGGGCCACGACACCACCGCGTGGTCGACCACGGTGATCAGTCCCTCGGACTCCGCATGCTTGAGGATCGACGCGGCTTCTCCTGCGGCCTCGGGGGTGTCGAACTTCCAGACGGTGAACGTGGCCATCGTGGGCCCTCTCCGATCCTTCGGGCGACCCGTGCTCAGGCCTCGTTGAAGACCTCGCGGAGCTTGGCCTCCTCGTCGGCCGAGAGGTTGGTCTCGATGAGCTGGCCCCTGATCCCCTGGGACTCGAGCGCGGACTTCACCCGGTCGACGACGACGCCCTGCGTCATCACGAACAGGGCCGAGGTGCCCTCGGTGACCTGGCCGCGCACCGTGTCGATGAAGTCGTCGTCGATGCCGACGTCGGTCAGCGAGCCCGCGAGCGCGCCCGCCGCTGCGCCGACGGCCACGCCAAGGAGCGGCACGAAGAAGATCAGGCCGAAGAGCAGGCCCCAGAAGCCACCACCCAGGGCGCCGAAGCCGGTCGTGTGATGCAGCTGGCGGGTCTTGGGCTTCTTTGCGCCCGGCTCCCAGGAGACGACGGCGGCATCCAGGACCTGGGCGAGCTCCTGCTTCTGCAGGGCCATCAGAGCTTCCTCGGCCTGCTGCGCACCGGTCGGGGAGTCGAACTTCCAGACGGTCAGAGTCGCCATGTCATGCTCCTTCTTCTCGGACTGCGGTACTTGAGCAGGCAGGCCCGCGCCATGCCGTTCTGCGCGTGCCACGACCTATGTCGAAGGTAGGTGCAGCGCCAAGATCCTGCCCGGTGAGGAGCTCCCGGGCCGCTCGCGGATCCATGCATCCGACGGCGCCTGTCAGGGCTGGTGACGCCGTCGGACCGACACGAGCACCACGCCCGCAGCCGTGACGAACAACGCGATCCCGATGAGCCACATGACGTCGGCACCGGTGCGCGGCAGCCAGCCCGGCGACCAGCCGTCGTCCCCGCCCTGGCCACCACCCGGGTCGCCGCCGGCGTTCGGCGGCGGCGGGTCGAAGGTGTTGGTCACCGTGATCTGCACGGCGTCGCCCGCCGCGACGGTCACCGCACCCGGGTCGCCGCCTGACTCCCCTGAGCCTGTCGAAGGGTCGACGCTCGAGACGGTCGAAGAGGCCGCACCGCCGTCATCGGTCTCCGTCACGACGCACTCCGCGCCGACCGGGAGGCCGTCGTAGCCGACCGGGTCGCCCGGGTGGAGCTCGCGCGCCGCGCCGTCGGGGATGTCGATGTCCTGCCCCTCGAACGTGCAGGCCAGGGAGACCTCGAACGGTGCGGTGACGAACTCCGCGCCGTCGCCGTCCACGACCTTCTCCACCTGGATCGCGCCGGCGTCGAAGGTGTTCGTGGCCGTGACCACCTGGGGGTCGGCCGGCAGCACACGCTCATCGATCTGCACCGGGTCCGGCTGCACGGTCGTCGAGGTGGCGCCGCCGGCCTCGGTCTCCGTCACGGAGCACACGGCCCCGACCGGCAGGCCGAAGTACACGCCCGGAAGGCCCGGCCCGAAGGGCCGCGTCGGACCGCCCGGGATCGGGACGTCTCCGCCTTGGACGGTGCACTCGAGGGAGGCCTGGTACGGGATGCCCCCGAGCGGGAACTGCGCGTAGAAGTCGTCGACCTGCGCGATCAGGTCGGCGAGCTCCTCCGGCGTCACCGGCTCGTCGGGCATCTCCGGGAGTGGCGGGATGTCCGGCATCCCTGGTGCGAAGTCCGCGGCGTCGCCGTCCACCACCTTCGCCAGCAGCAGGGGCGCGGTGAGGAACGTGTTGGTCACCGTCACCCTCGCGGTGGCCGGCGAGCCGTCCTCGTTCGCGGGCGGCACGACGACATCCACCGAAGTGCCGGCCACCGGGTCGCCACCGTCCACGCTCATGGTGACTTCGGTGGCGCCGAAGTCCTCCGTCTCGGTGACGGTGCACTCGGACCCGACCGGAAGGCCCTGGTACACGGCCGGCTGGCCGGGCACGAAGGTCCGCACGGCGCCGCCCGGGATGGCGATCGTCACCGGGTCTCCCTCGGCGTCCTCCCCGTAGGTGCACGCGAGGGTCACCTCGAACGGTCCGGGTCCGTAGAGCGCGCCGAGGCCGTCGAGGTTCTTGTCCACCTCGATCGTCCCGACGTCGAACGTGTTGGTGATGACCACCTGGGCGACCTCGTCGGCGTCGACCGTCACCGTGTCCGGCACGACGACGGACCCTGTGGCGCCGCCACCGTCGGTCTCCGTGACGGAGCACTCCGCGCCCACCGGCAGGTTCGAGATCTGCATCTCGAGCGGACCGGCGCCGCCGAGCACCACCTCGCCGTCGTACACGGTGCCCGGCTCCCCCGGCCCGTCGCCGTCGGCGTCGTAGGTGCAGACCACCTGCAGGTGGAACGGGCCGGATCCGTAGGCCTCCCCGCCTTCGCCCTCGACCACCTTCTGGAGGTTGATCGCACCGACGGCGAAGATGTTCGTGATGGCGTCCTCGTTGGTGATCGCGCCGGTCACCGGGGTGTCCGGCAAGAGGGTCACGGTCGTCGACGTCCCGTCCGTGGTGACCGGGTCGTCGTCTCCCTGCGTCACGGCCATCGACGTGCCGGGCGCGCCCGCAGTGCCGGTCTCGGTGATCGTGCACTCGGCGTTCGCGGGCAGGCCGGTCAGCTCGACCGGAGTGCCGTCGCCGGCCAGCTCCACGACCATCGGCGTGTCGGGCCCGTACCCCTCCGCGTACACCTCCTCGCCGAGGAACGTGCACTCCACGGTGGCCTCGAACGGCCCGTAGGCGATCGGGTTGCCATCCTGGTCGACCGCGTCGCTCTCCACCGTCTTGGACAGCTCGAGGCCGGCGAGCTCGTAGACGTTGACCGCGACGATGGTCGTGAGGTCGGGCTCCTCACCGATCGTCACCATGCCGACGATGAGGTCCGTCTGGCCGTTGTCACCTTCGGTGATCGTGCACTCGGCGCCGTACGGCAGGTTCGGCACCGTGACCGGTTCGCCAGGGACGACGGTGATGGGGATCGGGTCGAGCTCGCGTTCCACCCACGTACCCGGGGCGGACGTGCACCGCACCTCGAGGTCGAACGAGTCCGGCGCGTACTCCCGCCCCGCACCGATCGCCATCTTGTCCACCTGCAACGGGCCGGACGCCGTGGCGACGCCGACCTTCTGCCCCTCGGTGGGCAGGAGGTTGCGCACCGACCCGTCCCGGCGGATGTACGCCGCCGCCGCCGCCGCCGAGTCGTACGCGATCGACCGGTCCCCCGCCGCCGGAACGCGCGCCGGCGTGGTCGTCGTCTTGTCCAGCGTGACGAACTCACCGGGCGCCATCGGGTGGTCGTCGGAGAAGGTCACCACGATCTTCAGCGCCCGGATCGCGGCGAACTCTTCGTCCGACATGTCGTTCCTCAGCGGCACCCAGCCCGTGGCCGGGTCGTCGGTCGGGCAGACCGGCTCGCCCAGCGGGTCCTCGATGTCGTCCATGCAGTAGTCGGTCGCCGCCGAGTAGTAGACGGTGCCGCGAGCGCCGGCCGGCAGGTCCTGGAATACCGGGGGCCTTTCGTTGGAGAGGAACGGCCGCCACTGCGAGCCGCGCGGCGTCGTGTCGTAGGAGCCCGTGTCGCCCGGCGCGGGGATGCGGTCGTACGCGACGAGCTTGGTGATCGGGTCGTTGCCGACGTTGTCGATCCGGATGCGCCACGTCTCGTCGTGGCCCGGGGCCACGATCGGCGTGCACGGGTACCCGTAGAAGCCGGCCGCGTCGGGGACGCACGTGGTGTCGGGGTCGGCGGCAGGGTCGACGAAGACGCCCAGCTCGTCGTTCTCCGTCGCCTTGACGCGCTTCGACTGCGCGAGGGCCGCCGTCTCCGTGGGGTGGACGTCGGCGTCCGCCTCGCAGGCGCCGGTCTCCGTGTCCAACCGGGTGACGCACTCGTCCCAGGGCCGGTCGCCGGTGACGCCGGCGGTGTTCTGCACCGTGGCCTGCGGCTCCAGCCCGACCCGGAACCTCACCGTCACCGTGACGGTGTACGTCTGGTTCGGCTCGAGCACCGAGCCCTCGGGGAACGTGAACCGCAGCCTGTCGATGTCGCCCGCCTGCGCCACCGTCACCTGCGTCGCGCTCGTGGGGAGATCAGGCGTCGCGGGGTCGGGGTCCGTGCCGCTCAGCGCATAGGAGAAGGGCTCGGCCACATTGGCCAGCCGCAGCTGCGGCCCCCGGTCGTCCGACGGCATCGGGTCGTCGAGGATCACCGGGTCGGTGACCGCGCGGTCGCCGGTGTTGGTCACCCTGATGTTCATCGGGAAGACGGCGTTGGGCGACTTCGCCCCGCCGGAGACCACGCCGTCGAAGTCCTTGACGATCTTCACGCCGTTGGTCGAGTGCTCGTACAGGATCGGCGCCTCGGCCTCGTCGTCCGCGCTCACCGGAACGGTGTCGCCGGTGTCCGGGTCGACGACGAGGTCGGCGCCGGTGACGCTGCCCTGCACCGAGTTGCTCGCGACGCCCGGGGCAGCCTCGCCCGGCGCGGGCGGGTTCGCCGCGAGGTCCGGCAGGACCGGACCGCCCGACCGCATCTCGTCGCGCCGCTCCACGGAGATCGGCACGCGCTGCGAGGGCGTGGCCGGGTTCTCCCAGACGGACCCGTCGGTGCGGGTGAACGTGAACCTCAGGCCCTGGACGTCGCCGGGGGCCACGCCGTCGGGCAGCGCGAACGTGGACGCCGCCTCGCCCTCGACCCAGCCCCCGCCGGTCACGGTGACCGGGTCCGACGATCCCGGGTCGCCGGAGAAGCTGGCGCCCACGAAGGCGTCCACCTGCACCCGCTGGATCGGGGCCGTCAACCTGGCGCCGTCGAAGCCGACGAAGCCGTACTGGTTCCAGAACTGCGGGTCGTCGTCCGTGAGCACCATCTCCACGGTGCGCGACGGTCCCACCGGCTTCCCCGTGAGCACCATCGTGACGGGGCCCGTGCGGGGCTCGACGATCGTGTCGGGGCTGAACGACTTGCCCACCTCGAGGTCGATGGCGGCGTCCTGGAGCTGGATCGACGCGTCGTCGTCGGCCTCGCGGACGTCGCCGCCGGCGACGCCGCCCGGGTCGTCGATCGTCGCGGCCGCGCGGTTGGGAACCGGGTCGTACCCCGCCACGTCGACCGGGCCGCCGGTGTACCGGTCGGTCTTGCGCAGCTGGAGCGTGAGGTCCATCGTGCCCGCCGCGCCCGGCTCCACCAGCCCGTCGTACGCGGCCTCGACGCCCACCACGTCCGCGAGGTCGGCGGCCGTGAGAGCCTCCGCTGCCGCCTCGTCGAACGTCGCGGTGGTGTCGTCGTCGTGGTGCACCGTCACGGTGGTGCTCGTGGCGCCCCGGGGCGGGGTGAGGTCGATCGCCCGCAGGGTGAAGGCGTCGAACGGCTTCGTGCCGTCCGCCGTCACCACGTCGCCCGAGCCCTGCGCCACCGGGTCGGCCAGGCGCAGCTGCTCCACCTTGGCCGCCGACTCGTTGGTGCCTTCGATGACCACGTGGGTGCTGGGGTAGTACGCGTCCGGCGTCGCGGCCGGCGGCACCGAGATCGGGCCGCCCGTCCAGTCCTTGGTCACGGACACGTTGAGCGGCTGGTCGATGATCAGCACGTCGTCGGCGTCGGTGTCGGTGTGCTCCCGGCCGTCGTAGGTGGCCGTGCCCGCGGCGGTGTCGCGGACCATGCCCGCGTCGTCGGGGAGGTTGTAGATCGTCTCGTTCGTGGAGCCGAGCACCGGGTCGCCGTTGCTGCGCCGGTCGTCCCGCACCTGGAAGGTGAGGTTCAGGTGCCGGCCGCTCTCGAGCGTCGACCGGGCCACCCCGTCACCGGTCTGGGGCGCGGTCGGGTCGGCGTCGTCGCGGGACGGCGACTCCGTGTACGTGAGCCGCACCGACGTGGCCGACGCCCGCTCCGCGGCGGTCAGCGTGTAGCCGGGGAAGGTCCCGTCGCAGGCCTGCGGGCACGGGTCGCCCGACGCCTCCACCCAGGTGCCGTCGACGAAGAGCTCCACGGACTCGACCTGGTCGTACCTCATGAACGGGTCCATGCGGGCGTCGATCGCCTCGACGCGGACCAGGTCGAACGCCTCGTAGAACGAGTCCGCGACCGCCGTGCCCTCGGGGTCGGCGATGTCCGACAGGACCAGGGGGCCGACGCCGGAGAAGCCTCCGGTGGACCAGGTGATCTGCGCGGTCACCCGGTCGTCGGAGCGGGCCAGCACGTCGGGCGGGTCCCCGCCCAGGAAGTCCTTGGCGATGAAGTCGCCCGGCCCGTCGCCGTCCACGGGGAACGGGTCGACGGTGTCGCAGCCCTCCGCCGGCTCCGTCGGCTCCACCGTGTCCGCGGAGGCGGTGGAGGCGCCGCAGTTCGTCAGCGGGTCGTCCCATCCGTCCGGGCCGGTGAACTCGGCGCCGAAGTTGGGCTGGAACTGGGTGCCCGGCGGGAACCCGTCGCCGGTGGAGTCGTAGACGAACTGCACCCCCTGGGCACCCTCGGGCAGGTCGCAGCTCACGGTGGCCGGCCCCGTGGTGGGGCCGCAGCCGGGGGCGGCCACCCACTGCGCACCGTCCCAGTAGTTGACCGTCAGGGTCGAGCTCGCGGGCACGTCGGTGGAGCGCACGGACGTGGCGGCGAAGTGGTCCCAGAAGTCCGTCGGGGCGGCGGTGTCGGCCGGGTCCTGGATCACCATCTGGTCGGCGTTCGTCGTCGAGCCGTCCGGCCCGAACGGGAGCAGCCGCGTCGGGAGCTGCACGACGACGCCCTGCCCCGACACCGCGGGGATCGTGGACGGGGAGACGTTCTTGCTCGTCTCGGTCGCGAGCCGGTCCACCAGCGTCACGAGGTCGGCCGAGGCGTCGGCGGGCTCGCCGTTCGGCACCGCCGCCCGGACCGTGTTGGAGTGCGTGACGTCATCGGCGTCCTGGTCGGGGTCGGTGTCCGCCGTGAACGGGACCGACGCCTCCGCCCCCGTCGCCAGGTCGCCCGTGAACGTCACCGTGAACCCGTGGACCACGCAGCCCTCGGGCGGGTTCGGCAACGAGCCCGGCGCCGTCGCGTCGAGCGCCGGGGCGGACCCGTCGGCGCAGGTGAACGTCACGCTCGCCCCGCTGGCACCGTCGGGCCACTGCACGCCCGTGCCGTCGCCCTCCGGGCCGAATCCGGTGAACGTGAGCGGGTCGTCGCCCGTGAACGGGTTGGCCGTGTCCGGCGCCGGCTCCGTGATCGTCATCTCGGCCACGGACGTGCCGGTGTTGGTGGCACCGATGGTCACCGTGGTCGGGTCGCCCGCGCTCACGGTCGCCGGGTCGAAGCTCTTGCTCGCCGTGACGCTGTTGTTGGGAGGAGTGACGACGTACGTGTCGTCCGCCGTCGTCGGCTCCGACTCCTGGTCGCCGTCCGTCACGGACGACGACGCCACGTTGGTGACGGTGAGGGGGTCGGTGAGCTCACTGACAGCCTCGCTCTGCCGGACCTCGACGGGCACGGCCGCCGTCGCCCCGGGCTGGATGTCGCCGCTGAACGTGTACCGCACGCCCTGCACGGTGGTGGGGTCCACGGAGTCGTCGAGGGGCTCCCACGAGGCGCTGTCCCAGTACTCCTGGGTCACCTCGGTCGCGTTCGGCGGCATCGTGATGTCGCCAGTGCCGGCGTACTCGAGGTACGTGAAGGGGTTGGGGTCGGCGGTCGGGTCCACCGGGTCCTGGATCACCAGGGTGTCCACCGGGTCGTTCGTCGTGTTCGTCGACCCGAGGGTCATGGTCGCGGCCGCGCCAGGGGCCGCGAGGGCGCCCTCCGGGGCGATCGACTTCGTCGTCTCCGAGTCGAGGAGCAGCTCGACCACCGGCGTGATGGGCGCGTCCGCCGAGTTCTCCGGCGCGTTGTCCGCGACGACGGTCGCCGCGTTGACGATCGGGACGCCGCTCCCGCTGTACGGCAGGTCCGGGTCGATTCGCACGGTGATCTCGATCGCCGCCTGCTCGCCGTTCGTGAAGGAGGGCCACGTCACGGTGACGACGTCGCCGTCGGTATCGACCGTCAGATCGCCGTTCATCCCGGACGGCTCACCCGCGATGGCCGCCGAGACCAGCTCGAGCCCCTCGGGCAGCTCGTCGGTGAGCACGGCATTCCGACACGGGCTGGATGGGTCGGAGCAGGAGATCTGCACCTCGTACGTCACCTGCTGGCCCGGTACGTACGGTCCCGGGGTCTCCACCTCCTTGCCGATGGACCATGTCGCCGCAGACGCCGACGTCGCAGGAATGATGGCGCCAGCCAGCCCGAGTGCGACCACAGCGAGCACGGACCACCCCCGCCGGACCCGCCCGCCCCCCGGACGACGCGCGCTCCGACCTGCCGAGCTGTGACTCACAACCACCGATGCCCCCACTCCGGAATATGGCACGCCCGCGCAGGTCATCGCGCGGGCTTGGGTCCGAAGGTGCCAGACTTCCTCGACGTTGGCGCGGCGAACGAGGACGTCGAGTCGGGGAAGGTGAAGATCTTCGCCCTGAGGGCTTCGTGGACAGCGCCGTCTCCGAGAACGTGTTCGCGTACGTCACGATGAACCGCCGTGCGGCCTATATGCACGGCGCAGCACTGGCGCGCGGCCCCAGGGCGGGGTCGTCGACGTCCGCAGCCCCGGACGTTCAGTAGGCGGCGTCCACCGGGTCGGCGAGGACCGGCTCCAGCGCCTCGACGATCCGGACGTCGCCGTCCAGCCAGTCGACGGTGAGCAGGGCGTCGCGGTCCAGCCAGCGCAGCTCGTCGTGCTCCACCAGGGGCTGCGGGGTGCCGTCGGCCACGACCGCGAGCCACAGCCGCATCACGTGCCGGTCGGTGATGATCCAGGCGCCGTCGTCGGGCCCGGCGAACTCCTCCCCGAGGTCCACGCGCACGCCGAGCTCCTCGTCGAGCTCGCGGTGCAGCGCCTCGACCGGCGACTCCCCCGGGTCGACCTTGCCGCCCGGGAACTCCCACCGCCCGGCCAGGTGCGCCGGCCGACTTCGCCGGGCAGCCAGGAGGCGGCCCGGGCGGTCGAGTTCGTCGACGATCGCGGCGGCGACGACGAGGCGGCGTGCGGTCATACCCGAAAGTCTGCCATCCGGCCCCGGACGTGCGAGAGCCCCGCCCCGGCGACCTCCCCTGCCGCCGTGCGGGGCCCGCAACAACCGGCCTTCAGATGACCCCGAAGCCGGACTGTCGCGCCCACGCGACGGCCTCGGCCCGGCTCGACACGCCCAGCTTCCTGTACACGCTGCGCACCTGCGACTTCACCGTGTTGCGGGTGACGAACAGCTTGGTCGCGATCTGCTCGAGGGTGACATCCTCGGACAGGTTGGACAGGATCACGCGCTCACGACGCGTCAGCAGGCGGCTCGTCGTCAGGGGGTAGGTCAGCTCGATCGTGCTCATCGTTCTTCCTCCTCAACGGCCGCCGACCGATGGGTCGACCTGGGGAAGCCGTCATGGATGAAGAGGCCGATCCAGGGGGGTCATGACGCGGAACACAGCGATCAGATGCTGCCCCCGCACACGAAACGGCCGGCCTCACCCACTTGCGGGGTGAAGCCGGCCGTGTTGACACTGGTCAGCGCGGTGATCTCAAGCAACCAACCGGATCCCGCGCCTTTATCACGATTCGGTCACGACCTGCGCGAGGCGCGTCAGCCCGCCTGGGCGGCATACTCCTCCGCGGTGAGCAGCTCCCCGCGGGAGGTCACGTCGACCTTGAAGAGCCACCCGGCGCCGAACGGGTCGGAGCTCACCACGGCCGGGTCGTCCACGGCGGCCTGGTTGACCTCCGCCACGGTGCCGCTCACCGGCGAGTAGAGCTCCGAGACGGACTTGGTGGACTCGATCTCGCCGACGACGGCGCCCGCCTCGATCGTGGCGCCCACCTCCGGCAGCTCGAGGTACACGACGTCGCCCAGCGCGTCGGCGGCGACGGACGTGATGCCCACCGTGGCGGGCGACGCGTCGTCCAGCCACTCGTGCTCGGCGGAGTACCGGAGGTTCTCGGGGAAGTCGGCCATGGGGACTGCTCCTTCGGGGTCGGCGATGCTGGTGATGCTGGTGATGAGGACGATCGTCCTACGGGCGCTTGTAAAACGGCAGGGGCACGACGACGAACGGCTCGGCGCGGCCGCGCACGTCGACCGCCAGCTCGGTGCCCTCCCCCGAGACCTCCGGCGTCACGTACGCCATCGCCACGGGGTAGCCGAGCGTGGGCGACGGCGCCCCGGACGTCACGCGTCCGACGACGGAGCCCACGGCCCCGTCGGGGCCACGCTGCACGACGTCGTAACCCTCCCGCGCCGGGCGCCGGCCCTCGCCGCGCAGGCCCACGAGCACCCGCGCCGGCGCGCTCTGCGCGCGCGCCGCCAGGGCCGCACGCCCGACGAACGGCAGCGGCTCGCCGTCGTCGCCCGTCTTCTCGAGCTTCACGACCCGGCCCATGCCGGCCTCGTACGGCGTGGTGGTCTCGTCGAGCTCGTGCCCGTAGAGCGGCATCCCGGCCTCGAGCCGGAGCGAGTCGCGCGCCGACAGGCCCGCGGGGACGAGGCCGCGGTCCCGGCCCGCGGCGAGCAGCGCACGCCAGAGCTCGACGGCGCGGTCCGCGGGCACGAACAGCTCGAAGCCGTCCTCCCCGGTGTATCCCGTGCGGGCCATCAGCACTTCGATGCCGGCCACCGTGGCGGGCGCCGACGCGTAGTACTTCATCGACCGGACGGCGTCCACGTGCTCCGGCGCCATGAGCGAGGCGACGATGTCCTCCGCCTGCGGTCCCTGCACCGCGACGAGCGCGGTCTCGGCGGAGCGATCGGTGACGACGGTGTCGAACCCGGCCGCGCGCGCCACGAGCTCGGCGAACACGCGCTGCGCGTTGCCGGCGTTGGCCACCACGAGGAAGTGCTGGTCGGCCAGCCGGTACACGATCAGGTCGTCGAGCACGGCGCCGTCCTCGGCGCAGATCATCGAATAGCGCGCGCGGCCGACGCCGATCGCGCTCGCGTTGCCGACCAGCGCCCGGTCGAGCGCGGCGCCCGCCTGCGGGCCCTCGAGGTGGATCTCCCCCATGTGCGACAGGTCGAACAGCCCGGCCGCCTCCCGCACCGCGCGGTGCTCGGCCAGGTCGGACGTGTAGCGCAGCGGCATCAGCCAGCCGCCGAAGCCGGTGAGGCTCGCGCCCAGCGCGACGTGCTCGTCGTGCAGGGGCGTGGTCTTGTCCTGCTTGTCCTCGGTCATCGAGGCTCCCTTCGATGGTTGAGCGTGTCGAAACCCGCCGGTCGAGCCTGTCGAAACCAGGTCTCGACAGGCTCGACCGGCGATCACTGGCGATCAGACGGCGTAGGACTCGATCGGGGGGCAGGCGCACACGAGGTTCCGGTCGCCCTTCGCCCCGTCGACGCGCCGCACCGGCGGCCAGTACTTCCCGGCCCGAAGGCTCGGCAGGGGGAACCCCGCCAGCTCGCGGGAGTAGGGGTGCGCCCACTCGTCGGTCATCACGCTCGCGGCGGTGTGCGGGGCGTGGCGCAGCGGGGAGTCGTCGGACGTCCACTCCCCCGCCGCCACCCGGTCGATCTCGCCCTTGATCGCGATCATCGCGTCGACGAAGCGGTCCAGCTCGGCCAGGTCCTCGCTCTCGGTGGGCTCCACCATCAGCGTGCCCGCCACCGGGAACGACATCGTGGGCGCGTGGAAGCCGTAGTCGATGAGGCGCTTGGCCACGTCCTCAGCCGTCACGCCGGTCTCTGCGGTCATCGGGCGCAGGTCGAGGATGCACTCGTGCGCCACCAGGCCGGTCGCGCCGGTATAGAGCACCGGGAAGTACGGGTCCAGGCGCGACGCCACGTAGTTCGCGGTGAGGACGGCAGCCTTCGACGCCTCCGTGAGCCCGTCCGGGCCCATCAGCGCGAGGTACGCGTACGAGATCGGCAGGATGCCCGCCGACCCGTGCGGGGCGGCGCTCACCGGGACGCCGCCGTTCGCTGAGCTCTTCGATACCCCGGTTTCGACAGGCTCGACCAGCGAGGCCAGCGGGTTCCCCGGCAGGAACGGCACCAGGTGCTCCGCCACCGCGACCGGGCCCACGCCCGGGCCGCCGCCACCGTGGGGGATGCAGAACGTCTTGTGCAGGTTGAGGTGCGACACGTCGCCGCCGAACTCCCCCGGCCGCGCCAGCCCGACCAGCGCGTTCAGGTTCGCACCGTCGATGTACACCTGCCCACCGGCTTCATGTACGAGATCGCAGACCTCGCGGACGTGCTCCTCGTACACCCCGTGCGTCGACGGGTACGTGATCATGATCCCGGCCACCTGTTCGCCGTGCTGGGCCAGCTTCGCGCGCAGGTCGTCCAGCAGGATCTCGCCGTCGTCCGCCGTCGCCACCACCGCCACGCGCAGCCCCGCGAGAGCCGCCGACGCCGCGTTCGTCCCGTGCGCCGACGCCGGGATCAGCACGATGTCGCGGTGCGACTCCCCCCGCGACCGGTGGTACCCCTGGATCGCCAGCAGGCCCGCGAACTCCCCCTGCGACCCCGCGTTCGGCTGCACCGACACCGCCGCGTACCCCGTGATCTCCGCGAGCTGCGCCTCCAGCAAGGAGATGAGCTCCGCATAGCCCCGTGCCTGGTCAGCCGGCACGTACGGGTGGATGTCGGCGAAGCCCGGCCAGCTGATGGCCTCCATCTCCGCCGTCGCGTTGAGCTTCATCGTGCACGAGCCCAGCGGGATCATCGTGCGGTCCAGCGCCAGGTCCTTGTCGCTCAGCGACCGCAGGTACCGGAGCATCGAGGTCTCGGAGCGGTGCATGTGGAAGATGGGGTGCTGGAGATAGGGCGTCGTTCGTGTCACCTCCGCGGGCAGGGCGGCGGCGCCCGACCCCTTGGCGTTCGGCTCACCGGCACCGCCGGCCACCGCAGTGGAGATGGCCGACAGGAGGGCCGCGACGTCGGAAGCCGTCGTCGTCTCGTCGCAGGCGATCTGTACATGGTCGGCGTCAGCCTTGTACAGGTTGTAGCCCGCTGCCGCTGCGGTCTCGACGACCTGCTGGGCGCGGCCCGGGAAGACGGCGCGGACGGTGTCGAAGAAGACGTCGTGCTCGACGTCGATGTTCGCGGCGCGCAGGCCGTCCGCGACGGCGACCGCGCGGGCGTGGGTGCGCTCGGCGATCGCGCGGAGGCCCTCGGGGCCGTGGTAGACCGCGTACATCGAGGCCACGATGGCCAGCAGGGCCTGGGCGGTGCAGATGTTGCTCGTGGCCTTCTCACGGCGGATGTGCTGCTCGCGGGTGGCGAGCGCCAGGCGCAGGCCCGTGGCGCCGTCGACGTCCGTCGAGACACCCACGAGCCGACCGGGGAGCTGACGCTCCAGGCCCTTGCGGACCGCCATGAACGCGGCGTGCGGGCCGCCGTAGAACAGCGGGACGCCGAAGCGCTGGGCCGAGCCGACCGAGACGTCCGCGCCGAGCTCGCCGGGGGAGACCAGCATCGTGAGCGCCAGGAGGTCCGTCGCCATCGTGACGAGCGCTCCGCGCTCCTTGGCCTCGGCGACCAGGTCGCGCGCGTCGAGCACGCGCCCCGACGCGCCCGCCTGCTGCACGACCACGCCGACCAGGTCGCCCTCGGGAAGGTCACCACCTGCGGCGACGTACCCGTCGAGGCCCGCGGCGAGGCCGCCGTCGAGCCCCGCCACCACGACCGGCAGGCCGATCGCCTCCGCACGCCCGCGCGTCACGGACAGGCTCTGCGGGAACAGGTCGGCGTCGAGCACCACGTAGCCGCTCTTCGCCCGCGACACCCGCCACATGAGTGCGACGGCCTCCGCGACCGCCGTCGCCTCGTCGAGCAGGGACGCGCCCGCGATGCCGAGCCCCGTGAGGTCCTCCACCGCCTGCTGGAAGTTCAGCAGCGCCTCCAGCCGGCCCTGCGAGATCTCCGGCTGGTACGGGGTGTAGGCCGTGTACCAGGCGGGGGACTCGAGCACGTTGCGGCGGATCACCGGGGGAGTGGCGGTGCCGTAGTAGCCCAGGCCGATCATCTGGCGCTTGACCTGGTTCTTCCCCGCGAGGTCGCGCAGGTGCGCGAGCACCTCGGCCTCGGAGCGGGCGGCGGGCAGGGCGAGCGGGCGGTCGGTGCGGATCGCCTTCGGGACGGCGGCGTCGACGAGCGCGTCCAGGCTGTCGTGGCCGAGCTGGTCCAGCATCGTCGCGACCTCCTGGCCGCGGGGGCCCAGGTGGCGGTCGGCGAAGACGTCGGGGTCGTACGCGGGGGAGCCGGGGGAGGTGGTCACGTCGAACGCTCCGGGAGGTCGGTCGGGCAGGCGGACGGGGACGGTCGAGTCCCTCCCCGCTCTGTCATCTGACCGCGCCGGGCTGCTGCCCGGTCGCACATCGACCTGAGAGTTTTGCCGGTCCACCTGGCATCGGCCCGGCCTGCGTCACAGCAGGCCAGGACGACGACGGGGCGCCGACTTGCACCGTCGGTGGGTCGTTCGTCGTCGCCGGCCGGGGCCGTCGGCGGCTGCGGACCGCTTTCCAGAGTTGCCTTACCGCGACGGTACGGGGTGCCTGAGAGATTCCCGGGGAGGGATTGCTCCTTCGGCGCCGGCCGCAGCGCGGACCGGTGGACCGGTCCGACGTCACGGCGCGAGCTCTCCCGACGCGGTTCGAACAGCGTGTTGCGTTGTGCGGCCGATCCTACCCGGGGAGCCGGTCGTCCCCGCCCGGCAGTCCCGTGCCGGGTCCCGCCTTCTTCGCGGCGCGACGGTCCGCCCGCGACGGCCGTTTCGCCGACGCCGACATCGAGGCCGGCGCTCCCGCCCCCTCGCGCGCCTTGCGAGCGTCACGGTGGCGGGTGCCCGTGGCGAGGCCGCCGACCAGCAGCACGGCCCCGGAGAACAGCAGGTACACGGCGAGGAGCAGGGCCATGGTCCGGGCGTCGTCGGTGCGGCGCACGAGCACGACGACCCCCAGCAGGATCCACAGGACCGCGTTCGCGAGCTGCCAGTCCCAGGCCACCGCCCGCACCGCCCGGCCCCGCAGCGCCCCGATGATCCCCGCGACGCCGGCCGCGCACGCCCAGATCCCGACGACCAGGTACATCACGGGCCCGCTCATGGACGGCCAGAGCACGATGACCAGGGCCGCCGCGATGCTCACGACGCCGGCGATGAGCCGCCAGCTCACCTCGTCGCCGTCGGACTGCTGCCCGCCCGCGCGCCGGGACGGCAGGCCCTCGACCGTCAGCAGGATCCCCTGCACCAGGATGACGATGCCGATCAGCCAGCGCAGCCAGGTCAGGCCCTCGTCCGGGTTGGCGAACAGGACGACGCCGGCCACGAGGTAGGCGAGGGCCCGCACGTACACGAGCCCCCACAACCGCCGGGCCGTGCCCAGCGCGCGTTCCGACAGCGGCGCGTCCCCGCTGGTCGTGCCGGACGTTGAGTCGCTCATGCTGGCGATGCTAGGAGCGCAGCCGCCGCGCCGCGCGCCAGGAAGCCGCGGCCGCGACGGGCCGCAACAGGCCGGGTCAGCCCAGCTCGAGGTCGCGGGTCACCTCGACCATCGCGTCCACCACGGCCCGCACGGCGGGGCCGGGCTCGTGCCGGGTGGCGCGGTGCCGGGCCACGATGCGCCGGGTGCCGAGCCCGGCGAGGCGCGCCACCTCGATGCCCTCCGGCACGTCCCCGCCCTCGAGCGCGAGCGCGGGGAGCATCGCCACGCCCTGGTTCGCGGCGACGAGGGAGAGCGCCGTGTCGAAGTCGAAGAAGGCGTGCCGGGTGGTGAACGACGTGCCCAGGGTGCGCGCCAGGCGCCGCAGCGCGCGGTCGGACGCGGTGCCGGGCTCGGCACCGATCCATTGGAAGTTGCCGAGGTCGTCGAGGCGCTCGGGCATCGGCATCGCGGCCGGGACGACGACGCACCACGGCTCGTCGAGCAGCGGCACGTCGTGCACGCCGCGGGGGGCGGGGGCGTCCATGTCCACGTCGCGTTCGAGCAGGATGACGTCGAGGTCGCCGGCGCGCAGCATCCGGACGGCCTCGGCGGGTTCCTGCTCGCGCACGTCGACCTCGACGCCCGGGTACTGCTCGGCGAGGTCGACCAGCATCGGTGCCACGACGGCACGGATGGCCGACTGGAATGCCCCGAGCACGACCTTGCCGCTCACGCCCTCGCCGAGGGCGGCGATCGCCTGGCGGGCCTCGAGCAGCTCGGCCTCGATGCGTTCCCCGGCCTCGGCCAGCACGCGGCCCGCCGGGGTGAGCGTGACGCCGCGCGGGCCGCGATCGAGCACGGCGATGCCCTCCTCGGACTCCAAACGGGCGATCTGCTGGGAGACGGCGGACGGGGTGACATGCAGAAGATCTGCTGCCGCGAGCACGCCCCCGGCGCGGTGCACGGCAAGGAGGAAGGCAAGTCTTCGTGGGTCGGTGGCCATGTAGCGATACTAACTGCCGGTAGCAGAAAGATTTGATTGCGCTGAAGGCCATTCGTGTCTCAGAATGGTCACAGCGCCGGCCGGCCCGGCCAGCTCCCCGGTTCTCGGGGAGGGCGCACACACCCTCAGATCAACCACTCGCCGTGGCACGCCTGTGCCGCGCCGGCCCCCGGAGGTGCCCGTCATGACGATCTCCCTTCTGACCGTGATTACCGCCTTCGGGTGGGTCGGCGCGATCGCCGTCGTCCTCGCCTACGGCATGGTGAGCAAGGGCCGCTGGACGGCCGACGGTCTCCCGTTCCAGCTGTCCAACGTCGCCGGCGCGTTCGTGATGCTCCTCATCGCGATCGTGAACGGCATCTGGCCGTCCGCGCTGGCGAACGTCGCCGCCGTCATCATCGGCGCCCTCGCGATGCGCACGATCGCCCGCGCCCGCCGGTCCGAGCGGGCCGCGCTCGCCCAGGTGTCCGGCGCCCCCGCCGTCGCGGCGGTCGTCGACGGGTCGCAGGACCCGACCACCGGCGGCATCGAGGCGACCGACACCGACGCGCCCTTCGTGCACAAGCTCGAGACCGCGGAGCGCGTCGACCTCGCCGCCTGACGCGCTCGCGCCGCCCGTGGCGCGGCGCGTTCAGGCCCGGCGGTGCACGACGGCGGGCACCACGGCCCACAGGCCGAGCAGCACCACCGCGGCGCTCGCCCCGACGACTATTCCCGTCGCCCGTCCCACGACGACGTCGAAGACCAGCAGCGCCGTCCCCGACAGCGCGATGGCGAGCAGCACCAGACCGGCCCGCGTCATCCGATCCCCGCCCGTGACCACCGAGTGCTTCATGCGCTTGCGGAACAGGGCGCGGTGCAGTGCGACCGGCGCCACGAGCAGGCCCGTCGTCGTGGTGCACACCAGCACCAGCGTGAGGTAGACCGTGCGCTGGTAGTCGTCCAGCTCGGAGAAGCGCGACTGGAACGGCAGGATCAGCAGGAACCCCGTGAGGATCTGCACGCCGGTCTGCATGACGCGCAGCTCCTGCAGCAGCTCGTTCCAGTTGCGGTCCGACCACTGTTCCGGGGTCTCCGGCCGGCCGCGCCTGCGGTCGGTCGCGCCTGCGGTCGGTCGCGCCACCCGTCAGCTCGTCGCTCACCTGTCGTCGCCCCCCGCGTCGCCCTCCGCGCCGTCCTCCGCGCCGTCCTCCGCGCCGAGCGCGAGGTCGACCACGACCGCGCGATGGTCGCTGAGTCCCAGGTCGACCGCACGCGCTGCCGTGACGGCGGCCACCGGGCCGTCGACCAGCACGTGATCGATCCGGAGCCACGGGCGCGCCCGCGGATACGTCGGCACCTGCACCAGCTCGCGCCAGCCCGTCCGTCTCGCCGGGAGGTCGTCGCGGGTGTTGAGGTCGCCCAGCAGCACGATCGGGCGCGGGGCGTGCCGGAGTCGTTGCCGCAGGCGCCGCAGCTGCACCCGCTTCCAGGGGTCTCCGGTGGAGAGGTGCGTCGTGACGACGGTCAGCGGGCCCGCCGGCGTGACGATCGCCGCGGCGAGCGCGACCCGCGGCTCATCCACCCCGAGCGGAGGCAGGCCGGGAACGTTGAGGCCCGGCAGCAGCATCGGGTGCCAGGCGCGCACCGGATGCCGGGAAAGGAGCGCGACGCCGTAGCCCGGGCGGTCGGACGGCGGGCCTGACACGCTCGCGGTGACCACACCGGTCCGGCGGCGGCCGAGCGTCCGCTCGAGCGGTCCGCTCAGCGCAGGCACGTACCGGTGCTCGGGCATCCCCAACGCGTGCGCGAGCGCGCGCGCCTGGTCGGCGTTGCCCGACCGCGCCTGGTCGCGATCCACCTCCTGCAGCGCAATCACGTCAGCGTCGAGGCTCCCGAGGGCCTCGCCCAGGCGGTCGAGATCCGCGCGCCCGTCGTCGTCGAGCGCGTGCTGGACGTTCGCCGTCACGAGCCGGATCATCCGCCCCCTCCCACATCCGCCTCCCACATCCGCCAGGTACCACGAAACCTGCCGAGGTAGCCCCGGATGCCGCGAGGTAGTGCGATTCTCGGCGAGGTAGTCCCGTTTTCGGCGAGGTAGTCCCGTTTTCGGCGAGGTAGTCCCGTTTTCGGTGGGGTAGTCCTTGTGCGACGCCCGGCCGCCGTCGGGCCCTCCGACGATCGTTGTCCCTCGCGCTGGATCCCGCGACCTCGACGCCCGAGGAGGAACTACCTCGGCGGATTTCGAACTACCTCGCCGAAACCGGGACTACCTCGTCGGATTTCGAACTACCTCGCCGAAACCGGGACTACCTCGCCGCTCGGGGGTACTACCTCGCGTGGTTTCGAACTACCTCGCGAGATGCGGGACTACCTCGGCGCTCGGGGGCACTACCTCGCGGGATTTCGGACTACCTCGCGGTCAGAGGGTGCGGTGCCAGGCGACGATGCGGTCGACGGCGCGGGAGACGACGTCGGGTGCGGCGGCGAAGGACAGGCGTACCCAGTCGCCGCCGTTCACGGCGTCGAAGTCGGCGCCGGGCGTGATCGCGACGTCGGCCTCGGCCAGGAGGCGGCGGCAGTAGGTCACGGAGTCGCCGCCGACGGCGTCACGGAAGCCCGCGATGTTTCCGTACAGGTAGAACGCCCCGTCCGCAGGGGCGACCGGGCGCCAACCGAGCTCGTCGATGCGGTCGAGCAGGGCGGCGCGGGACGCCGCGTACCGCGCGACGTTCTCGGCCGCGGCGGCGTAGCCGGCGGGGGAGAAGGCGGCGACGCCCGCGTGCTGCGCCAGCGCCGGGGGCGACAGGGCCACGTTGCCGGCGAGAGCGTCCACCGGGACCAGCAGCTCGTCGGGTAGCACGAGCCAGCCGAGCCGCCAGCCCGTCATCGCCCAATACTTGGAGAACGAGTTCACCACCACCGCGCCGGAGTTCGTGTACATCGCCGCGGTGGCCTGCTGTACGTCCTCGGTGTAGGCGATGCCGTGGTAGATCTCGTCGCTGATCAGGCGGACGTCGTGCTCCTCGCACCAGCGCGCGAGGGCGGCCAGCTCGGCCGGCGGGAGCATCGTCCCGGTCGGGTTGGCGGGGGAGGCGACGACGAGGCCGTCCAGACCGCCGCCGTAGTACGCCTCCATGAGCTGCGAGATCGTGGGCTGGTACCGGGTGGTCGGGCCGCAGTCGAGCTCGACCACCTCGCACCCGAGCGCAGCCAGGATGTTCTTGTACGCGGGGTACCCGGGCCGGGCGAGCGCCACCCGGTCCCCGACGTCGAACGCGGCCAGGAAGGCGAGCAGGAACCCGCCGCTCGACCCGGTCGTCACCGCGACCCGTGCCGGGTCCACCTCGACGTCGTACCAGCGCCGGTAGTGCGCGGCGATCTCCGCGCGCAGGGCGGGCACTCCCAGGGACTCGGTGTAGCCGAGGTCCGCGGTGCGCAACAGCTCCGCCGCCCGCTCGCGCACGACGTCGGACGCTCCGGTGGAGGGCTCGCCCGCGCACAGGTTGAGCACGTCGTGCCCGGCCGCGCGGCGCTCGTTCGCCGACGCCAGCACCTGCATGACGGCGAACGGGGGGACGTGGCTGCGGCGGGAGACCTTCATGCCGCCATCATGCCGCGTCGGCCCGCCGGCCCAGCGGTCTCAGATCGTCCGCACCTCGTGGGCACCGAAGGCCGGATCGACCGTCGCGACCACGAGATCCTCGACCTGCGCCTGCGCGACGATCATGCGGTCGAACGGGTCACGGTGGTGCCAGGGCAGACCGCGCAGCTGCTCGGCGTGCTCCGGCTCGAGGCTCAGCGCCGTGAGGCCTCCGTCGACGAGCGCGTCCGCAAAGCCCCCCGGGACTGGAGCTTGCCGGGCGAATCCTCGATCGCGACCTCGGTGTGTGCCTTGGCCTCGTAGATGCTCACGTGCGCGGTCACCTCCTCCTCCTCGATAGTCAGACCAGGTCAGACCAGATCTGACCAGATCGGTGGGGGCGGGACGCGAATACGCTGGGGCGAGTCGACCGAGGGGAATGCTGATGTTCCGACGCCGTCACGGCCACGAGAGCGACCCTGCACGCCGGGCCGCGCAGTACCAGGTGGAACGCGAGATCGCCGCCGACGAGCAAGAGAGTCCCGGCGGCGACGAGCCGCCCGGCGAGAGCCGCCCGGCGCGCCGCATGGACGACCGCGCCCTGTGGGTCGACACCGTCGTCGACCAGGCGATCCGGCGCGGCGAGTTCGACGACCTGCCGCTGGCGGGCAAGCCGATCCCGGGGCTGGGCGGCACGCACGACCCGGACTGGTGGCTCAAGAACCTCGTGGAGCGCGAGCAGATCACGGGCGTGCTCCCGGCCGCGCAGCTGCGCCGCGACGCCGCCGAGCTCGACGAGGCCCTCGACCGCGAGCCCGAGGAGGCCCGGGTGCGCACGATCGTCGAGGAGTTCAACGCACGCGTGATCGACGCCCGTCGCCAGCTCATGGGCGGCCCGCCGGTGGTGACCCCCACGCGCGACGTCGAGCGCGAGGTGCAGCGGTGGCGCGAACGCCGGCGCGCCCGCGGGATCCGCTGAGGCCAGGCGCCACCCGTACCGTGGTCCTGTGACGACGCTCAGCGACCCCACCCTGACCGCCGCCTGCCTGGTGTCGCGCGCGGCGACGGCGCTCGCCGTCGTGCCCCGGCCCACGACGGTGGACGGCATCGTCGCGGGCGACCCGGCCACCGTGGTGCGCGGGGTCGCCGTGACCACCCTGGCGACGCTCGAGGTGCTGGAGGCCGCGGTCGCGGCGGGCGTGAACGTCGTCGTCTCCCACGAGCCCATGGACTACGACCACACGGGCGCGGCGGTATCCGATCTGGAGGCCGAGGGCGACCCCGTCCTCGCCGCGAAGCGGGCGTTCGTCGCCGAGCACGAGCTCGTCGTCTGGCGCGCGCACGACGCCTGGCACGACCGGAGGCCCGACGGCGTGGACGAGGGCGCGGCACGCGCGCTGGGCTGGGCGCTCGACCCCGCGGCGGAGGACGCGTCGCTGTGCGACGTCGGCCCGACGACGCTGGGCGAGCTGGCCGCGCACGTCGCCGCGGCGCTCGGCGCCCGCACCGCGCGGTTCGTGGGCCACCCGGATCTGCCCGTGCGGCGCGTGGGCCTCAACCTGGGATTCCGCGGCTTCGCCGGCAACCGCGCGCTGCTGCGGCACGACGGCGTGGACGCCGTGCTGGTGGGGGAGGCGCACGAGTGGGAGACCGGCTCGTACGCCGTCGACGCCGCCCATCTCGGCACCCGCGAGGGAGCGCCGGGCGGCACTGGCCTCGTCGTGGTCGGGCACATCCCCTCCGAGCAGGCCGGCATGGCATTCTTCGCCGACTGGCTGCGCGACGTCGTCCCTGAGGTGCCGGTCACGTTCGTGCCGACCCAGGACCTCGCCCACCCGGCACGCACCACAGCGGGCACGGCAGGGTGAGCGGGGCCCGCTAGGCAGGAGGTGTCACTCGACGACGGCGAGCGCGTCGATCTCGACGAGCATCTCCTCGCGCGGCAGGCCGACCATGACGGTGGTGCGCGACGGCAGCACGGCGTCCGGGCCGAGGCGCTCGGCGAGGAAGGCGCCGTAGGCGTCGTTCATCGCGGCGAAGTCGTCGCGGGTGGTGAGGTACACGCGCAGCATGACGACGTCCGCGATGCTGCCGCCCCCGGCGGTGACGATCGCCTCGACGTTCTGCAGCGTGCGCGTGGTCTGCGCCGCGACGTCGCCCGGGTAGACGTACTCGTTGGTGGCCGGGTCCATGGGGCCCTGCCCGGAGACCTGCAGCAGGTTCCCGGCACGCACCCCCTGGGAGAAGGTGTGGGCCGGGGCCGGGGCCTGGTCGGTGCTGACGGCGGTCTTCGAGGTCATGTGCTCGTCCTTTCGTGGGGTGGTGCGTCGCGGGGTGGTGCGTCGCGGGGTGGTGCGTCGTGGGGTGGTGCGGCGCGCCCCGCCCAGTCGGCCTCGATCGCGGCGGCCGCCGCGCGCAGCTGCGGCACGAGGGCGCGCACGCCGCGGAGGTCGAGGATCACGTCCGGCACCGAGATCGACACCGCCGCCACGACCGTGCCGGACGCGTCGTGCACGGGCGCACCGACGCAGTTGACGAACGGTTCGTGCTCGGCGGCGTCCTCGGCCCATCCCTGCTCGCGCACGCGCGCCAGCTCGGCACGGTAGGCGTCGGGGTCGGTGAGGGTCCGGGGCGTGAAGGCGTGGAAGTCGGCGGCGGCCAGCACCTGGGCGAGCCGCCCCTCCGGCAGGCCGGCGGCGAGGACCTTGCCGACGGCGGTGGCGTGCAGGGGCGCTGGGAGGCCGAGCTCGGAGTACATGCGCACGGAGCTGGTGCTCTCCACCTTGGCCACGTAGACGGGTCGGGCGCCCTCCAGGACGGCGAGGTGCACGGCCTGCCCGCCGGTCTCGCGCCCGAGGCGCTCCAGGTGCGGCAGGGCGACGTCGCGGATGCCGTGACCTTCGAGGGCGCCGCGGCCCAGCTCGAAGAGCCGCGACCCCAGCGAGTAGCGGCGGCGGTCGTCGCGGCGCACGAACCGCTCGTTCTCCAACGCACGCAGCAGGCGCAGCACGGTGGTCTTGTGCACGCCGAGCTCCTGGGCGAGGTCGTCGAGGGTGCGCGGGCCTTGGCCCAGCAGCCCCACGATCCGCAGCGCGCGCCCCACGCTCTGGCTCACGACCCCTCCTGACCTGCCCGTTCTTCGCCGTCCGGCTCGCGCTGCGCGGTCCGCCGGGACATGCTCGGGACGCGCTCGATCGATGGCCGGATGGACGGTGGCCGGATTGACGGCGCGACCGCCGTGATGCTAGCAAGGTGCGTCATCCTGCGCAACGAACGTTGCGCTATGTGCAACGTGAGCAGGGAGCGAGGGTCTGACGATGGACCGCACCGGGGCAGAGGACGCCTGTCGGATCGACCGCGAGAAGATCGCCGCACGGGACGCCGAGCAGGTCGGCTGGCGCCACAAGGCCGTCCCGCCGGAGCTGTGGGGCCTCACCGTCGCCGAGGTCCGCGAGCGCCGTCCCCGGCTGTCCGAGCTCCCGACACCGTTGCTGACCCTGTCCCGCCCGGCCCTCGACACGAACCTGCGCGTGCTGGCCGACTGGTGCGCCGAGCGCGGCCTCGACCTCGCCCCGCACGGCAAGACGACGATGGCGCCGCAGCTGTGGGCCGAGCAGATCGACGCCGGCGCGTGGGCGATCACCGTGGCCAACCCGTTCCAGCTCGCGGTAGCCCTCGAGTTCGGCGTGAGCCGCGTGATGGTGGCCAACAGCGTGATCTCACCGCTCGCGCTGCGCTGGACGGTCGACGCCCTCGCGACCCACCGCGACCTTCGCGTGCTGGTCTGGGCGGACTCGGTCGACGCCGTCGACCTCATGCACGACGCGCTCGCCGCCCACGTGGCCGACGCCGGCGCACGGCCGCCGCTCGACGTGCTGGTCGAGCGCGGCGGCGCGGGCGGCCGCACCGGCGCCCGCGACCTCGACTCGGCGCTCGCCGTCGCGGAGCGCGTCGCGGCGTCTCCGCACCTGCGCCTGGCCGGCGTCGCCGGGTACGAGGGCGCGCTGGCGCACGACTCCGACGCCCACAGCCAGGACGTGGTGCGCGGCTACCTGCGCGACCTCGTCGAGGTGCACGAGCGCCTGGTGGCCGCCGGCCGCTACGAGGTCGACGCGCCCGTGGTGTCCGCGGGCGGCAGCGCGTACTTCGACGTCGTCGACGAGGTGCTCTCGCCGCTGGTGGCGACGGGCGCGCGCGTGGTGCTGCGCAGCGGCGCGTACGTGGTGCACGACGACGGCTTCTACCGGCACATCTCCCCGCTCGGCGAGGAGCCCCGCACCGGCGGCCCCGGGTTCCGGGCCGCGATGCACGGCTGGGCGCGCGTCAGCTCGCAGCCCGAGCCCGGCCTGGCGCTCTTCGACGCCGGCAAGCGCGACCTGCCCTTCGACGAGGGCCTGCCCGAGGTGCAGCTCCGCCGCCCCCGGGCCGACGGCGAGGCGCCCGCGCCCGTGTCGGGCGTCGAGGTCACGGCGCTCAACGACCAGCACGGCTTCCTGCGGTGGGATGCCGGGGCCGGTGAGGCGCCGGTGCGCATCGGCGACGAGCTGCGCCTCGGCCTGTCGCACCCGTGCACGGCCATGGACAAGTGGGGCCTCGTGCCGGTGATCGACGACGCCGACGCGGCGGACCCGGTCGTCGTCGACCTCGTGCGTACGTGGTTCTGACGGTGGCTCCGACCACCCAGGGAGTGGGAGCGGCATGACCGCCGACTGGTTGATCCGCGACGCGCTGGTGCTGGACGGCACCGGCGCCCCCGGCGGCGTCGCCGACGTCACGGTGACCGCGGGCCGCATCACCGCCGTCGACCCGGGCCGTTCCGACGCCCGCACCGGCGGCGCGCACCGCACCGTCGACGCCGACGGGCGCGCGCTCACCCCCGGCTTCATCGACATGCACGCGCACTCCGACATCCAGATCCTGGCGAACCCGGACCACACCGCGAAGGTGAGCCAGGGCGTGACGCTGGAGGTGCTGGGCCAGGACGGGCTCTCGTACGCCCCGGTGGACGAGCGCACCCGCACCGCGATCCGCGCGCAGATCGCGGGCTGGAACGACGACCCGCCCGGCTTCGACTACGACTGGGACTCCGTGGCGGGCTACCTGGACCGCCTCGACCGCGGCATCGCCTGCCACGCCGCGTACCTCGTGCCGCAGGGCACGCTGCGCCACCTGGTGGTGGGCCCGGAGGACCGGCCGGCCACCGACGCCGAGGTGGCGCGGATGGCGGAGCTGCTGGCCCGGGGCATGCGTGAGGGCGCGCTCGGGATGAGCAGCGGCCTCACGTACACGCCCGGCATGTATGCGGACGACGACGAGCTCGCGGCCCTGCTGCGCACCGTCGCGGCGCTCGGCGGCTACTACAGCCCGCACCACCGCTCGTACGGCAAGGGCGCGCTCGAGGCGTACGCGGAGATGATCGACCTCGCCCGCGCCGCCGGCTGCGCGCTGCACCTCACGCACGCGACGATGAACTTCGGCCCCAACAAGGGCCGCGCGGGCGAACTGGTCGCGCTGATCGACGACGCGCTGGACGGCGGCGTCGACATCACCCTGGACACGTACCCCTACCTGCCGGGCTCCACGACGCTCAGCGCCATCCTGCCGAGCTGGGCGTTCTCCGGCGGCCCGGACGCGCTGCTGGAGCGGCTGGCGGTCCCGGCCGACCGGGAGCGGATCCTGTACGAGCTGGAGCACGTCGGCACCGACGGCTGCCACGGCTGCGTGGCCGAGTGGGACACCATCGAGATCAGCGGCGTGCAGAACCCCGCGCTGGCGGATCGCGTGGGCCGCACCATGGCGGCGATCGCCCGCGACGAGGGCCGCGCGCCCGGCGACGTCTTCGTGGAGCTGCTGGTCACCGACCGGCTCGGCACCACGATCCTGCAGCACGTGGGGCACGAGGAGAACGTGCGCACGATCATGGCGCACCGCACGCACTGCGGCGGCTCGGACGCCATCCTCGTGGGCGGACGCCCGCACCCGCGCGCCTGGGGCACGTTCCCGCGGTACCTCGCGCGGTACGTGCGTGAGCTCGGCCTCCTCACCCTCGAGGACTGCGTGCACCACCTCACCGGGCGCCCCGCCGCCCGCCTGAACCTGGTCGACCGCGGCCTGGTGCGCCCCGGCTACGCCGCGGACCTCGTGCTGCTCGACCCCGACACCGTCCAGGACACCGCCACGTTCGAGAACCCGCGCCAGCAGGCGACGGGCATCGACCTCGTCCTGGTCGGGGGCGCCGCCGTCATCGACGACGGCGCCCGCACCGACGCCCTCCCCGGCCGCGCACTGCGGCGCACGGGCGAGGGCACCCGCTGAGACAGGAGACCACCCGATGCGGTCACTGCTTCAGGCAGCCGGGGACGACGACACCCTCGAACTGATCAACCAGCCGTGGGCCGACCACGACACGCAGGTGCTGGTGGTCACGGCCATCGGCATCGCGATCGTCGTGCTGCTCATCACGCTGCTCAAGATGCACGGCTTCCTCGCCCTCACGATCGGGTCGCTGTTCGTGGCGATCGGGTCCGGCATCCCGCTCGGCGACGTCGCCGGGGTGTTCGAGAGCGGCGTCGGCGACGTGCTGGGAAGCGTCGGCGTGCTGATCGTGCTGGGCGCCATGCTCGGCAAGCTGCTCGCCGATTCGGGGGGCGCCGACGAGATCGTCGACAAGATCTTCCGCGGCGGCACGGGCAGCATGCCCTGGCGGATGGCGCTGATCGCCTTCCTCATCGGCATCCCGATGTTCTTCGAGGTGGGCCTCGTGCTGCTGATCCCCGTGATCATGCTCGCGGTGCGCCGCTCGGGGCTGCCCGCGATGCTGCTGGCCATGCCGGCACTGGCCGGCCTGTCCGTGCTGCACGGCTTCGTGCCCCCGCATCCCGGCCCGCTGGCCGCGATCGGCAACCTCGGCGCCGACGTCGGCGTCACCATGGCCCTCGGCCTGCTCGTCTCCGTGCCGACGGTGATCCTCGCCGGTCCCGTGTGGGGTCGGTTCGCTGCGAGGCTGGTGCCGATCGGCGCGCAGGGCGGCGGCGGCGGTCTGGTCGCGGAGGACACCGGCGGTTCCGGCGAGCCGGGCACGGTCAAGACGCGCAACCCCACGTTCACGCTCACCCTCGTGACGATCCTCAGCCCGGTGGTCCTCATGCTGGTGCGCGCGGGGGTCGAGGTCTGGGCCAGCGAGGACTCCTGGTTCTACCCGTTCGTGTCCTTCATCGGCGAGCCGCTGGTGGCCCTGCTCATCGCCGTCCTGCTCGCGATGATCACGTTCGGCACGAGCGTCGGGTTCTCGCCGTCCACGCTGATGTCGAAGATGACCGACAGCCTCAAGCCCATCGCGAGCGCCACGATGATCGTCGGCGCCGGCGGCGGCTTCAAGGCCGTGCTGGTGGACGGCGGCACCGGCATCGCGATCGGCAAGGCGGCCGTGGCCATGAGCCTGTCCGTGCTGCTGCTGGGCTGGCTCATCGCGGCGCTGGTGCGCATCGCCACCGGGTCCGCGACCGTCGCGATCGTCACCGCGTCCGGCATCGTCGCGCCCCTCGCCACGGGCCTGTCCCCGACGCACCTGGCGCTCGTCGTCCTCGCCATCGGCGCCGGCTCACTGATCCTGTCCCACGTCAACGACGCCGGCTTCTGGCTGGTCAAGGAGTACTTCGGGATGACGGTGGGTCAGACCCTCAAGACGTGGACGGTGATGGAGACCCTCATCGCCGTCCTCGGGCTGCTCTTCACCTGGCTGCTCTGGCTGGTCGTGTAGACCGTCACTGGTCGAGCCTGTCGAGACGCCGTCCTCGGCTTCGACGAGCTCAACCAGCGGGGAGGGTTTCGACAAGCTCAACCAGCGGTGGAGTCGCGGGGGCGCGCGGGGTTCCTTACGTTCAGGGCGTGGACCCGTCCAGCACGCCTGCCGGCGTACCCGTCTCGTGGGTGCCCGACGTCCTGCCCGGGTTCGAGCAGACGACCCTGGACCTGGCGCCCGACTTCGAGGGCGACGTCGTCGCGACGCTCGTGCGCCGGGCGCCGCAGCCGGGCGTCGTCGTCCCCGACGCCGGCGTGGACGTGCTGTACGTGCACGGCTGGACGGACTACTTCTTCCAGACCCACCTCGCCGCGTTCTGGGAGCGCCTCGGCGCGCGGTTCCACGCGCTCGACCTGCGCAAGTACGGGCGCAGCCTGCGCCCGTACCAGACGCCCGGGTTCGTCACGTCGCTGGAGACCTACGACGAGGACATCGAGGCGGCCCTCGCCGTGCTCGGCCACGGGCCCGGCGCGACGCCGGGCCGCGAGCTGGTGCTCATGGGCCACTCGACGGGCGGGCTCGTGCTCAGCCTGTGGGTGGCGCACCGCCCGGACCGCGCGGCCGCTCTGGTGCTGAACAGCCCGTGGCTGGAGTTCCAGACGCGCAGCGTGGGACGGCGGGTGCTCGAGCCGGGCGTCCGCGCGCAGGCCGCGCTCGCCCCGCGCAGCCACCTGGCGAACGTGGACCTGGGCTTCTACGTGCGCAGCGTGTCGTCGCGCTTCGACGGGGCGTGGGACATCGACCCGGCCTGGCGCCCCGACCTCGGGTGGCGCGCCACCCCCGCGTGGCTGTCCGCCATCTTCCAGGGGCAGGAGCGGGTGGCGCGCGGCCTCGCCATCGACATCCCAGTGCTGGTGCTGCTCTCGACGCGCTCCACGCCGCCCGTGCGGTGGAGCCCCGACATGATGCGGTCGGACTCGGTGCTCGACGTCGCGGGCGTGGCCCGGCGCGTGCCCTCGCTGGGCAGCGTCGTCACCCTCGTGCGGGTCCACGACGCCATGCACGACGTGACCCTCTCGGCCCCCGAGGTACGCGAGGTCGTCTGGAGCGAGATCACGCGCTGGTTCGGCGCGTACGTCGGCGCGCGGCAGGCCGCCGAACCCGAGCGGGGAGGCTGGCGGCGTGGTGGCGCCGGACGTTCGGCCGGCGTCAGAGCGCACGCACCATCTCCACCTCTTCGCCCGCGTCGAGCGTGAAGCGCACGCCGGTCGGCGTGAAGCCGAGCTTGCGGTAGGCGGCCTGCGCGCGCGGGTTGTCGACGTGCACGCACAGCCGGGCGCGCTCGACCCCCTGGTCGTGCCCCCACTCCTGCACCGCGTCGAACAGCCGCCCCAGCACGCCGGCGCCCCGGTGCTCGGGGCGCAGGAACACGCCCACCAGGTGCACCTGGCGGTGCAGCGGCGGGCCGCCGAGCGCGTCCTCGTCGCCCGGCTCCTCCACCAGCCCGGTCGTGGTGCCCACCCAGCGCCCGTCCTCGTCGACCGCGACGTACGCGGCCACCGTGTCGCTCGACGCGTTGCCGCGCGCCCGCTCCTGCCAGAACTCGTCCGGCCGCGCGGACGCCGCCTCGTGCGTCTCGAGGAATGCCACCGGCGCCGCCGGGTCGAGCAGCGCCGCCAGCCGCAGCTCCCTGCCCTCGCGCCACTCGTCGGCCCGCATGCGCCGCACCGTGGACGAGGGACCGGGGGAGTTCGTCGTCATGCCGGGGATCCTTCCACCCGACCGGGGCCGCGCACCCCGCCATTTCGTCAGCTCGCGGGCTCCCGCGCGTCGAGGCGGGCCCGCACGTGCTCGACGACGCCGTCGGCGGCTGCCTCGATCTCGTCGAGGCAGGTCTCGAACCCGTCCTGGTCGCCGTACCAGGGGTCCTCGACGTCCAGCAGGTGCTCGTCGCCCCCGGGCTCGACGAGGGGCGCGTCCGGGTCGAACGACCGGTACATGCGGATCTCCGCGAGCCCGTCCTCGCGCCCGGTGACGAGGCGCCGCAGCCGCCGCGCGTGCTGCGCGGTCATGGGCAGCAGCAGGTCGTGGGAGGCGAGGTCGTCGGGGGTGGTCTGGCGGGCGTGGTGGCCGTCGCCCGTGGGGTAGCCGCGCGCGGCGAGCACCCGCCGGGCGCGCGGGTCCACGGGGTTGCCGTGCTCCTCGTCGCTGACGCCGGACGAGTCGACGACCACCCGGTCGCCGAGCCCGGCGGCCCCGAGGCGGTCGCGCAGCACGATCTCGGCCATGGGGGAGCGGCAGATGTTGCCGGTGCAGACGGTCATGATGCGGTACGGGGTGGCAGTCACGGCACCATTCTGACCCGGCCGGCCGGCCGTCTCCATCCGGTTTCGACAGGCTCAACCAGCGAGGTCGTGCCTACCGTGAGCCATGGCGAGATGGGCGGCGGACGGTCTGGTCGCCGTGACGGGGGCCAGCGGGCGGCTCGGGTCACGGCTGGCGTTCCGCCTCGCCGCGGAGGGCGCGCGGCAGCGGCTGGTGGTGCGCGACCCCGCCCGGGCGCCGCGGCTCAGCGACGGCCGCGCCCTGCCGGAGTGCGAGGTCGCCGTCGCGGACGGCTACCGCGACACGGACGCGATGCGGGCGGCGTTCGACGGGGTGCGCACCCTGTTCCTGGTGAGCGCCCGCGAGGCGCCAGACCGGGTCGCCCAGCACGCGGCCATGGTCGACGCGGCCGTGGCGGCCGGCGTCGAGCGGCTCGTCTACACGTCGTTCGCGGGCGCGGCGCCGGACGCCGTGTTCACGTTCTCCCGCGACCACTGGCGCACCGAGCAGCACCTGGCCGAGGTGGGGGAGCGGACCGCCCTGCGCTGGACGGTGCTGCGCGACAACCTCTACCACCACGCGCTGAGCATGTTCGTCGGGCGCGACGGCGTGATCCGCGGCCCGGCGGGCGACGGGCGGGTCGCGGCGGTCTCGCACGACGACGTGGCCGACGTCGCGACCGCCGTCATCCTCGACGAGCGGCCGGCGCGGCACGACGGCGCGACCTACGAGGTCACCGGGCCGCAGGCCCTCACGCTGGACGAGGTCGCCGCGACGCTCGGCCGGGCCGCGGGGCGCGACATCACCTACCACCCGGAGACCGAGGAGGAGGCGTACGCCTCCCGCGCCGGGTACGGGGCGGCGCCGTTCGAGGTGGACGGGTGGATCTCGTCCTACACCGCCATCGCCGCGGGCGAGCTGGCGCACGTCTCCGACGACGTCGGCCGCCTCGTGGGCCGCCCGGCCCGCTCCTTGGCGCAGTGGCTCGACGACTACCCCGGCGAGTGGGCGCACCTGCGGCGCGGCTGACCGGGCCTCCGACCGCCCTCCGGTCACCCCTCGACGGCCCCGTCGTTCACCCTGAGGAAAACCCTTGGCCTCCCCCGTGGACCCGGCGTAGCGTCATCGGCACATGAGAAAGGAGGTGATCGGAGTAGTGAAGACTCTTCGGACCCATGAGGTGGTCGCGCGCTAGTCGCGCGCGCCCTTGAGCGTTTCGCGCTACCGGACCCGGCGATCAGGTCGTCGAGCCCGGTGGGCGCGCGGGACGGGTAGCGAGTTTCTCGCGACCACCGGAGCCCGCGGGTGCCGTGCCCTCGTCCAGCACGGTAGGAGGTTCGACCTCCAGCCCGCGGGCTTCTTGCTGCCCCCGGCATTTGACGGCTTGTCGGCGCGCGGCGCCGACCGGGTGCGGGTGCGCCGCGACGATCGCGTCCGCCCCGGGGCCGGCTCCTGCGCCTCGCACGACCCGTCCGAGACCTGCAGCTCGACGTCGTGCACTCCGGGTCCGGCCCGGCCGGGTTGTTGTCGTCGCCGGGCTCGGACCAGGTGACGTTGTCGACGATGTTGCCGGCCGCCTCCCGGTCAACCGTCACCGCTTCTCGAGAAGCGCGGCCGCCGGGTCGGTCGTCGCGTCCCGCCGGGCGAGACCGGCCAGGAGGTCGGCCACCTGCACGCGCGGGTCGTGCCGAGAGTCGACCTGCCGCACGCCGAGCAGCGGTGGCGGCGCCGGCGACACCTCCCGCGCCAGGTAGGCCGCGAGGCGCGCCATGCGCTGCGGCGTGAGCGCGCTCTGCTCGTCGTGCACGACGGCGACCGACCGCCGTCCGGCGCTCCACCACAGCGCCGTCTCCGCGACCGCGGGGATGAGCGGCTCGAGCGGGGGCGGGATGGCGGGGTCGCCGGCGAGCAGCCGCTCGAGGACGCGCTCGACCCTCGTTCTCGTGACGCCGCGCAGCGCCGGGACGTCGGCGGGCACGGTCGCGAGGAACCGGTCGACGGCGGCGGGTTCGATGCGCCGGCGATGCTTCGTGTGCGTCATCGCGACGAACGCCGCGAGCAGCGGCGTGCGCTCCCGCAGCGTGGCCACGGCGTCGGCGTGGTCGTCGCCCAGCCGCGTGCCCGCGCCGTACGACGGCTCGTCGACGAGCAGCTCGACCACCCGGGCGGCGACGTAGGAGCGCTTGTCGACGACGTGGACGTGCGACCTCCCGCGGAGCGCGCCCCGGAACCAGTCGACGGTCCGCTGCTGCCCGGGCCGCAGCAGCGCGGCGGACTTGTGCTCCGGCGCTCGCGGATGGCCGAACCGCGACCGCAGCGTGGCGAGGAGCTCGGCGGCCTCCTCGACGGTGAGGTCGACACCGGCGTGCGTGATCACCGGCGAGGCGGGGTCCAGGAGGTTCGTCCCGGAGAACCCCGACTCGTCGCACGCGATCTCGACGACGTGCACCGGGTCGGGCATGCGCACCATCGTGGACCGGCGCGGGCCCGACCACCAGCGGTTTCCCTAGCTCGCGGCGGTCGCGCCGGCCCCGGCCTCCGGCGGCGTCGGACCCCCCGGCGGCGTCTCGGCGTCCGTGGAGAGGATCTCGCGGGCCTGTTCCGCGGCGCGTGCGATGCTCTCGCCGACGAAGTCCATGAAGCGGGCCGTGTTCTCCAGTCGGACGGCGGCCGGGGTGCCACGCCCGAGGACGCTGACGCCCTGCCGTGCGGTCTCGGCGAGCTGGGCGTTGGACCGGGCCGCGGCGATCATCGACTGGTACCAGACGTCGTTGTCGGCGACGTAGTGCTCGCGCCGCCCCTCCGCGCGCTCCCTGCGGACGAGGCCCTGGCCCTCGAGGAACGTGACCGCCTTGGAGACGGACGCCGGGCTGACCTGCAGGCGCTGGACGAGCTCGGAAGCGGTGAGGCTGCCCGCGTCGGTCGTGTAGAGGTGGGTCAGCACGCGCGCCGCCATGCGGGGCAGGCCCGACTGCATGAAGAGGGCGGTGAAGGTCTCCTCGAGCTCCCGCACGGCCTCGGGGTCGCGCCCGTGGGCGGCCAGGGGCGCCGCCGACCGGCGGGGCGCGGTCTGCCGGCGCCGGTGGGCGCGGCGTTCCGTGGAGTGCTGGGCCAGGTCGGCACGGTAGGAACCGGGACCGCCGTTGCGCATGACCTCGCGCGTGATCGTCGACGTGGGGCGGTCGAGCCGCCGGGCGATCTCGGCGTAGGCGAGGTCGTCGGCGAGGCCCAGCGCGATCTGCCGGCGTTCCTGCTGGGTGAGCCTGCCTCCGGGCATGGTGCCTCCTCGTTGCTCCCGTGGGCGGCCAGGCTAGCGTTCACTTCCGATTCATTGCAACGCGACGACGCTCGCTTGTTGCATTCCGCGCAGGCTGGTTGCAATGATTAATGCACTCTGACCTGCGTAGATAACGCTCGAACGCAACAACACTGTGGCCATCCAGTTGAAACGCAACATAGCGTTTCCGGTATCAGAAACACCGAGCCTCGAGCCACAGGAGCTGAGCACCATGCAGACCTTCGACACCCCCACCGCCATCACCCTCTCCCTCGACGTCCCCGCGGGCCGCGTCCAGATCATCGCCGCCGACCGGGCCGACACGACGGTCGAGGTGCTCCCGGCGGACCCGTCGAGGAGCCGCGACGTGAAGTCCGCGGCGGAGACCACCGTCGAGTACGCCGACGGTGCCCTGCGGGTCACGACCCCGGTGAAGCACAGGCCCGTCGGCGCCACCGGGGCCGTCGAGGTCACGGTCCAGCTGCCCGCCGGGTCCCGCGTCGAGGCGAAGGTCGCCAGCGCCGAGATCCGGGGCGTCGGCCGGCTCGGCGACGTCGACGTCGACCTCGCACACGGCGCGATCACGCTCGACGAGGCCGCGAGCGCCCGCCTCGCCGTCCTCGCCGGCGACGTCACGGTCGGCCGCCTGGGCGGCCCGGCGGAGATCAGCACGTCGAAGGGCGACATCCGCGTCGCCGAGGCGGTGCGCGGCACGGTCGTGCTGCGCACCGACGCCGGCGACGTGTCGATCGCGGCCGCCGCCGGGGTGTCCGCCTCGCTGGACGCCGGCACCGCCTACGGCCGGGTCCACAACTCGCTGAAGAACACCGGCACCGCCGACCTCGACGTCCGCGCGACCACCGCATACGGCAACATCACCGCCCGCAGCGTCTGACGCGCGCCACCCCTCGCACCGCACTCGCACCGCCCACCGGCTCCACGAAGGGACTCGAAACATGAGTATCACCGACGACTACCAGGCCGCCGAGAAGCTCCTGCGCCGACCGCTCAGCCCCGGCGAGCTCGTCGTCGGGGACAAGGTCCGGCCGCGGTGGATCGACGACGGCACCCGCTTCTGGTACGCCGTGAGCACCGGCGCCGAGAAGCAGTTCGTGCTGGTCGACCCGGCGGCGGGCACCCGCGAGGAGGTGTCCGACCCCGCACCGCTCCTCGCGGCATCGACCGCGGCCACCCCGCCGTCCGGCAACCCGCTGGACGTGTCGTCGCCCGACGGCAAGCTCGCGGTGTCCCGGCGCGGGCACGACCTGTGGGCGTGCTCCCTCACGGACGACCGCGAGTGGGCGCTGACCACCGACGGAGCTCCCGCCTACGGGTACGGCACCAGCCCGGAGGCCCTCGGCAACGGCACCCTGCTGCGCAAGTTCGGGCTGCCGCACCTACCGCCCGCGGTGGCGTGGTCGCCCGACTCGACGCGGGTGCTGACGCACCGGACCGACGAGCGCGACGTCCGCGAGACCCACCTCGTGGAGGCCCGGCCGGCCGACGGCGGGCCGCCGCGCATGCACGCCCAGCGGTACGCCTACGCCGGCGACGAGGCCGTGCCGCGGTCCGAGCTGGTGGTGCTGGACGTCGCGGCGGGCACGGCGGTGCACGCCCAGGCCGAGCCGCTGCTCACGCCGATGGTGTCGCCCGTCATGGGTGGCTGGGCGTGGTGGGCCGCGGACGGCTCGGCGGTGTACTACCTGAGCCAGCCTCGCGACCGCCGCACGCTCGCCCTGCACCGGATGGACCCGGCCACGGGCGAGGTCACCGTGGTGCTCAGCGAGTCGGGGCCCACCCGCGTGGAGCCGAACCAGTGGCTGTACGACCTGCCGATCGTGCGCGTGCTGGCCGACGAGGTGCTGTGGTATTCGCAGCGGGACGGCTGGGGCCACCTGTACCGGTACGACCTGCGCACCGGCGACCTGCTGGGCCAGGTCACGTCCGGGCCGTGGGCCGTGCGGCAGATCCTGCACGTGGACGAGGCCGAGCGGGTGGTGTACTTCACCGCCTCCGGGCTGGTCGGGTCCGACCCGTACCGGCGCACCGTGTGCCGGGTGGGTCTGGACGGCACCGGGTTCGCGGCGGTCACGGACGACGACCTGGACCACGTCGTCACCCTGCCCGAGCGCGGGGAGTACTTCATCGACTCCGCGTCCGCCGTCGACACCCCGCCGGTCACCCGCGTGCGCGACTGGTCCGGTCGGGTGCTGGTCGAGCTGGAGCGGGCCGACGTCTCGAGGCTCGAGGCCGCGGGCTGGACGCCGCCGGAGCGGTTCCGCGTCAAGGCGGCCGACGGCGTCACCGACGTCTACGGGGTGCTGTACCGGCCGCGGGGATTCGACCCCGCGCGCCGCTACCCCGTGGTGGACACCCTCTACCCGGGCCCGCAGGTCAACCGTGTGGACCCGTGCTTCGACCCCGGCGGGATGGGCCTGGACGCAGAGCCTCTCGCGGCGCTGGGCTTCGTGGTGGTCGCCGTGGACGGGCGCGGCACCCCCGGGCGCGACAAGGCCTTCCACGACGCCTCCTACGGCCACCTGGCCGACGCGGGCAGCCTGGACGACCACGTCGCGGCGCTGCAGCAGCTGGCCGCGACCCGGCCGTGGATGGACACCGGCCGGGTGGCCGCGTTCGGCCACTCCGGGGGCGGGTTCGCCGCCGCCCGGGCGATGCTGGACCACCCCGAGGTGTACGGGGTGGGCGTGGCCCTGTCCGGCTCTCACGACGCCCGGTGCTTCAGCCTGGACTTCGTGGAGGCCTACGACGGCGCGAACGCCTCGGAGGCCTGGGCCCGCACGTCCAACGTGGAGATCGCGGACCGGCTGGAGGGCCGGCTCCTGCTGATCCACGGCGAGATGGACGACCGGGTCCACCCGGACCAGACGCTGCGGCTCGCCGACCGGCTGGTCGCGACGGGCAAGGACTTCGAGATGTTCGTCGTGCCCGGTGCCGAGCACATGTTCATCGACTCCCTGGCGTACGTCCGCACGCGCTGCTGGGACTTCCTGGTGCGCGAGCTGCTGGGCACCCAGCCGCCTGCCTATCGGCCCGCGCCCATCCCCCTCGACCCCGAGCTGCTCGGCGAGATGTTCGCCTGAGCGAGGGCCCGCGGTCGTCCTGTGGTCGGTCGTCCTCGTCCTTGCGGAGGAGGACGACCGACCGCCGATCTCGTCCGCCGGCAGGTGCTGCCGACCCCCGGGCTGTCCCTAGCGTCGTAGGCATCGGAAGGCCGCATGGGCGGCGACGCAGCAGGGACGGCAGGAGGATGCATGATCGAGGTGAAGGCGCTGGTGAAGCGCTACGGGTCCACGACGGCGGTGGACGGGCTGACATTCAGCGCACGGCCGGGGACGGTGACCGGGTTCCTGGGCCCCAACGGCGCCGGAAAGTCGACGACCATGCGGATGATCGTGGGCCTCGAGCGGCCGACGTCGGGCACCGCGACGGTCGACGGCCGGCAGTACGCGGACCTCCGCGCGCCACTGCGCTCGGTGGGCGTCATGCTCGACGCCCGCTCCGTGCACCCGGGGCGCACGGCGTTCCGCCACCTGCTGGCGCAGGCCCGGACCCACGGCATCCCCCGGTCCCGCGTCGACGAGGTGATCGCGATGACGGGCCTCGGGTCGGTCGCGGGGCGCCGGGCGGGGACGTTCTCCCTCGGCATGGGTCAGCGGCTCGGGATCGCGGGGGCGCTGCTCGGCGACCCGGGGACGCTGATTCTCGACGAGCCGGTCAACGGGCTCGACCCCGACGGGATCCTGTGGGTGCGCGGGCTGGTGCGCGACCTCGCCGCCGAGGGGCGCACCGTCCTCCTCTCCTCGCACCTCATGCACGAGCTCGCCCTGTGCGCCGACCGGGTGGTCGTCATCGGCCAGGGCCGGCTGCTCGCGGACGCGTCGGTGCAGGAGATCGTGGACGGCTCCGGCGGCGGCTCGCTCGAGGACGCCTACCTGCAGCTGACCGCCGGTTCCGTGCAGTACCGGGGCGGTGACGCGGCATGACGCTCTCACACCTCATCCTGTCGGAGTGGTCCAAGCTCACGAGCCTGCGCTCCCCGTTCTGGATCGCCGTCGCGACCGTGGTGGTGTCCGGGGTTCTCACGTCCGCGGCCGCGAGCGCCTCGTCCGTGGACCCGGGTTTCATCCCGCTCGACTCGCTCACTGCGGGTCTCCCGCTCGCCCAGGTCGGCCCGCTGGTCCTGGGGGTCCTCGTGGGGACCGGGGAGTTCAGCACCGGCACGTTCCGCGCCACGTTCACGGCGGTGCCGCGGCGCCTACCCGTCCTCGCCGGTCAGGCCATCGCCACGGCCGCGTTCACGCTCGTCCTCGCCGTGCTCACCGTCGCGGCCGCAGTGATCGGGCTGCTGCCGTCCGCCCGGTCGCGGGGGATCGCCCTTGACCTCGCCGCGGACGGGACGCCCCAGGTGCTGATCGGCACGGTGCTCTTCCTCGTCGGGCTGGCCCTGGTCGGCCTGGCGGTCGGGGCGCTCCTGCGGCGCGCTGTCCCGGCCCTGGTCACCGCGATCGCCCTCGTCCTGGTGCTGCCGACCGCGCTGATGCTCGCGGCGGGCGCGTCCACCGGCCAGATGGCGGCGTCGGGCAGCACGCCCGCACAGGACGCGGTGAACACGGTCGTCACGTTCCTGCCCTTCGGCGCGGGGACGCTGCTGACGATGACGCCGGGGGTCGGCGGCGTCGAGGGCGCCCCCGACCTCGGCGCCTGGGGCGGCGGGCTCGTCCTCGCCGCCTGGATCCTCGTCCCCCTCGCCGCGGCCGCGCTCCGGCTGCGCACCCGTGACCTGACGTGAGGTCCGGCATGGTAGACGGCACGGTGGACGGCACCGTGGACCGAAACGGCACCCGGGTCTCGTTCGCCCGCGTCCTGGCCGCGGAGTGGACCAAGCTCACCGGCCTGCGCTCGAGCCTGTGGATCGCCCTGGGGACCGTCGTCGCGGCGGCGGGGCTCGCCTTCGCGCTCGGCATGTTCGTGCGGCCAGGGGACGGCCGGTCGGGGGCCTCGCTCGTCGTCTCCGGCTACCTGCTCGCCCAGCTCGGGTCCCTGGTGCTGGGCGTGCTGGTCGGCACCGGCGAGTACAGCACCGGCACGGCCACGACGACCTTCACCGCCGTCCCGCGGCGGCTGCCGGTGCTCGCGGCCCAGGCGGTCGTCACGACCGTCGTCGCCCTCGTCACCGCGGCGCTCGCCGTCGCGGCGTCGTTCCTGGTCACGGCCGGCCCGCGGGCCACGGCCGGGCTGGCCGTCGACCTCGCGGACGGCGAGACCGCGCGCGTCCTGGCCGGCTTCGTCCTCTCCCTGACGGGCGTCGCGCTGCTGGGGCTCGGCCTGGGGGCGCTGCTGCGCCGTCCGGCCGCCGCGCTCGTCGCGGCGGTGCTGCTGCTCGTCGTCGTCGACCAGTTGCTCGCGACCAACCCCGGGCAGGTCACGGACACGGTGCGCACCCTCCTGCCCGGTGCCGGGGGGCGGCTGCTCCTCGACGACGCGGGGCTCGCTTCCCTCGACGCGACGACCCTCGGCCCCCATGTCGGGGCCGGCGGCGCGGGGCTCGTCCTCCTGCTGTGGGTCGTCGGCCTCCTCGCCGCGGCCGCGTACCGGCTGCGGCGTCATGACGTCACCTGAGCGCGGGTCGGCCATCGCGGCGCGCGGTGGGAGAGTGGGGCACGTGACGACCTCGCGCACTGCCGACGCCCTGACGGCGGGGCAGGTGCAGCGGCAGGGGCCGGTGGGGCGCCTGGTCGCCGCGCATCCCCGGGGCGCGGACGCCGCCCTCGTCGGGGCGGTGCTGCTGGTCGGGCTCGTCACCGCCGCCATCAGCCTGGAGACCGTGGAGGGGTCCACCAGCCTGGGGCTGTACCGGCCTGGCGATGCCGTCGCATGGACCGTCCCGACCGTGTGGCTCGTCGGTGCCGTCCTGGGGGCGGGGCTGCTCGCCGTCCGTCGGCGGTGGCCGCTCGGCACCACGGCGGCGCTCACCGTGCTGGCCGTCGCCTCGCTCGGCCTGGCGGGCGTGCTCGGCGTCCTCGGGCTGTGCCTCGCCTGCGCGCTGTACACGGTCGCGGCCACCCGGCCGGCACGCACCGCCTGGATCGCGTCCGGCGCGGTCCTCCTGGTCGTCGTGCCCGCCTTGTGGTGGTGGCAGGAGATCGGCCTCGCGGAGATGCTGGCGTGGAGCACGAAGCTGCCGAACGGGCGCGACCCGGGCCGGCAGCTCGAGGCACCGCCCTTCTCCTCGGGCCGCCGGGTGACCTCGGCGGCGCTCCTGCTCGCGCTCGTGGCGCTCGGCCTCGCGACCGGGTCGGTGGCGCGCGCCCGCCGTTTTTACGCCCAGGAGGTCGTCGGGCGGTACCAGACGATGGCCCAGGACCGCGACCAGAGCGCCGCGCTCGCCCGCGTCTCGGAGCGCGCCCGCATCGCGCGCGAGATGCACGACGTCGTCGCGAACAGCGTCTCGGTGATGGTCGCGCTGTCCGACGGCGCCGGCGCGGCGTTCGACCGCGTACCCGACCGCTCCCGCGAGGCCCTGCGCGAGCTGTCGCGGACCGGCCGCGAGGCGCTGTCGGACCTGCAGCGGGTGCTCGGCGTCCTCGAACCCCGCCCGGACGACGACGTGGCGGCCGGGGCCGACGGGTCTGACGGTCGCCAGGAGCCGGAGGTGACCGGCCTGGGCAGCGTCGTCGAACGCTTCCGCGCCGCGGGCGTCCCCGTCACGGCGACGGGCCTCGACGTCGAGCTGCCGCAGGACACGTCGCTCCGCCTGGCCGTGGCGCGCATCGTGCCGGAGGCGCTGACGAACGTGCTGCGGCACGCGCCCGGCACCCCGTCGGCCCGGGTCGTCGTCCGTCGCACCGCCTCGGCCGTCGAGATAGAGGTCGTGGACGACGGCGGCACCCGCCCCGGCACCGGCGGCGGGTCCGGCCGCGGCATCCTCGGCATGCGCGAGCGCGCCGCGATCCTCGGCGGCAACGTCGAGGCGGGGCCCCGCCCCGAGGGCGGCTGGCGCGTGCGCGTCGTCCTGCCGTGGGATGACGCCGACGACCATGCCGCGAAAGAAGGAGACCGCGCATGACGACGGTGCTGCTCGTGGACGACCAGGCGCTGCTGCGGATGGGGTTCCGCCTCGTGATCGAGTCCGAGCCGGACCTCGAGGTGGTCGGCGAGGCGTCGGACGGGGCGGTCGCGCTCGATCAGGTGGCGTCGCTCGACCCCGACGTCGTGCTCATGGACATCCGCATGCCGGGCATGGACGGCATCGAGGCCACGCGGCGGGTCGTCGCCCAGCACCCGTCGTCGCGCGTGCTCGTGCTCACCACGTTCGACCTCGACGAGTACGCGTTCGCCGCGCTCCGGTCGGGGGCCAGCGGGTTCCTCCTGAAGAACGCGCGGCCGGACGAGCTCGTCGACGCGATCCGCGCCGTGGCGGCCGGGAGCTCCGTCGTCGCGCCGCGCGTCGTGCGCCGCATGCTCGACCTGTTCGCCCCGCACCTGCCGACCGGCACCGGCGCTGACGCCGGGCGCCCCGCCGACGACCTCGACCCCCGCCTGCGCACGCTCACCCCGCGCGAGTTCGACGTGCTGCGCTGCGTCGCCGAGGGCCTGTCCAACGCCGAGATCGCCGAGCGCCTCGTGCTCGGCGCGACGACGGTCAAGACCCACGTCGGCAACGTCCTGGCCAAGCTGGGCGTGCGGGACCGCGTGCAGGCCGTGATCGTCGCCTACGAGAGCGGCCTCGTCGGCGGAACGGCGAAGCCCCCGGCCTGACGAGGCGCCGCCCGAGGTGCTACCTCTCCCGGAGGTAGGACAGGACTGCGAGCACTCGTCGATGACCGACATCCTCGGCGTGGAGGCCCAGCTTGTCGAAGATGCTGCGGATGTGCTTGGAGATCGCCGCCTCGGAGACGAAGAGCTTCGCGGCGACCTCCCCGTTGCGATCGCCCTGGGCCACGAGCTCGAGGACGGCCCGTTCGCGAGCGGTGAGCGTCGCCAGCGGGCTGCGGCGGCGCTGCATGAGGATGCTGACGACCTCGGGATCCAGCGCGGTGTGCCCGCCGGCGACCCGGTGCACCGCGTGGATGAAGTCCCCGACGGCCGCGACCCGCTCCTTCAGGAGGTACCCCACCGCACCGGCACCCTCCGCGAGCAGCTGACCCGCCGACGCGGGCTCGACGTGGGCGGAGAGCACGACGACAGGGAAGCCGGGCCGGCTGCGCCTGATCTCGATGGCCGCCCGGAGACCCTCGTCGGTCCAGGTGGGCGGCATCCGCACGTCGACGACGGCCAGGTCCGCGTCGTGCGCGGCGATCAGGTCGTCGAGGGACTCCGCCGTGTCGGTCACCGCGGAGACCTCGATGCCCTCGGCGCGCAGCAGCGCCGCAAGCCCTTCACGAAGCAGTGCGTCGTCCTCGGCGATCACGACTCGCACGGCAAGCTCACCTCGATCCTGGTCGGCCCGCCGGGCGGGCTGGTCACGTGCAGCGAACCCCCCAGGGCCCTGACGCGATTCTCCACGCCCGCGATGCCGCTGCCTGCGCTCGGGTCGGCTCCGCCTCTGCCGTCGTCGCCGACCACCGCCGTCACCCACGGAACCTGTCCGACCGGCTTCCAGCGCAGCTCCACAGTCGCCTCTCGTGCGCCGCTGTGCTTGGCGACGTTGGTCAGCAGCTCGGCGACGGAGAAGTAGAGCGCCGCGTCGACGGAGGCGGGGGTGGGTGCAGGCCCGTCCACGTGCAGCCTGGCGGGGATCTGGCTCTGGTCCACGAGAGACCCCACGGCGGGGACCAGCCCCTCCTCGGCGAGGAGGGGCGGATAGATGCCGTGGATCACCCGCCGCACCTCGGCGAGGGCATCGGTCGCGGCGCGGCCGGCCTTGGTCAGCGAGGCGCCGGGGTCTCCCGACCCGGTCTCGAGCTGGCGTTGGGCCATGCCCACGTACATCGCGACCGCCACCAGGCGGTTCTGCGCCGCGTCGTGCAGGTCCCGCTCGATCCGTCGCAGCTCCGCGGAATGGGCGGACACGGCCGACTCGCGGCGGACCCTCTCGATCTCCGCGCGGCGGCGCAGCTCCTGCGCCGGGCTCGGCAGCAACAGCGTCGCCGCGACCTTCGCGTCGACCCTCGCCACCGCGGGAGCGGTCGCCCAGAGGGCGAAGGCGGCGACGCCGATCGCGGCCGAGGCAGCCGCCGCCGGCCACGAGGTCACCGCGAACATGACGGCGGACTCCCCCTCGGGGAGCGCCCACCAGTAGAACGGGACGAGGCCGTAGTTCAGCGCGAACAGGGGCAGCGCGATGGCGGCCGCGCCGAGCGGCAGGCCGGCCAGCACGCGAAGGGCGAGCGTGCCCGCGTCGCGGGCCAGGGTCCCCGACGCGGCATGGGCACGCGCCGCGGCGAACCGCGCACCGAACCGCGCACCGGGCTCGCCGACGTAGGGCGAGTCGACCGGCCTCCCGAGCACCCGCCCGACGCGGGTCCGCTCCCGGTCGCACCGCCGGCGCACCAGGAGGCCCACGGGACCGACGAAGAGCAACCCCACCCCCACGACGGACAGCACGAGGACGGCGACCGAGGTCGCCAGGAGAACGAGCGCCACCAGGCCGGCGAACAGGTCCCCGACCAGGTAGCGCACGGCACGCGCCTGCCCGGCAGCTGCTGTCCTGGCGTCCGGCCGCGGGACTCTGCCGGCCGCGTCAGTCACGGGCCGACCCTACCGAGATCGACCCGTGTCGCCGGGAGGTAGTGCCAGCACTACCTCGATCCGGCCCCTCGCAGGATTCCGGCGCCGTCGTCGTCCTCGGACGATGGGGACATGATCAGGATGCGCGGGGTCAGCAAGAGCTACGGCCGTGGCGGGGGCAGGCTGTGGGCGCTGGTCGACATCGACCTCGCGCTCGAGCCGGGGACCTTCACGGCGGTCATGGGTCCGTCGGGATCGGGCAAGACGACCCTCCTGAACTGCCTGCTCGGGCTCGACAAGCCCGACTCCGGCGCGATCTACGTCGGAGACACGGACATCGCCCGTCTCGACGAGACCCGACTGGCGGAGCTGCGGCGGTCGCGGCTCGGGGTGGTGTTCCAGGCCTACAACCTGATCCCCGCGCTCACGGCGGCCGACAACATCTCGCTCCCCCTCCGGCTGGCGGGCAAGCCGATCGACACGGCCGCCGTGCAGCGCCTCGCCGACGCGGTGGGAGTCGGCGCCTTCCTCGGCCACCGGCCGGCTCAGCTCTCGGGCGGGCAGCAGCAGCGCGTCGCCTTCGCCCGTGCGCTGATCTCGGACCCCGAGCTCGTGGTCGCGGACGAACCCACGGGCGCCCTCGACTCCGCCTCGGCCGAGGCAGTTCTCGGCCTCCTGCGCTCGATCGTGCGGGACATGGGCCAGCAGGTCCTGATGGTCACCCATGACCCGGTCGCCGCCTCCGCGGCCGACCGCGTCCTCTTCATGGCCGACGGCCAGTGGCGGGGCGAGATGCGCGGAGCCACTGCCGCACAGATCGCCGGCGCCCTGCCGCAGCTGGGACGGCACGCGTGAAGGAGCTGGTCCGCCTCAGCCTGCGCGGACGATGGGGGCACGTGCTCGCGCTCGCCGTCACCATGACGTTCTCCGCGGCGCTGATCGGTGCGCTCGGCCTGATGACCGAGACGGGCGTGCGTGGGCAGGTCGGCACGGGCGAGTACGCGGCCGCCCCGGTCCTGGTCGGCGCCCCACAGACCCGCCCGGTGCGCGACGACGTCGACCTGCCGGTCCCGGGCCGCGCCCTGCTGCCGCCCTCCGTCGTCGCGGAGGTGTCCCGCGCGCTGCCCGGCGCACGGGTCGTCGTGGACCGGATCGTGCCGGGCGTCCTGGCCGCCGGCGACGACCCGGTGGACGTCCACCCGTGGTCGGCGACCACGCTGGGCGACCGCGGCCTCGCGGCTGGGCGCGCACCGGAGGCCGAGGACGAGATCGTGCTGGCGGGCGGAGTCGACGGCGCCGAGCAGCCGGACCTCGGCGAGGTCGTCGACGTCGGGTTCGGGGGCGAGGCGGAGCCGTTCACCATCGTCGGCGTCCTCGCCGCCGACGACTCCGGCATCGACGTGGCGGACGCCTACCTGAGCGACGACCACGCGCGGCTGCGGGGCGAGCAGCGCGTGGCGGCGGTCGGCGTCTGGCCCGGCGCGGGCGACGACACCGGGACCAAGGAGGTGGCCCTGGCCGCCGTCGCGAGCAGCGGCGCAGGCACGTGGCCGGCCGCCGACCGCGGCGCCATCGAGGTGGTCCGGCAGGGCCCGGCCAAGGGAGCGCTCGTCTCGGCGTCGGCCGCCTTCGGCGCGCTGGGGATCATCGTCAGCGCGTCCACGCTCATCGCCCTCACCGCCCTGCAGATCAGGGAACGCTCGCGAGAACTGGCCGTGCTCCGCGTCGTCGGCGCCACCCCGCGGCAGGTGAAGCGCCTGCTGCGCGGCGAGATCAGGAGGGTGGCGCTCGTCGCCGCCACGACGGGAGCCCTCGTCGGCCCGTTCCTCGGCGCCTTGCTGGTCGGCCTCCTCCAGTCCTGGGACGTCATCCCGCGGAGCCTCGACCCGGTGTTCGGCCCGGTGCCCTTCGTGACCGCGTTCGCCGTCGCGGTCGCCTCCGCGGAGATCGCCGTGCGGGTCTCCGCCCGACACGTCGTGGGCGGCAGCCCCCTCGCCGGGCTCGAGGGGACCGACGAGCGACGAACCCGCGCCCCCCGGACGCTGGCGGGGTTCGCGGGCGTGGCGCTCGGGCTCGCCATGGCCTGTGCGCCGGTCTACGTCTCGGGCGAGGCGGCCGCCGCGCTGGCCGGCCTGTCGGGGCTGGCGATCGCCCTCTCGCTCGGCCCGCTCAGCCCGCTGGTCGTGCGGCTGGTGGCCCGGACGCAGCGGCGGCGGGCCGGTCGTTCGGCGACCCGATATCTCGCCCTGGCCAGCATCGGCGCACGGGCCGCGCGCGTCGGCGGCGTCCTGACGCCCCTCGTGCTCGGGGTCAGCCTCAGCTGCACGCAGCTCTTCACCGGCGTGACCGAGCAGGCCGTCGCGACCGACCAGGCAGATGCCGGCCAGCACGCCGACGTGCTGGTCGCGGGGCCGACGACCGGCGTGGGCGAAGAGATCGCGAACGAGGTCGCCGCGATGACTGGCGTCGCGGGGGTCGTGTCGGTCGTGACGACGGACGTCCTGGTCCTGGGGGTGGACGAAGAGGCCACCTGGCAGTCGCTGCCCGCGCTCGCCGTGGAGGGAGACCGGATCGAGACGTACGCCGACCTGCAGCCCGTCGGATCGTCCGCGCTCGACGTCACCGACGGCGGCGTCGCCCTCAGCAGCCGGGTCGCGAGCTCGCTGGGCGTCGGCGACGGCGACGAGCTCGACGTCGTGCTCCCCGACGGGCGCACGGTCGAGCGCCGCGTGACCGGGACCTACCTGCGCGGCCTCGGCTTCGGCGACGTGGTACTCCCGGCCGGCGACCTGGGGCCGGCGACGGCCTCCGGGCGGCCGACCGCGCTGGCCGTCTTCGCCGCCGACGGCGCGACCGTGGCCGACGTCGAGCTCCGGATCGAGGAGCGGCTCGCCGGACGCCCCGGCCTCGCCGTCACCCGGGCGACGGCGGCCGATCGAGCCGACGAGGCGGCGGCCGATTCATCGGCCTTCCCCGTCCTCCTGCTCCTGATCCTGTGGGGCTACATCGCGATCGCCGTCGTGAACTCGCTGGTGGTCACGACGCTCGCGCGTCGCGCCGAGCTCGCCTGCCTCCGCGTCGTCGGGGCCACGCCGGCCCAGCAACGACGGACGGCGCGCTGGGAGGCGACGTTCCTCGCGGCGACCGGGTGCCTCGTCGCGCTGGTCGCGTCCGTCCCCGGGCTCTGCGGGCTCACGTTCGCCCTCAGCAACGGCGAACGGATCCTCCCGGCCGTCGACGCCGGCATGCTCGCTCTCGTCGTCGCCACCAGCTTCGGGCTGGTCCTGGCCACCACCGAGCTGGCCGCGCGGCAGGCGATGCGCGCGCGGACCTGACGCCATCCTTCAGCGCCGGACGTCGTAGACGAGCTTGACCACGCCGTTCGCGTATGCCGCGGACTCGCGCAACGACAGGGCGCGACGGTCGGCGCCGTGCGCGCCGAAGATCGTCTTGCCGCCTGGGAGGAGGTACGGGAACATCAGCAGGTTGTAGCGGTCGATGAGGCCGGCTTCGCCCAGACCCAATGAGAGCTCCGCGCTGCCGTGGATGAAGATCGGCCCCCCGTCGGCCTGCTTCAGATCGGCGATGTCCTTGGTGCTGCGCAGGATCGTCGTCGGTCCCCAACCCTCGACGAGCGCGTCGTCGTCGAGCGTCGAAGACGCGACGAACTTCGGAAGGTCCTTGTATGCCGCGTGATCGGCGGACGCGGGCCAGACGTCGGAGAACGCCTCGTAGCTGCGTCGGCCGAACAGCAGGGCCGTCGTCTCCTCGAGCTCTTCGCCTTTCAGGGCGTACGCCTCGGGGACGAAGTCGGTGTCGAACACCCACCCGCCCCCGGGGTGGCCCTCGGCCGCTCCGCCGGGAGAATCGACCGAGCCGTCAAGGGTGATGAATCCGGTGTAGACGAGTTCGCGTGCCATGGTTCCATTCCTGTCGGGGTGCCGTCTCGGTGCGTTCACCCCAAGGTCGAACGGCCTGGGCCCCGATCGACACCGTCTCAAGATGAACCTGGAACGTACTCACCATGCGGCACATCCGCAGCACGCTCCGTCAGGTTGGCTCAGCCCGTGGTGCGGTGAGCCTCGGCTGCGAACGCGCGGATCAGAGGAGTGCTGCCGGACGAGCGCCACACCAGCGCCCAGCGCACCGGGGGAGCACCGTCGAGCGAAAGGTAGGTGACCCCCGGCCACGGAAAGTAGCGCCGGCCCTCGTCCGGCACGGGGCAGATGACGTCCCCCGCGGCCACGAGGGTAAGGACCTCCTGATAGGTCGAGGCGGCGGGGCCGCGGGGGATCTCCCGCCCGGACGGTGTGCGCTCCGGCAGAACGCCGGCAATCCACGACGACCGTGCGTCCCCACGCACCGTGGGGACGGCGTGCTCCGCGAGCACCTCGACGTCCGCCCGGCCGGCCGCCGCGAGCGGGTGGTCGGCGGCCGTCATCAGACATAGCGGCTCCTCCCGCAGGACGGGTCCGACGGTCAGGTCCGGGTCGTCGACAGGGAGCCACGTGGTCAGCAGGTCGACGTCGCCGCGCCGCAGAGCGGCGAACGGGTCGCTGAACACGACCTCGTGGAAGCGCAGGTCGGCATCGGGGTGCCGCGCCCGGAAGCGCTCCAGGACGGGCTCCAACTGGTGCGCCTGCGCGCCCATGAAGCCGAGCGTGAGCGTGCCGGACATGCGTCGTGCCGCGGCCGACGCGGCGGTGACGGCGTCACCGATGCCGACGTAGGCGGGCCGGAGCCCGGCACGGAGCACCTCGCCCACGGTGGTGAGCACGACGCGGCGGCTGGTGCGCTCGAACAGCGGCGCGCCGATCGCCCGCTCCTGCTTGCGGATCGCCTGGCTCACCCGCGACACCGAGACGTGCAGCCGCTCCGCCGTCCGGCCGAAGTGGAGCTCCTCGGCGAGGGTCAGGAAGATCTCGATCTCGCGCAGTTCCATGTCCACCCTCCGCCAGGTCGGAGGTTTGACCGACCGATCGTGAACCTCACGATGAACGACCGTATCGGCTTCGGCTGTTGTTCCGGGCAGTCGTCGACACCAGGCTGGAGGCATCAGAAAGCCCGACCTGTCAGGAGGAACACCATGCATCACGCCCTTGAGCCGGCCTGACGATGGCGACACGTTCACCGTCCTCCTCGATCAGCTGCGCCGATCTCGGGTACGCCTGGCCTGACGGCACGCTCGCCCTCGACGGCATCACGACGACCTTCCCGGCCGGCCGCAGCGGTCTGGTCGGACTCAACGGTGCGGGCAAGTCCACCCTCCTGCGCCTCGTTGCTGGCGAGCTGACCCCCACGGCCGGGACGCTCCGCACCGAGGGTGAGGTCGGCTACCTGCCGCAGGACCTCGCCCTCGACGTCGCCATGCGGGTCGACGAGGCGCTCGGCATCGCCGAGCGGCGGGCCGCCTTGCACGCGGTCGACCGCGGCGACGTCCGGGAGGAGCATCTCGCCACGATCGGGACCGACTGGGGCATCGAGGAGCGCGCCGCGGCCACCCTGGGCCGGCTCGGGCTCGACGGTGTGGGCCTCGACCGCACGATCGGCGAGGTCTCCGGCGGTGAGGCCGTTCTGCTCCGGCTGGCCGCCCTGCTGCTGGCTCGCCCTGACATCCTGCTCCTCGACGAACCCACGAACAGCCTCGACGCCGGCGCGCGGGCCCGGCTGTACGAGGCCGTGGAGGAGTTCCCCGGCACGGCCGTCGTGGTGAGCCACGACCGTGGGCTGCTGGAGCGGGTGGACCACGTGGGCGAGCTGCGCGCCGGCACCATCGCCTGGTACGGCGGCAACGTCGTCGCGTACGAGGAGGCGCTCGCCGCGGAGCAGGAGGCCGCCGAACGGGATCTGCGTGACGCCGAGTCGCACCTGCACAAGCAGCGCCGGGAACTCGCCGACGCGCACGTGAAGCTGGCTCGCCGCCAGCGGTACGGGCAGAAGATGTGGGACACCAAGCGCGAGCCGAAGGTGATCATGGGTGAGCGCAAGAGGCAGGCCCAGGTCGCCGCCGGCAAGCACCGGATCATGCACGAGGACCGGCTCGCCGAGGCGCGCGTGCGGCGCGACGACGCGGAGGCGTCCGTGCGTGACGACGACACGATCCGGGTCGACCTGCCCGACACCGCCGTGCCCGCCGGGCGAACCGTCCTGACGATTCGCGACGCCGTCCTGCCGCACGGGGTGCGGGCGCCCGGAGCGCTCGTGATCCGCGGGCCGGAGCGCGTGGCGCTCGTCGGGCGCAACGGCGCGGGCAAGACGACGCTGCTGCGTGCCCTGGCAGGCGAGCTGCGCCCGGCTGGGGGGACGGCCGAGGTCCACGTGCCGCTTCGGTTCCTGCCGCAACGTCTCGACGTGCTCGACGACGCCCTCAGCGTGGCCGAGAACGTCGGCAGGTTCGCACCGGGCGCGAGCGTCAACCAGGTACGGGCCGCCCTGGCGCGGTTCCTCTTCCGCGGACGGTCGGCCGACTACGCGGTCGGGACCCTCTCGGGAGGGGAGCGCTTCCGCGCCACCCTCGCGGCGCTGCTGCTCGCCCGGCCCGCGCCGCAGGTCCTTCTGCTGGACGAGCCGGCGAACAACCTCGACCACGCCAGCCTGCGGCAGCTCACCACCGCGCTGGAGTCCTACCGCGGCGCTCTGGTGGTGGTCAGCCACGACCAGGGGTTCCTGCGGTCGGTCGGTGTCACCCGCTGGATGCTCCTCGACGCCGGCCTGCGCGAACTCCGCCCGGACGACCCGCTCCTCGACTGACGAAGGAGGAGGCCCGCACCGACGGCCGCTGTCACGGGCTCGCCGGTCGTTTCGTCGTACCCACGTCGGACCGGTCTCCGCACACGCAGCTTCACACACGCACAGGAGGATCATGAATATCGCCCTTTGGATCGTCGCAGGTCTCTTCGCGTTCGGCTTCATCGCCGGGGGGGTCGTCAAGCAGGTGTGGTCCTACGACAGGTACGCCGCCAAGCTGCACTGGCCCGAGGACTTCTCGCCCGGCAAGGTGAAGTTCATGGGCATCGTCGAGATGCTCGGCGGGCTTGGGCTGGTCCTGCCAGGCCTGCTCGGGATCGCCCCGGTCCTCGTGCCGATCGCCGCCTCGGGGATGGCGCTCTACATGGCCGGCGCGGTGACCGAGCGGATTCGTCGCGACGAGTACAAGGAACTCCTCGGCGACCTGCTCTTCCTCGGCGCGATGGTCTTCGTCGCGTGGGGCCGCTTCGGGCCGGAGCCGTTCGGATGACGGCTCTCGTCCCTGGAACGAAGGAGGAACGATGACCAGCAGGTTCACCGAGCTGGTCGTGCATTGTCACGATCCGGAGCGGCTCGCTGCATTCTGGTGCGCGGTGCTGGACTTCGAGGTGATCGACCGGGGCGATGACAAGGTCGAGATCGGCTCGTGGGTACCCACGGTCGAGGACGTCCGCGCTCGGCAGATGTCACCCACGATCGTCTTCATCCGCGTGGAGGAGTCCAAGGAGGGCCAGAACCGGCTCCACCTCGACGTGAGTCCGGTCGACCGCAGCACCGAGGAAGAGGTGGTCAGGCTGCTCGGCCTCGGCGCCGTCAGGACGGACGTCGGCCAAGGGCCGGGACGAAGCTGGGAGGTCATGGCGGATCCCGAGGGCAACGAGTTCTGTGTCCTCCGCACCCTGGCCCCGGGGCACTGGCCACGGTGAGTCCGTCGCCTGCACCGTTCACCGGCACACGCCCAGAGGGCGGGCGCGTGCCGGTGACGACGGTCGATCAGCCCTTCGTGTCTGCCCGCTCCACACCACGGGCGGTGAACGAGTAGTCGCCGGACCCGACGGTCACCACGACCGACCCGTCCTGCACCTCGACGTCCTCCACCCCGTCGGCCTTCGCCGGCCGGGCTCCGCTCTCGGTCACGGCCTCGACGTCGCCGACCGGGAGCACCACCCGCGCAGTCGACCCGACCGGCACGTGGGCGTCGAGCCGGAGCCGCTGGCCGTGCGAGCGCCACGAGACGCTCACCGGTCCGTAAGGCGTCATGGTCTCGGCCTCGGCGTGGCGGGTGCGGTGCGTCACCCGGGGCGCGATCTCGATCGACCGGTAGCCGTCCTCGTCGGACGCCTTGATCCCGGCGACGCTGCGGAAGTACCAGTCGTCGACCGTGCCGAGGAAGTAGTGCCCCAGCGAGCGCGCCTCGAGAGACCAGTGCTCCCACATGCTCGTCGCGCCGTTCTCGATCATGTACCCCCAGCTCGGGTATCCGGTCTCGACGGCGAGGTCGAACGCCACGTCCTCGTAGCCGTGCTCGGTGAGGACCGGCAGGAGGTACTTGGTGCCGACCACGCCGGTGTTGAGCTTGTCGCCCTTCTCCCGGATGTCGGCGACGAGGCTCGCCGCCACCCGCTCCGGCGTGGCCTCGTCGGGTGCGAGGTCGAAGGCGAGCGCGACGACGTTGTGCGTTTGTCGGTAGCCGGTATCGCCTTCGCCCCGGTAGTACCCGTTCTCCGCGTCGAGGAACGTGGCGTTGAAGGTGTCCTTGACCCTCACGGCGCGCTCCGCGAACTGTGCGGCGTCGTCGTCGCGCCCGAGGTGCCCTGCGCTGCGCTGCATCGACACGAGCATCGCGTAGAGGTAGGCGGTGTTGGACACGCGCACGTCCTCGGGAGCATTACCGCCGGCCGGGCTCGCCTCGGGGCTCACCCAGTCGCCGAGCCGCGGTTCGCGGACGAGGCCGTCGTCGGAGCGGTCGAACTCCAGGTCGACGTACTGCTTCATACCGTCGTACTGCTCCGTGAGCACCCGGTCGTCCCCTCCGTACTGGTACAGCCACCAGGGGATCATCACGTAGGCGGAGTGCCAGATCGGGTTCACCCCCCACTGCCCCCAGTCGCCCGAGCTCGGCGCGATGACCAGGGGCGCACCGTTCTCGTCGCGGGTCTCGTGCACGTCCCGCATCCACTTGGCGAAGAGCTCGTGGGTGTCGAGGTTCGTCATGAACATCTCGGCGCCGACGGCAGCGTCGCCCGTCCACCCGTTCTTCTCGAACATGGGGGTGTCGGTCGGGATGCCGTGGAGGTTGTTCTTCAGGGTGTCGACCACGGCCCGGTGCACGCCGTTCATGATCGGCTCCGAGCTGTCGAAGCCACCCCACTCCTCGGCGTCGGTGTGCACCACCTTCGCCGTGAAGTCCTCGAGCGCAGGCTCGTCGCCCTCGGGCCAGCCCGTCACCTCGATGTACTGGAAGCCCTTGTACGAGAACCGTGGCTCCCAGGTCTCTGGGGCGCCGGTGCCCGCCAGCACGAAGCGGTCGGTCTGGAAGCCGCTGGCGAAGCCCCCGTTGTTGTCCGCGTTGATCCGTCCGTCGTCGCGCAGCTTCTCCGCGGCCTGGGCGCGGATCGTGGCCCCGGCCGACCCCTCGGCGGTGTACTCGACCCAGCCCGCGATCACGCGGGGGAACGTGACGACGTACGTCCCGTCCTCGGGTTCCGTGATGTCGACGGCCGGCAGCTCCTCGGTGACCCTGATGGGCTGCTGGCGCTGGTTGACGAGCTCTCCGCGGGGCCCGGCGGCTGCTGCGCCCGCCTATCAAGGATAGGAATCGGCACCGCCCCGCAAAGGCCAGCCCAGAGAGAACTCTGCCCACAGGCCGTGGATCTACCGAAGTAGGCGGAACCGGTCTGAACCTCTCGTTCCTCGAGGCTCCTCTACGCCGCGGGGGCGGACCATGCGCCGAGGTCGGGCGACCACACCATTCCGTCGGCGCGTGCGCTCATCGCCGGCTCCAGGAGTGCGCGCACCAGAACAACCGCGTCGACGAGATCCGCCGGGCACGCGTTGGTCGCAGCCTTCTGGTACTGCTGCTCCGTCCAACTCGTGGGCAGGCCGAAGGTGACGCGCGGCGCCAGGGCGCGATGGGCACGCTCGCCCTCGATGGCTACGCGCAGCGCAGTTCCGTCGAGCACGTGGGACTGAGCGATGATGACGATGTCGACGAGGTCGCGCACCCGGGAGGACTCGCGGCCGCCTGGGTAGGTCGCCTCGGTGGCGCAGAGCTTGTCGGCGAGGTGGTCGACGACGGGGTAGAGCCGGATATGGGGTGGCTCGACATTGGGGACTGCGATCAGGCCGGCGTGCTTCTTGATCTCGGGCTCGGCCGTCATGAGCGATCCGACGACCAGGTCGATGTGGAACGGAGCCAGCATCTTGGTGCCGCAATAGCACTGCACGTCGACCTGACGGGTGTTCACGCCGGGCTGCTGGTCCGCGCCCAGCGATCTGGTGCTGGGAACGACGAAACGAAGGAAGTCCCCGAGGTCACGCGAGAGTGCCTTCACCAGGTCTCGCTGAGCGACATCGAGGTCCTGGAGGTCGTGCAGGAGGTCGATGTCCTTGCTGTGCCGGGCGCTGTCGACCCGCATCAGGAGCGCGGTGCCGCCCTTGAGGACCCAGTGCGGGTCGGGCTCGGCGAAGACGCGGGCCAGGGCACGCTCGTACACGTACTCCCGCTGTAGATCGGAGGCAGATCTCTCGGGGCGGCCCTTCGACGCCTGCTTGGCGCGATCGGCGATGGACCGCAGCATCGCTGCGGGAGACGCGGGACCCTGGCTCACCGTGCCGCCTCACCATCTTCGTCATCATCGACATCTTCATCATCCCGGTGAGCGCCCCGAGCGGCGTCGACGGTCTGCTGGGCCAGCTGGAGAGCACGCCAGGTCTTGGTCGTGTCGAGACTCCGGATGAGCTGCGGGTAGAGCTCAGGGGACAGCTTCGGCAGGGGGATCTTGGGCATGCTCGAGGCCGCGCGAGCCCAACTTGCGGTGAGGAACGGTCTCATGGCCTCCCGGAGCCGCTCCTGGACGTCCCCGCCCATACCCGCCGTCAGCGATTTCATCAGGCCTTCATACGCCTTCGTCGTTGCCGCTGTGCCCTTGAACGGCACAGCAGCCTTGGCGAAGGCCCCAGACATCATTTGCATCGCGGCCAGTTGGGTGGCGACAGCACCCACGTCCGAGCCGATGATCGACCGCGCGAGGCTGTCCGGATCGATGCCGGCAGCTGCCATCAGATCCGCCAGCACCTGTTCACCATCCCTGCCGGCCTCAACCGCATCGAGCGCGTCCTGCAGGTCCCGGACCGTCGTCAGGTCGCGCCTCAGGGCATCAGCGACCACCGTTGCGACGTGGTCCTGGTCATGTCCGGCACGGAGCAGATCGGCGACGGTGCGGGCGGGCGTCGTGACCGGGAGCCCGTCGACGAGCGTGACCTCGTGCGGCGCGAGGACCGCGCGGTGCGTGCGCAGCTCTTCGCGTCGTGCGCGATAGCGGCTCGGCAGCGTCACCTCGGTCTGCGGTTCGAGGATGTCCCCGATGTTGTGCATGGCAGCTGCCGAGGCGTGCGACAGAACGCCGGCGACTTCAGGCTTCTCCAGCCGGACATAGGCCGGCGTGGCGGGATCGAGCGACAGCCAGGCAGCCCGACGTTGAGTGAGTTCACCCCCGGTTGCGGCCGGCGTCGCGTACACGCCCTGCATTACACGCTCGAGCTCACCACGCTCGACCATCCGCGACAGCATCATCCGGGTCACACCAGCAGCGACGGCCTGCGCAGTCGTGAGGAGGCCCCACTGGTCCGCGGCGATCTGCGCCACGGCCACCCGCGCATCCACACCCATCATGGACTGATTGTAACCCCTGGACGTTACAATTGGTCCCGGCATCACGCGTGTCAGTCCAGCTCCAACCGCCACTCCACCGAGCTGCTGCTCGCGATCTACCTCGCCGGCTACAACACCGTCGAACTCTTCCGGTGGTCCACCAGCCACGACCAGCCCGAACCCTGGGCCGAGCAGCTCGGCGAACCACCCGACACCCGGCCCATGGGCCGAGCTACCCGGTCAGCGCGCCGACATCGTCGAGGACCGCCACAGCGACACCAGACACCCGGCGACAACTGACACCACCGGCATCGCGCACCCCGGCCCGCGCCACGCACCGCCGCGCCCTCGAACGCCTCCCGCGGCCCACAAGATGCGGCTTCACCAGGTTCGACGCCCAGAAACAGGGATCGCGCCGCCCCAGCAGCCGGATCGCATCCCCCGGAACGCAGAAAGTCCCGGCCAGGAGAACCTGACCGGGACTTTCCGAAGATGTTCCGGCCCTGAAGCCGAAACCCTCCTCACGTGCGCGAGGGGGGAGTTGAACCCCCACGCCCTCTCGGGCACACGGACCTGAACCGTGCGCGTCTGCCTATTCCGCCACTCGCGCGTGCCGCAGAAGATTAACACGGCGGCGAGGGTGCTCCCCAATCACTGTGGCGCGCCCGAGCGGGCACCGGAGCGGGGGGTGTGGCACCGTCGTCCCGACGCAGGTGGTGGCCGCGTGCGACGTGACCTGGTCGTGACCTGCCGGTTCTGAGTCTGCGCCGAGCGTTCGCAGGAAATCCACACCGCGCGGAGGGATGGTGCTGCGGCGCTGCCTACGATCTAGATAGTCTGCCCGCGAACGAGTCGGGCCGACGGGAGGAGGTGGCATGGGCGCCTTGGATCGCTTCGAGAAGAGCGTGGAACGCGCGATGAACAACGCGTTCGCGAAGGTGGGTCGGAACAGCGAGATCAAACCGGTCGAGCTGGCGAGCCGGCTGCGCCGTGAGGTCGACGACCGCGCAGCGGTGGTCGGCAGGGACCGCACTGTCGTGCCCAACGAGTTCACCATCGAGCTGTCCACGGCGGACTTCTCCCAGATCGACGCCTGGGGCGCCGAGACGATGGCCGACGAGCTCGCGACCAACCTCACGGAGTACGCGGCGTCGCAGCACTATGCCTTCGTCGGCCCGGTCAGCGTGACCTTCGAGGAGCACGAGGACATCGCCGCCGGCCGCTTCGAGCTGCGCTCCGCGACGGTGCGCGGGAACGTCGCCCCAGCCACGTCCGCGGCGCCGTCCACGCGCCACCCGCTCATCGACATCGACGGTCAGCGCTACCTGCTCACCGGCCCCGTCACGGTCATCGGCCGCGACGCCGAGGCCGACATCGTCGTCGACGACCCGGGCGTCTCGCGCCGTCACCTGGAGATCCGCGTGACGGGGGAGGGCGTGGTCGCCACCGACCTGGGCTCCACCAACGGCCTGTTCGTCGAGGGCCACCAGGTGCCCGCCGCCACCCTGCTCGACGGGAACACCCTGACCATCGGCCGTACGCGCATCATGTTCTGGACCGGTAATGCCTCCGGCCAACAGACCGAGGACTGGTGATCTCCCCAGAATGAGTGAGCTGACGATCACCCTGCTCCGGCTGGGCTACCTGGTGCTGCTCTGGGTGTTCGTGCTCTCCGCGATCGCGGTGCTGCGCCGCGACCTGGCGCCCCGTGGGGCCCCGCGGGTCTCCCGCGCGGAGCGACGGCGCACCGAGGCCGCCCCCGCTGCCGCCGGGCCCGCGGCGCCCTCGGCGCCCGCCCGTTCCGGCCCGTCCCGCCTCGTCGTCACGACCGGCCCCCTGACGGGCACCACGCTCCCGCTGTCCTCGGCGTCGATCCTCATCGGCCGCTCGCCGGGCTGCACCCTCGTGCTCGACGACGACTACTCGTCGTCGCGGCACGCGCGCATCTTCCCGCAGGGCGACCAGTGGTACGTCGAGGACCTGGGATCGACGAACGGCACCTTCATCGGGGACGCGCAGGTCTCCGGGCCGGTTCTGCTGGCACCGGGCGTCGGCGTCCGGATCGGCCAGTCCGTCGTCGAGCTCCAGGGGTGAGCGCTCCGTGACCCTCACCCTGCGGTACGCCGCGCGGTCCGACGTCGGGCTCGTGCGCTCCAACAACCAGGACTCGGCCTACGCCGGCCCGCACCTGCTCGCCGTGGCCGACGGCATGGGCGGGCACGCGGGCGGCGACGTCGCGTCCCGGCTCGCGATCGCCGCGCTCGCGCCGCTCGACCGCACGGAGCACGGCCCCGAGGAGGCGCTGACCGACCTCGAGCACACGATCGAGCGCGCCCGCCAGGACCTCGTGCGCGTCAGCGACGCCGACCCCGAGCTGGTCGGCATGGGCACCACCGTCACCGCTCTGCTGCACACGGGCACCACGCTCGTGATGGCGCACCTGGGCGACTCGCGCGCGTACCTGCTGCGCGACGCCCGCCTCACGCAGGTCACGGTGGACCACACCTTCGTGCAGCACCTCGTCGACACGGGCCGGATCTCGCCGGAGGAGGCCGAGCACCACCCGCAGCGCAACGTCGTCATGCGCGTGCTGGGCGACTTCGACGTCGACCTGACTCCCGACATGTCCGTGCGCGAGGCGCGCGCCGGCGACCGGTGGATGCTCTGCTCTGACGGGCTGTCCGGCTTCGTCTCGCCGGAGCAGATCACCGAGGTGCTGGTCGAGTCGCCGACCCCGGACGAGGCCGCCGACCTGCTCATCACGCTCTCCATGACCGCAGGCAGCACCGACAACATCACGGTGATCGTCGCGGACGTCCTGGACGACGACGCGGCCGCGGGCGACACGGCCGGCGCGACGACCGCTCTGCCGACGTCGGCCGCAGCGGCGCAGATCGTGGGCGCCGCCGCGACCGGCGAGCTCCCCGCGGTCCTCACGACGCCCGAGGACGCGCCCGACGGCGCCGATCCCGCCCCCGAGGACGGGACCGCGGCGGAGAGTGGCGACCCGGACGACGACGACCCCGACGACGACGCCCGCCCGGAGCGGCGACGGCACCCGTGGATCACCCTCCTCGTGGTCCTCGTCGTGCTCGGAGGCGTCGGGTACGGGCTGTGGTGGGCGTACGGCTGGACGCAGCAGCAGTACTACGTCGGGGTGGCGGACGGCGAGGTCGCCGTCTTCCAGGGCATCCCGGCGAGCGCCGGCCCGCTCACGCTCTCCACCCCCGTGGAGCTCACCGGCACGCCGGTGTCCGACCTGCCGGACTACTGGGCGGACCGCCTCGACGGCTCGATCCGCACGTCGTCCGAGGCCGAGGCGCGCGAGCGCGCCGACCGCCTCATCTCGGAGGCCGCCCCCGAGCCCACGCCGATTCCTTCCGACAAGCCGACTCCGTCCGACAAGCCCACGGCCAAGGCCACCAAGCCCGCGGACGCTGCGGACGACAAGGGGTCGAAGGGGTGAGCGCCGCCGTCGAGGAGGCCCCCGCGGGGCGCACGGTCGAGCCCACGGAGCGCCGGCCCGCACGCCTGGCCGAGCTGTTCCTGCTGATCCTCGCGCTCGGCGCCGGGATCGCGGCGTTCGCGATGGTGGGCCACAGCATCACGGGCGCGCTGCCGGAGGACTTCTGGCCCACGAGCGTGCTGCTCACCCTCATCGGGCTCGCCGCGCACGTGGTGCTGCGCCTGCGCGCGCCGTGGGCGGACCAGGTGATCCTGCCCGCCGTGGTGCTGCTCAACGGCCTGGGCCTGGCGATGATCCTGCGCCTGCAGCTCGCGGACATGAACGGCGCCGACGCGTGGTCGCAGATGACGTACACGGGCCTGGGCGCGGGCCTGGCCGTCCTGCTCATCTGGTTCCTGCGCGACCACCGCTGGATCCGGCGGCTCACCTACACCGCCATGCTCGTGGGCCTGGGGCTCGTGGTCCTGCCGCTCGTGCCCGTCATCGGGCGCGAGATCAACGGCGCCCGCATCTGGGTCAACATCGGCGGCTTCTCGCTGCAGCCCGCCGAGTTCGCCAAGATCGCGTTCGCCATCTTCTTCGCCGGCTACCTGGTGACCAACCGGGACACCCTCGCCCTGGCGGGCAAGAAGGTGCTGGGCCTGCAGCTGCCGCGCATCCGCGACCTCGGCCCCATCATCATCGTGTGGGCCGCCTCGCTCGGCGTCCTCGTCTTCGAGCGCGACCTCGGCACGTCGCTGCTGTTCTTCGGCCTGTTCGTCGCGATGCTGTACCTCGCCACGGAGCGGTTCAGCTGGGTGCTCATCGGCCTCGTGCTGTTCGCCGCCGGGGCCGTGCTCGCCGCGAGCATGTTCCCGCACGTCGGCGCGCGCATGGACGTGTGGCTGAACCCGTTCGATCAACAGCTGTACGACGCCCCCGCGGGGTCGTACCAGATCGTGCAGGGCACGTTCGCGCTCGCCTCCGGCGGGCTCTTCGGCACCGGCTGGGGCGAGGGGTACCCGTACCTCGTGCCGTACGCCTTCTCCGACTTCATCTACTCGTCGCTGGGCGAGGAGCTCGGCCTCACCGGCCTGCTCGCCATCCTCCTGACGTACCTGCTCATCGTGCAGCGCGGCCTGCGTACGGCGATCGCGGTGCGCGACGGGTTCGGCAAGCTGCTCGCCGGCGGCCTCGCGTTCGTCATGGCGCTGCAGCTCTTCGTCGTGGTCGGCGGCATCACCCGCATCATCCCGCTCACCGGCCTGACGCTGCCGTTCATCGCGCAGGGTGGGTCGTCGCTGCTGGCCAACTGGATCGTCATCGCACTGCTGCTCCGCGTCTCGGACAACGCCCGGCGCCCGTCCGCCCTGCCGGTGCGGGGCACAATCGCCCAGGGCGGTGCCATGCACGACCCCATCGTCGTCGGCGCCCAGGACGGGACGACGCCCGGCCGAGGGACGCCCGTGCGGAGGTCGGCGACCGGGGCGGTCGACGACGGTGCCGGGGGCGGGGGCGGGCAGGCCACGGAGTACATCCAACGCCCGCGCGACCCGCAGAACCCGGACAGCAGAGGAGGTGAGCACCTGTGAACACGACCCTGCGCCGGCTCGCGAGCGTCGTCATGGTCATGTTCCTGGCGCTCATGGTCTCGACCACGTGGATCCAGTTCTTCCACGCCGACGAGCTGAACGGCGACACCCGCAACATCCGTTCGATCTACGCCGAGTACGGCCGCGCCCGCGGGCCGATCGTCGTGGGTGGCGAGGCGGTGGCCCTGTCCAAGCAGGTGGACGACGAGTTCGGCTACCAGCGCGAGTACACGAGGCCGCGCACGTACGCGCCCCTGACCGGCTTCTTCTCGCTGGCGAACGGCACCACGGGGATCGAGCACGCGGAGAACGACTACCTCAACGGGCAGGCCGACGCCCTGTGGGTGGACCGGCTGCAGAACCTGCTCACCGGCAAGGACCCCGAGGGGTCCTCCGTGGAGCTCACCATCGACCCGAAGGCGCAGCGGGCCGCGTGGGACGCCCTCGGCGACCAGCAGGGCGCCGTCGTCGCCCTCGACCCGAAGACGGGCGCGATCCTCGCGCTGGTCTCCAAGCCCACGTTCGACCCGAACGACCTGGCCTCGCACTCCACCAAGGAGGCGAGCGAGGCATACACCAAGCTGCTCCACGACGACGACAAGCCGCTGATCAGCCGCGCCACCGCCTGGAGCTACCCCCCGGGCTCGACGTTCAAGCTGGTGACCACCGCCGCGGCGCTCGAGAGCGGCGACTACAAGCCGTCGACTGTGATCCCCGCACCGTCGACGTTCACCCTCACCGGCACGAACACCCAGGTCGGCAACTTTGCGGGCACGTCGTGCGCGTCAGTGGGCGAGATGACGCTGGCCGACGCGCTGCGGATCTCGTGCAACACCGCGTTCCTCGGCCTGGGCGGCGAGCTCGGCGCGGACGCCATGGACGAGCAGGCGGAGAAGTTCGGCTTCGGCAAGACCTTCGATATCCCGTTCAAGGCCGCGGCCAGCACGTACGACAAGGACCCGGACGCGATGTCCACGGACCAGGTGGAGCAGTCGGGCATCGGCCAGGGCAGCGTGACCGCGACGCCCCTGCAGGTAGCCATGATCTCCGCGGCGATCGCGAACGGCGGCGAGGTCATGGCGCCGTACTCGGTGGACACCATCCGGGACCCGCAGCTCGAGGTGGTGCGGCAGGGCTCGCCCACCAGCCTCGGCCGGGCAGTCTCGGAGAAGAACGCCGGCGAGCTCACGGACATGATGAAGAGCGTCGTCGAGTCCGGATCGGGCACGAGCGCGCAGATCTCGGGCGTCTCGGTCGCCGGCAAGACGGGCACCGCCCAGCACGGCGACAACTCCGAGCCGCCGCACGTGTGGTTCACCGGGTTCGCCCCGGCGGAGGACCCGCAGGTCGCGGTCGCGGTCGTCGTCGAGAACGGCGGCACGCTGGGGTCCTCGGCCACGGGTGGCAGCGTCTCGGCACCGATCGCCAAGGCCGTCATGGAAGCGGTGCTGAACGGATGAGGCCCACCACGGGGCTCGCCCTCGGCGAGCGGTACCGCCTCACCCGGCAGATCGCGGTGGGCGGCATGGGCGAGGTCTGGGTGGCCGACGACGGCTTCCTGGGCCGCGAGGTCGCGGTGAAGGTGCTCCGCGAGGAGTACACCGGCAACGAGGACTTCCTGCGCCGCCTGCGCACGGAGGCGCGCAACAGCGCCGCCCTCTCGCACCCGAACATCGCGCAGATGTACGACTACGGGGAGCAGGACGGCGCCGGCTTCCTCGTCATGGAGCTGGTACTCGGCGAACCCCTGGCCGACCTGCTCGAGCGCGAGCCCGTCGTCGCGCCCCGCAAGCTGCTGCCGATCCTGGCGGCCACCGCCCGGGGCCTGCACCACGCGCACCTGGCCAAGGTGGTGCACCGCGACGTCAAGCCCGGCAACATCCTGCTGGAGCACGGCGGCAGCGTGAAGATCACCGACTTCGGGGTCTCCCTGGCCGCCAACCAGGCCCCCATGACGGCCACCGGCATGGTCATGGGCACCGCCCAGTACCTGTCGCCCGAGCAGGCGGTGGGGCAGGCCGCGACGGCCGCCTCCGACCTGTACGCGCTCGGGGTCGTCGCGTACGAGGCGACGGCGGGCAAGCGTCCGTTCACCGGCTCGACGCCGGTGGACATCGCGGTGGCGCACGTCAACGCGCCGGTACCGCCGCTCCCCACGCACGTGCACCCGGGCCTCGCCGACGTCATCGGGCGGATGCTGGAGAAGGAGCCGTCGCGCCGGCCGGAGTCGGCCGCAGCGCTGGCGGGCGAGCTCGACGCCCTCGCGCGTGAGATCGCGCAGGACCCGCTCGGGGCGCGGTCCCGGTCGGCCCGGCGCGCCGCCGCGTCGGGGGCCCGCCCGGTCACGCGCTCGCCGCGGGCCGTCCCCGCGCACGCGGCGCCCGGCCAGGCGCGGCCGGGCAGCCCGGCCACCCCGCAGGCGCTGCCCGTGTCCTGGACGGCGGTCAACCCGAAGGACGACACCCGCACCCCCGCGACGCCGCAGCAGGCCGCGGGGGAGGCGACGCCGGAGGCCGGCGTCCCCGTCCCCGACCCGCCGCCGCTCGACGGCCCGCACGCCGACGACGACTTCGCGGAGCACATCGTGGGTGGGCCCGCGGGCCGCGCCTACCCGCTGCGCCGGGAGGTCCGCGCCAGGACGCACGACGCGCGCCGCCCGGCGATACGCAAGTCCGCGACGGGCCCTGCGCCGTCCCGGAACAGGTCGACGGGGGGCCGCTCCGCCCCCGACACGAAGCAGGGCCCGCGCCGGACGTCGACGTCCACGGGCCAGCGCTTCGGGCCGCTCGGGCGGCTCTCCTGGCCACTGCTCGCCCTGCTGGGGCTGTTGGTCGTGCTGCTGCTCGCCACGATGGTGCAGGCGATGGCGGCCGAGGGCGACGGCGAGGCGGCGATGCTCGTCACGGGCCCCCTGCTCGCCCTCGCCCGCACCGGCACGGGCGTCCGTCCCAACTCTGGGATGATGCTCCGAGACACGCCGTGCGCCCCGCGCGCGGCCATGACCGAGAAGGACGACTGAGTGGTGGACAAGACGCCCCGAGTACTCTCGGGCCGGTACGAGGTCGGTGAGCTCATCGGCCGCGGCGGTATGGCCGAGGTACACATCGGGCACGACACGCGCCTGGGTCGCACCGTCGCGATCAAGGTGCTGCGGTCCGACCTTGCGCGCGACCCGTCCTTCCTGGCCCGGTTCCGACGCGAGGCGCAGTCTGCCGCCGGGCTGAACCACCCCTCCATCGTCGCGGTGTACGACACGGGGGAGGACACCCACACCGACACGCAGGGCGCGTCCGTGCACGTGCCGTTCATCGTCATGGAGTACGTGGAGGGTCACACCGTCCGCGACATCCTGCAGGACGGCGCCGCAGTGCCCATCGAGGAGGCCGTCGAGATCACGGCGGGCATCCTCAGCGCGCTCGAGTACTCCCACCAGGCCGGCATCGTGCACCGCGACATCAAGCCCGCCAACGTGATGATCACGCCCACGGGCGCGGTCAAGGTGATGGACTTCGGCATCGCGCGCGCGATGGCGGACTCCGCGGCGACGATGACGCAGACCCACGCCGTCATCGGAACCGCCCAGTACCTGTCGCCCGAGCAGGCCCGCGGCGAGACCGTCGACACCCGCAGCGACCTGTACTCCACGGGCTGCGTGCTGTTCGAGCTGCTCACCGGGCGGCCACCGTTCATCGGCGACTCCCCGGTCGCGGTGGCGTACCAGCACGTCGGCCAGGCGCCGCAGCGCCCCAGCGAGCTGGCCTCGGACGTGCCCGAGGTGCTCGACCGCATCGTGCTCAAGGCCCTCGCCAAGGACCGCGACGCCCGCTACTCGACGGCGGCGGAGTTCCGCGCCGACCTCGAGTCCGCCATCCGCGGCGGTGATGTCACGGCGCCGCTGGTGGGCGCGGCGGCCGCCACCCAGGTGCTGGGCGCCGGCAACGCGACCCAGGTCATGGACCCCGCGGGGACGTCGCAGTGGGGGCCCGCCGCCAATCCCGAAGAGGCGCCCGAGGAGGAGCACAAGAGCCGCAAGGGGCTCATGTGGGCCCTGATCGCCGTCGGCGCCATCGCGCTCGCCGCGATCATCACGTTCCTCATCATCAACTCGGGCACGATGGCCAAGGCCACCGTGCCGGAGCTCGGCGCCACCGTCACGCCCGCCGAGGCGGAGAAGCGGATCACTGACGCCGGGCTGGTCTACAAGCAGGAGACGGACACCGACTCCACGGAGCCCGAGGACACGTTCCTCGGGCAGACCCCCGACGGGGGCACCGAGGTGGACCAGGGCTCCACGGTCACCGTGACGTTCTCCGCCGGCCCGGACACCATCGGCGTCCCCGAGGTGGCGGGCAAGACCGAGGACGAGGCGCGCCAGATCATCGAGGACGCCAAGCTCCAGGTGGGCGAGGTGGAGCAGCAGAACAGCAAGTCCGTGCCCGAGGACGTCGTCATCGGCACGAGCCCCGAGGAGGGCAAGGCCGTCAGCGAGGGCGACACGGTCGGCCTGATCGTCTCCACCGGCCAGGTGGACCTCCCCGACCTGAGGGGCATGACCGAGGACGAGGCCAAGGCGAAGATCGCGGACCTTAAGCTCAGCTCGTCGTCCAGCACGGAGGAGAGCGACAAGGACCCCGGCACGGTCATCAAGCAGAGCCCGCAGGCCGGCCCGGTCACCCAGGGCAGCGAGGTCTCGATCGTCATCGCCAAGGAGAAGGCCCCCGAGAAGACCTCGGTGCCGCAGGTGCAGGGGCTCACTGCCGACGACGCGCACACGGAGCTCGGCGGGGCGCAGCTCATCCCGGACGACACGTTCGAGCCTTCCGACACCGTGCCGGCGGGCGTCGTCATCTCGCAGGAGGTGCCGGCGGGCACCGAGGTCGAGGTGAACTCCCACGTCGGGATCGTGATCTCCACCGGCCCGGAGGCCGACGAGACCCCCGACCCGGACCCTACGGCGACCGACGCCGAGGACCCGCTCCCGGGTCTGGACCTCGGCGGGGACGGCGAGGGCTGAGCACCCGCCCGTTGGGCCTGTCGACCCCCGCTGGTTGAGCCTGTCGGCCTTCGCTGGTTGAGCCTGTCGGCCTTCGCTGGCTGAGCCTGTCGGCCTTCGCTGGTTGAGCCTGTCGAAACCCGGATCTCGACAGGCTCGACCAGCGGGGGTCGACGAGTCCGACCAGCGAAGCTCAGCCCTGGTGGACCAGCGGCGCCATCCCGCGTGACCGCTCCACGGCGCCGGCGTCCCCGCACACGGCGAGCCAGTTCGCCAGCAGCCGGTGCCCGCCCTCGGTGAGCACGGACTCCGGGTGGAACTGGACGCCGTGCAGCGGCAGGTCGCGGTGCTGCAGGCCCATGACGACGCCGGTCGCGGTCGCGGCGGTCACCTCGAGCTCGGCGGGGACGCTCTCCGGGAGCACGGCCAGCGAGTGGTACCGCGTGGCCGTGAACGGCGCGCCCAGGCCGTCGAGCACCCCCGCGCCGTCGTGCTCCACCAGGCTCGTCTTGCCGTGCATGAGCTCCGGCGCGTGCGCCACCGTGCCGCCGTACACCTCGGCCAGGGCCTGGTGGCCCAGGCATACCCCCAGCATCGGCGTCCGGGAGCGGGCGCAGGCCCGGATCACGTCCTCCGACGCTCCCGCCTCCTTGGGCGTGCCCGGCCCGGGGGAGACCAGCACGCCGTCGTACGGGGTGCCGTCCGCGTCGTGGAAGACGCCGGCGGCGTCAGGCTCCGGCACGGCGTCGTTGCGCACGACGACGGTGCTCGCCCCGAGCTGGTCGAGGTAGCCGACGATCGTGTAGACGAACGAGTCGTAGTTGTCGACCACGAGGATGCGCGATCGGTCGCCGGTCGTGGAGGTGGCGGGGAAGATCATGGCTGGCTCGCTTCGGGGGTGGTGGTCAGGAGGTCTGCGGGGCGTTGCTGCCACGCCATCGCCGGCGTCCGACGGACCGGAGCTGCGCGCCGCTCACGAGAACACGTCCGTGCCGTCGGGGACCTTCGCGTACCGCATCTCGGAGCTGCCGGTGTACGCGGGCAGCTCGAGCCCGCCCTGGTTCTTGACCGACCAGCCGAGGGCGACCCAGTCGACGTACTGCTGGTAGATGTCGACGCCGGGGTCGGCGTCGAGGGAGTTGCGGAGCGCCTTCGGGTCGCCGACCGCCTCGATGACATAGGGCGGCGAGAAGACCTTGCCGTGCAGCAGCAGGATGTTGCCGGAGCAGCGGAACGCCGACGTCGCGGTGACGCGCTCGCCCTGCAGCGTCATGGCCTCGGCTCCGCCGGCCCACAGGGCGTTGATCACGTGCTGCAGGTCCTGCTGGTGCACCACAAGGTCGTCCGGCCGTGCGCCGCTGATCGACTGGCTGGACGCGGGCGCGTCGTCGAGCGACACGGTGACGCCGGACCCGCGCACGGCGCGCGCGCCCGTGACCACGGACTCGCGGGCCGCGAGGTCCACGCCCAGGGCGGGGAGGTCGGTGCCCACCCGCTCGCCGAGGTCGTCGATCTCGGACTCCAGCGAGTTCATCTGGTCCGTCAGCTCGGTCACCCGGTCGGACTCGGTGGTGACGAGCTCGGCGAGGTCCTGCGGGTCGCGCCCGTCCTTGCTGTCGGCGAGCTGGGCGCTGGCGGTGAACATGAGTCCGGACGCGGCCAGGACACACGCGACGGTCGCGCTCGCGCGCAGTCGACGGTTCATCCGCACACCTCGTCCCTCTCGGGCTGTCCATCTCGAGCCTGCTGACGACTACGCTAGTCGACAGAATCCATGGCGGCGGCGGGCATCCGGCCTTCGGCCGCCGCACAGCCCGCCCGGACAGGAGCCAACCCGTGCCCGAGTCGAAGTCCCGCAAGAAGAAGAACGCCCCGGCCGAGCCGGCGACCGCCGCTGTGAAGCGCGCGAAGCCGCAGGGCAACCCCCGCTGGCTCGTCCCGACGATGCTCGGGCTCATGCTCGTCGGCCTCGCCTGGATCGTCACCTACTACCTCACGGCGCCGAACCTGGGGCTGCCGATCCCGGCCCTCGGCGGCTGGAACCTCGCGGTCGGCTTCGTGCTGATCATCGCCGGCTTCGGACTGACGACGCGCTGGCGCTGAGACTTTCACCGGTGTAGTTCCACAGCTGTGAGCAAACCTGTGGACGACGGGCTCAGAACCAGCCGACGGAGGCGTATTTCCATGCGGACGCGCCCACCAGGACGACGGCCACCAGCGCCGGGAGCGCCCATCCCACGAGGGCCTGACGCTCCCGCGGCGCGGCCGCGAAGGCCGCGCCCATGGCCAGCCCGATGACGAGCCCGCCGAGGTGTGCCTGCCACGCGATCCCCGGCAGCAGCAGCGGGATCGCCATATTGATCACGATGAGCACCACGATCTGCGTCGCGTTGCGCCCCATGCGCCGCAGGGCCGGGATGATCGCGCCGAAGAGTCCGAAGACGGCCCCTGAGGCGCCCACGACGACGGTGTTCCACCCGCCGTCGATCGTCGGGCTCGCGATCAGCAGGTAGCCCACCGAGCCGCCGATGGCGGACAGCACGTACACCGACACGAAGCGCACCCGCCCGAACGCCTGCTCGAGGAACGGGCCCACGAGCCAGAGCGCGTACATGTTGAACAGGATGTGCAGCGGGCTCTCGGAGTGCAGGAACGCCGCGGTGAGGAACCGCCAGGGCTCGTCCAGCCCTACCGAGGGGGCGAACGCCCAGCGCATCGTCCACTCGCCGCCGGTGACGAGCTGCAGCACCCAGCTCACCACGCAGAGCGCGACGATCGTCAGCGTGACGACCGGGCGCCCCGGCCGCACGGTCCCACCGAAGACCGTGCGGGTGGACGGCGTCGCACGCGCGGCCTGCGCCACGCAGTCCACGCACTGAATCCCCACGGGGGCCGGACGCTGGCACTCCGGGCACGCGGGCCTGCCGCAGCGCTGGCAGCGCACGTACGAGACGCGGTCGGGGTGCCGGGGGCACACGGGCGGCCCGCCGGCGGGCTGCCCGGGCTGCGGGCCTACGGGGCCCGGCGGCTGCGGTGTCGAGATGGGTCGGCCCTCCGTAGTTCGGCAGCGCGGTCGGGGTCAAGACTCTCGGGGCGATCGCGTTCACGCGCCCCAGGGGGCGCTGCGCTTCGGGAGGGAGACGACCGCGCCGGGAGTCTTGACCCCGACCGCGTGACCTGGTGTCGGTCAGTCCTCGATGGTGACGCTGTTGATGACGATGTCGGTGACCGGACGGTCGCCGGGGCGCGTCGCGGTGGAATCGATGGCGTCCACGACGGCGCGGGACTCGTCGTCCGCCACCTTGCCGAAGATGCTGTGCTTGCCGTTGAGCCACGGCGTGGCGCCGGTGGTGATGAAGAACTGCGAGCCGTTGGTGCCCTCGACGGCGCCCGTCACCGGGTTGCGACGCTTGCCCGCGTTCGCCATCGCGAGGATGTACTTGCTGTCGAAGGTGAGCTCGGGGTGGATCTCGTCGTCGAAGGTGTAGCCGGGGCCGCCCGTCCCGGTGCCCAGCGGGTCCCCGCCCTGGATCATGAAGTTCTCGATCACACGGTGGAAGATCACGCCGTCGTACAGGGGGTCGTTGCGCTCGGCGCCCGTGGCCGGGTCCGTCCACGTCGTGGTGCCCTTGGCCAGGCCGACGAAGTTCGCGACGGTCTTGGGCGCGTGGTTCGGCAGCAGCTCGATACGGATGTCACCGGCGGAGGTGTGGAGGGTTGCGAACATGCGCCCCATCCTCTCACCCCGTCCCCGTGGCCCCGGTCCGGAACAGGCGCGCGCGTTCCGCTGCATCCCACGGCGCCGGGTGGCACAGTGGGTCCATGGTGCGAAAGAACGTGGGCGACAGCGTCAAGGACAGTGCCAACCTCAACGAGAAGCTCGCCACGAGGGTGAGCGAGAAGATCAACGAGCTCGACACCGACAAGCTCAAGGACTCCGCGACCGAGGCCGCCGCCGTGCTGGTCGAGGTCGGCGCGCGAGCCGCGGGCGGCGCCAAGGACTGGGCCGAGCCGCGCGTGGACAACTTCCTGGAGTGGCTGACCCCGCGGGCGGAGAAGGCCTGGCGCGACAGCGTGCTGGCCGCGGCCCCCCGGGTCGAGAAGGCGGCCGACAAGGCCGGGCCGCTGGTCGACACCGCGCACGACCGGATCGTCGACGACTACATGCCGCGCGTGGTCGCCGCGTTCAACGACGCCGCGACCCGGGCGGGGGCGGCGGCCGGTGCCGCGGGCGTCGCCGCCGCAGACGCGGCGAGGGACGCCGCCGAGAAGGCGGGCCGAGCGGGCAAGAAGGCCGCGAAGCAGGCGGCCAAGGAGGCTGCGAAGGCCCAGGTCGCTGCGGAGAAGGCGGCCAAGGAGGCCGAGAAGTCGTCCGGCAAGGGCAAGGGCGTCTTCTGGATCCTCGCGCTCGTCGGCGCCACCGTCGCCGGCTACGCCTTCTGGCGGCGCGCGCAGCCGCAGAACGACCCGTGGGCGGAGCCCTGGGAGCAGTCGCCCGGCCCCGACTTCGACGGCGCCGCACGCGACGCCCGCCATGCGGTCGGGGACGCGGCCGAGGCCGTGGGCGAGGTCGCGGGTCAGGCCGTCGCCAGGGGCCGCGAGGCCGCGGAGAAGGCGACCGAGCTGGGCGAGGACGTCGGCGAGAAGGTCACCGAGGCTGTGGACAAGGCTCGGGACAAGGCCGCCGACGCGGCGAAGAAGGCCGGCAGCCGTGCCCGGACCACCACCCGCAAGGCGGACGACACGGCCGGCGGGACGACGAGCAGCACCGACACCAGCGGCGACAAGGGCGACACAGGCTCGGGCGCGAAAGCCTGACCCGCTCCTCACCCGGCAGAAGCACCGCACCCGACGAAGGCTCCGTCCACAGGACGGGGCCCTCGTCGTTCCCGATCCTGCGCACTCATCGGCAGGAGGGCTCGACGGCGAACAGCGGGGTCTATGGCCAGACCCTCCCCTTCAGGGGACCGGTCGCTCCGTGAAACCGGACCGCGTCAGCGCGGCCGACGCCGTGGCGCCCGTGCGGTGTGCTGTCGGTGGAGCCAAGGGGACTCGAACCCCTAACCCCCTGCTTGCAAAGCAGGTGCGCTACCAATTGCGCCATGGCCCCTGGCGGCCTCGGCGAGCCGGGCCAGGAGTGCGTCGGGCTGCCGACGAGGTCAGTCGATGGTGTCGGTGACCTCGGACCACAGGTCCCGGTCGGCGGAGTCCTCGTTGAGCCGGCGCCAGATCAGGTAGCCCGCGCCGAGCGCGAGCAGGAGGACGGACAGCTTCTTCATCTTCTGCCTCCTCGTCACGACCACGAGGGCCGTACGTGTCGGGCCCGGGCCTGGTGCGGCCTGGAGTGGGGCTAGGAGGACTTGAACCTCCGACCTCTTCCTTATCAGGGAAGCGCTCTAACCGTCTGAGCTATAGCCCCGAACACGCTCCCCGCGGGAACGCGTGCAGCACGGAACATTACCGCACCGGCGGGCCCGCACCCAAACTGGGCCCGAGCTCACGCGGTGTGACGTCGTTCCCGGTCAGGGACCGGGTCATTCGTCGGTGAGGGTCAGGTGCACGCCGCCGACGAGCGCGGCCGTGATGTTGTACAGGATGGCCATGATCGTGGTCAGCGCGGTGAGCAGCACGACGTTCACGATGGCGATGAGCACGGCGAGCGACACGACACGGTCGAACTCGACGAACTGCATGAGGTTCACGGCCTGCGGGCCGATCGTATCGCTCAGGAACGTCTGCACCGTGGCGAACGTGCCCATGTCGTTGAGCACGTACCAGACCACCATCGCGGCGACCACGGTGATGAAGCCGATCGCGACGGAGAGGAGGAAACCGAGCTTCATGATCGACCACGGGTCGACCCGCGAGACCGACAGCCGGACACGTCGGGGCCCGGCGCCGCCCGGCATCGTGCCGACCATCGGGGTGCCCGCGGCCGGCGCGGGGTGCACGCCGCCCGCGGAGTAGTGCATCTCCGGGCGCGGCTCGGCCGGCGCGGAGCGCTTCTGACCGGCCTTCGCGCTCGGCGCCGGTCGCGCACCCGCAGCGGCGCGCTCGTTCTCGCGGGCGGAGGCCTCGGGCATCACCGACTGCACCTTCTTCGCCGCGGCCCGAGCGGCCGCGAGGGCCGCCGCGGCCGCCTTCACCGCGCCCTCCTTGACCGGCGACGCCCCCTGAGCGGTGCTCGGGGCCGCCTCTGCCGGGCCTGCCGGCGGTGGCGGCGGCGCGGGTGGTGTACTGCCCCGCTGCGCGGCCGCCGCGCCGCCGACGACCACGCCGGCCGGGATGGACCCGCCACCCTGTCGCGGAGCAGACGACGCCGGACCCCTGCGATGGGTCGCCTCGTCGATCTCCGGCTCGGCTGCCGGCGTCGCAGACGTCGCCCTGGTCGACGCGGTGTTCTCCGTCATCAGTCCTCGTCCCCGCTCGTCTCCTGCTCGTCCGCGCCCTGTCCGTCCACGCTAACCGACTCGTCGCTGGGCGACTCGTCGTCCACGCGGCGTTCCACGTTGCGAGCGACGGCGATGATGCGGTCGCCGCGATCCGGCTTGGCGAACGTGACGCCCTGCGTGGTGCGGCCGGTGAGGTTCACCTCGGCCACCGCGGAGCGCACGATCTTGCCACGCTCCATGATGACCAGCACCTCGTCGTCCGGCTCGGTGACGAGCGCCCCCACAAGGTCTCCACGAGCCTCGACGAGATTCGCCACCTTGATGCCGAATCCGGCACGGCCCTGCACGCGGTACTCGGTGATGGCGGTGCGCTTGGCGAACCCGCCCTCGGTCACGACGAACAGGTCCGTGCCCGGGGTCACGACGTCCGCGTTGAGGAGCTCGTCCCCCTCGCGGAACTTCATCCCCGTGACGCCCGACGTGGCGCGCCCCGTCGGGCGCAGGGTGTCGTCGTCGGCGGGGAAGCGGATCGACTGGCCCTTGCGGGACACGAGGATCAGGTGGTCGTCGGCGTTGACGAGCCGCGCGGCGACGAGCTCGTCCGGGGCGCCGTCGTCGTCCTGGCGCAGGTTGATCGCGATGAGGCCACCCGAGCGTGGCGAGTTGTACTCGCCCAGTCGGGTCTTCTTCACCAGGCCGCGGCGGGTGGCGAGCACCAGGTAGTCCGCCGCTTCGTAGTCCGGCAGGTCCAGCACCTGGGCGATGTGCTCGCCCGGCTGGAACGCCAGCATGTTCGCCACGTGCTGCCCCTTGGCGTCACGACCGCCCTCGGGCAGCTCGTAGCCCTTGGCCCGGTACACGCGGCCCAGGTTCGTGAAGAACAGCAACCAGTGGTGCGTGGTCGTCACGAAGAAGTGGTCGACGATGTCGTCCTCGCGCAACGCGGCACCGCGCACGCCCTTGCCGCCACGGCGCTGGGCGCGGTATGAGTCCGACCGCGTGCGCTTGGCGTACCCGCCGCGCGTGATCGTGACGACGACCTCCTCCTCCGGGATGAGGTCCTCGACGGACATGTCGCCGTCGAACGGCAGCACGGTGGTGCGGCGCTCGTCGCCGTAGCGCTCGACGATGCCGTCCATCTCCTCCTCCACGATGGAACGCTGCCGCTCCGGCCTGGCCAGGATGTCGCGGAAGTCGGTGATCTGTCGCTCGAGCCCGTCGTGCTCGTCGATGATCTTCTGCCGTTCCATGGCGGCGAGGCGGCGCAGCTGCAACGCGAGGATGGCGTTGGCCTGCTCCTCGTCGACGTCGAGCAGCTCCATGACGCCCGTGCGGGCCTCCTCGACCGTCGGGGACCGGCGGATGAGGGCGATGACCTCGTCCAGGGCGTCCAGGGCCTTGAGGTAGCCACGCAGGATGTGGATCTGCCGCTCGGCGTCGGCCAGCAGGTACTCGGTACGCCGGCGCACGACCTCGATCTGGTGCGTGGTCCAGTGCCGTACGAAGGCGTCGAGGCTGAGCGTGCGCGGCACCTCGTCGACGAGCGCGACCATGTTGGCGCCGAAGCTGTACTGGAGCGGCGTGTGCTTGTACAGGTTGTTGAGCACGACCTTGGCGATCGCGTCACGCTTCAGCACGATGACGAGGCGCTGACCCGTGCGGCCCGACGTCTCGTCGCGGATGTCGGCGATGCCCGCGATCTTGCCGTCGTTGACGAGGTCGGCCACCTTGGCCGCCAGGTTGTCCGGGTTGACCTGGTACGGCAGCTCGGTGATGACGAGGCAGATCCGGTTCTGGATCTCCTCGACGTTGACGACCGCGCGCATGGTGATGGAGCCGCGGCCGGTGCGGTACGCCTCCTCGATGCCCTTGGTGCCGAGGATCTGCGCGCCGGTCGGGAAGTCCGGGCCCTTGATCCGCTGCATGAGCGCGGCCAGGAGCTCCTCGCGGGACGCGTCCGGGTGCGCCAGGTGCCAGCGCACGCCGTCCGCCACCTCGCGGAGGTTGTGCGGCGGGATGTTGGTGGCCATGCCCACGGCGATGCCCGCGGAGCCGTTGACCAACAGGTTCGGGAAGCGGGCCGGCAGGACGATGGGCTCCTGCGTGCGGCCGTCGTAGTTGTCCTGGAAGTCGACGGTGTTCTTGTCGATGTCCCGGACCATCTCGAGCGCGAGCGGCGCCATGCGGCACTCGGTGTACCGCGGTGCCGCGGCGGGGTCGTTGCCGGGGGAGCCGAAGTTGCCCTGGCCGGCGACGAGCGGGTAGCGCAGCACCCAGTCCTGCACCAGGCGCACGAGGGCGTCGTAGATCGCCGTGTCGCCGTGCGGGTGGAACTTGCCCATGACGTCGCCGACCACGCGCGAGCACTTCGAGTACGCCCGGTCGGGGCGATAGCCGCCGTCGTACATGGCGTACAGCACGCGGCGGTGCACCGGCTTGAGGCCGTCACGCACGTCGGGCAGCGCGCGCCCGATGATGACGCTCATCGCGTAGTCGAGGTAGCTGCGCTGCATCTCCAGCTGCAGGTCGACCTGCTCGATGCGGCCGTGGTGCACCGCGACGCCACCGTCCGGGCTCTTGGGCGCTCCGTCGCCGGGAACGCCGTCCGTCATGTCGGGACCGGGGGTCTCGTCCGTCACCGTCTACCTTCTTCCTTCCCGCACCGCCTGGGCGCGGGAACCGTCGTCCTCGAACCGCTGTCAACTGCCGTACAACGACGTGCGCACCATTTGTACGACGCCGTGGGTCGGCTAGATGTCGAGGAAGCGGACGTCCTTGGCGTTGCGCTGGATGAAGCTGCGGCGAGACTCGACGTCCTCGCCCATGAGTACCGAGAAGATCTCGTCGGCCGCGGCCGCGTCGTCCATGGTGACCTGCAGCAGCGTGCGGTGCTCGGGGTCCATCGTGGTGTCCCAGAGCTCGGTGTAGTCCATCTCGCCGAGGCCCTTGTAGCGCTGGATCCCGTTCTCCTTGGGGATCCGCTTGCCGGCGGCGATCCCCTCCTTGAGGAACGCGTCCCGCTCCCGGTCGGAGTAAACGTAGTCGTGCGGCCCGTTCGACCACTTGAGCCGGTACAGCGGCGGCTGCGCGAGGTACACGTGGCCGTGCTCGATGAGCGGGCGCATGTACCGGAACAGCAGCGTGAGCAGCAGGGTGCAGATGTGCTGGCCGTCGACGTCTGCGTCGGCCATGAGCACGATCTTGTGGTACCGGAGCTTGGAGAGGTCGAAGTCCTCGCCGATGCCGGTCCCGAAGGCGGTGATCAGCGACTGGATCTCCTGGTTGGACAGCGCCCGGTCGAGGCGGGCCCGCTCGACGTTGAGGATCTTGCCGCGCAGCGGCAGGATCGCCTGGTTGTGCGGGTTGCGACCGCGCACCGCGGAGCCGCCCGCTGAGTCGCCCTCCACGATGTAGACCTCGCAGTCCTCAGCGCGGTTGGACTGGCAGTCCTTGAGCTTGCCCGGCATGCCGCCCGAGCTGAGGATGCCCTTGCGCCGGGTGGCCTCGCGCGCCTTGCGCGCCGCCATGCGCGCCTGCGACGCCTGGATCGCCTTGCGGATGACGTCGCGCGCCTCGGTGGGGTGCGCGTCGAACCAGTCGGTGAGCTTCTCGCGCACGACCCGCTGGACGAACGTCTTGGCCTCGGTGTTGCCGAGCTTCGTCTTGGTCTGTCCCTCGAACTGGGGCTCGCCGAGCTTCACGGAGAGGACGGCGGTGAGGCCCTCGCGGATGTCGTCACCCGTGAGGTTCTCGTCCTTCTCCTTGATGATCGACTTCTCGCGGGCGTAGCTGTTGACGAGCGTCGTGAGCGCCGAACGGAAGCCCTCCTCGTGCGTGCCGCCCTCCGTCGTGGAGATCGTGTTCGCGAACGTGTGCACCGACTCGCTGTAGCTGCTGGTCCACTGCATCGCGATCTCCACCGAGATGCGACGCTCCACGTCCTCCGCCTCGACGTCGATGATCTCCGGATGGACGAGCTCCGACTTCTTGGCCGCGTTGATGTGCGCCACGTAGTCGATGAGGCCGTTCTCGTAGCGGAAGGTCACCGTGCGGACCGGGTCGGCGTCGTCGGCCGTGCCGCTGCCGCCGTCCGTTCCGGCATCGGTCTCCATGCCGACGACCTCGTCGTCCACAGCCCCATGACCAACACGCTCGTCCCGCAGCGTGATCTGCAGGCCCTTGTTGAGGAACGCGTACTGCTGGAAGCGTGAGCGCAGGGTCTCGAAGTCGTAGTCGGTGGTCTCGAAGATCGTGCCGTCGGCCCAGAAGGTCTGCGTCGTGCCGGTCGACTCGCCCTCGGCGAGCGGCTCCAGGCGGTCGACCCCGGTGACGGGCTCGCCGCCGTCGCGGTACTCCTGGCGCCAGTGATACCCGTCCCGCTTCACGTCCGCCACGAAGCGGCTGGACAGTGCGTTGACGACGGACATGCCCACGCCGTGCAGGCCGCCGGAGACGGTGTACCCGCCGCCGCCGAACTTGCCGCCCGCGTGCAGGATCGTCATGACGACCTCGAGGGTCGGCTTGCCCTCCGTGGGGTGCATCGCGACCGGGATGCCACGGCCGTTGTCCTGGACGCGGACACCGCCGTCGGCCAGGAGGGTCACGTCGACGGTGTCGGCGTGACCGGCGAGGGCCTCGTCCACAGAGTTGTCCACAATCTCGTAGACCAGGTGGTGCAGCCCCCGCTCGCCCGTGGAGCCGATATACATGCCCGGGCGCTTGCGGACGGCCTCGAGGCCCTCCAGGACGGTGATGTTGCCGGCGTCGTACCCGGCCCCCGGTCCGGCGGCTCCGCTTGCGGCGGCAGTGCTGGGACGGGGGGTGTCGGTTCGGTCTGCCACAGGCGGTACTGCTCCTCGGTCGTCGTGCACGCGTCGACGCATCGTGCTCAGTACGGGCGGCGCGGCTCACAGGTTCCGGGTACGCACCGACCGAGCCGCGCGGGAGGTCGGAACACGACCCGGAATGACGGTCCCAGTCTACCTGCCGAGGGCAAGGAAATGGCGGATTGACGCCGTTGGTGCGAAGTTCGGCACACGTCGTCCACAGGAGCGCCCCGGCGGGTTGTCCCCAGGGTTGTCCACAGAGTTATCCCCAGGGTTGTCCACACCCGGCGCCCGAACCGCGGCCATCCTCCCGACTCGTCCGTCTTTTGTACTCTGACCGTTATCAACAGGGTCTCCCTATTTACGGCGGAAACTGGTCTAATTCACCACGATTCCCCGTTTCGCACGTCGACCGGTGCCGACCAGTACCGGTCACCATCGAAGGGACATGCCCACAGTGAAGAGGACCCTGGCGGGCGTCGCAGCAACGACGCTCGCTGTCGGAGGGATGCTCGTCGCCACCGCGGCGTCCGCCTCCGCCCACACCCCCCGTGTCGAGGACAGCTGTACGAGCCTCGCGGTGACCCTGACCCAGTACAGCGGTGCCGAGGTGACGGTCACCGTCGACGGCGCCTCGGTCGCCCAGGAGCGATTCGACCAGGCCTGGGAGCGCACGTTCGAGCTCGACGGCGCCAAGGCCCACGAGTGGACCGTCGATGTCGACGCACAGGGGGGCGATCGGTACGACTGGACCCAGTCCGGCAGCACCGAGCCCTGCCCGCCGACCACACCTGAGCCCCAGGTGCAGGTCGGCATCTACCTGTACCCGAAGCTCGACAGCACCAAGCCCGCGGCCTGGGAGAACTCGGGTGAGCAGCAGCTGCTCGGCACCACGACCCTCACGCTGCCCGAGGACGAGCTGCTGAGCGGCGAGCACTGGTACACCGAGCTGCCGGAGACGGACGCGCTCGACGACATCGACCTGTGCACCGGCTGGGGCATCCAGCAGGACCTGGTGCGTGGCGGTCCGGACGAGTACACGGTGCCGGAGAGCATCACGTACCCCGACGGTTCCTCCATGGACGACCACCTCGTCGACTGGACGCACCAGGAGCTCTCCGACCTCGGCATCGAGGTCCCGAGCGCCGAGGACTGCGCCACGCCCGAGCCCCCCGAGCCCGTCGAGCCCGTCGTCGTGGTTCCTGAGGCTCCCGCCGCCGTCGAGGTCTGCGGCTCGGACGCGTCCGACGTCGTCCTGCCGACCGACACCGAGCAGGTCACCTACCTGCGCACCGAGCAGGGCGTCCTCGCCGCGCCGACCGCAGGCAACACGTTCGGCGACGACCTCGGCGGCTACACCCGCACCGAGGCCGGCGATGTGCTCTTCCCGATCGCGGACCTGGTGCCCGCCGAGGAGGACTGCGCGCTGATCCCGGGTGACATCGCGGCCGTCTGCGAGTCCGACGTCCCGTACCTCGGCTACGGCGTCTCGCTGCCCGAGGGCATCGAGGTCGACAGCGACAACCCGCTGACGATCACGTTCATCAACCCGGACGGCGGCGAGAACTTCGTCGCCGAGGACCAGCCCCTCGAGGGCGAGCTCCTGTGGCCGGGCGCCTCCACCGAGGAGCCGAAGCAGTGGCCGGGCTGGGAGCAGCAGGACGACGGCTCGTACGTCGAGACCGACGGCAACTACGCCTGGACCCGTGACGGCGTGCAGGTGCTCTTCGAGGTGAACCCGCACTACTCGACGGTCGTCGACTACCCGCCGACGTCGTCCGGCTGTGCCAACCCCGCCGGCATGGGCGGCCCGGACGTCGAGGCCTCGGGCCCGCCCGCCGAGGGCGACCAGCTCCCGCAGACGGGTGCCACGGTCGGCATCGCTGCCGGGCTGGCCGCGCTGCTCGTGGTGGGCGGTGGCGCGCTGTTCTGGCTGCGTCGACGCCTGCAGCAGCGCTGACGCTGACGCTCTGACCGGTCACGCCGGTCGGGCTCACGCTGGTTGAGCTTGTCGAAACCTGGTTTCGACAAGCTCAACCAGCGTTTCTCGTCTCCGGACTGGTTGCGTGCTCACCCGAAGGTGTCGCGTGGCCCCGGCCCGCGCACCGTCCTACGTCCGCGTCGGAAGCCGGGCCCGGCGGGTCCGAGCACGGTGACCTGCTCCACCACGCCCTCCCCGACCTCCTCGGCGAGCCGGCGAAGCAGCGTCGGCACCAGCAGGCGCACCTGCGTGGCCCACGCCGTCGAGTCGGCGCGCACCACGAGGACCTTCTCCTCGAACGTCTCCGGCTGGCAGTGGTCCGCCACGTGGCTGCCCACCACCTCGCGCCACCGGCCGATGACGCCGCCCACGGAGACGTCCGACGTCCAGCCCTTGTCCCGGAGCAGGCGCCCGAGCACCTCCGAGAGCAGCTGCGGGTCGCGCGCCCCCGGCCCCTGGCCGGACAGCCGCGGCTCGGCCAGCGGGGAGCGTCGCGCCGGCGAGCCCGGGCGCAGCCCCCTGGCGCGAGCCGCCGCCTTGGCGCGGTTGAGCGCCTCGCGCGCCACCGCGGAGGGCGGCGTGAGCTCCGTGCGGTCCTTCACCGGTCGCGGATCGTCCGCGTCGCGCGCAGGCCTGTCGCTCGCGTCGTCGTCCACGGCCTCGGTCCCGGCCTCGCCGTCCGGGACGTCGCCGGCGCCCGGGACGTCGCCGCCCCCGTCAGCCCGCACGTCGCACCTCGCCCGGTGTCACCTCGAACCGAGCACCGAGCAGGCCCGCCGGGACGTCCTCGGGCACGGCGGCGGTCACGAGGACCTGCCGAGCCGGGGCCACCAGCTCCGCGAGTCGCTCCCGACGCCGGACGTCCAGCTCCGCGAACACGTCGTCCAGGATGAGCACCGGGTCGGCGTCGGTGTCGAGGTCCGGGTCCCAGAAGGCCGTGTCCGGCGCGTGGGCGGGCTCCGCGCCGCCGCCGAGCAGCCGGTACGACGCCAGCCGCAGCGCCAGCGCGAACGACCACGACTCGCCATGGCTCGCGTACCCCTTCGCAGGCAGGCCGCCGAGCGTCAGCACGAGGTCGTCGCGATGCGGGCCCACCAGGCTGACACCGCGCTCCACCTCCTGGCTGCGGGCCTCCACCATCGCAGCGAGGATCGCCTTCTCCAGGTCCTCGGCCGCGGGCAGGCCGCCACCGGCGCCCTCGACCGCCTCCGGCACGCTGGAGCGGTAAGCAAGCTCCGCATCGCCGTCCCCGTCGCTGACCTGCTCGTACGCGGCCGCCACGTGCGGGGTCAGCGCCTGCACGAGCGACAGGCGCATCGCGAGGATCTGGCCGCCGAGCTGGGCGGCGCGCGCGTCCCACACCTCGAGGGTGCTGGTGTCCACCGTGCCGCCGCCCGCCCTCCGCACGCCACGCAACGACTTGAGCAGGGCCGATCGCTGCCGGATCACGCGTTCGTAGTCGCTCAGCAGGGCCGCAGCGCGGGGGAGGAGCTGCACCACCAGCTGATCGAGGAAGCGGCGGCGGCCGTCGGGGTCCCCCTTGACCAGGGTCAGGTCCTCGGGGGCGAAGAGGACGGTACGCAGGATCCCCAGCACGTCGCGCGCTCGGCCCGGCTGGCCCCGGTTGACCCGCGCGCGATTCGCCTTGCCGGCGGTGATCTCGAGCTCGATCGTCGACGCCCGTTCGCCCCGCACGACGCGGGTGCGGACGACCGCCCGCTCCGCGCCGGCGCGGATCAGCGGGGTGTCGGTGGCGACCCGGTGGCTGCCGAGGGTCGACACGTACCCGATCGCCTCGACGAGGTTCGTCTTGCCCTGGCCGTTGCGACCGACGAACGCGTTCGGTCCGGGCTCGAGCTCGACGTCGACCGCGGCGTAGGACCGGAAGTCGAGGAGCGAGAGGTGCGAGACGTACATGGGCCTTCTCGGTGGGTCACCGCCGGTCGGTCACGACGCGGGCTTGACGGCGTGCCCGCCGAACTGCTGGCGCAGCGCGGCGACGGCCTTCATCGCCGGCGACTCGTCCTGCCGGGATGCGAACCGGGCGAACAGCGCGGCCGAGATCACCGGAAGCGGCACGGCGTTGTCGATCGCCTCGTCCACCGTCCAGCGGCCCTCGCCCGAGTCGTCCACCCAGTCGTCGATCGCCTGCAGCGCCGGGTCCTCCTCGAGCGCCTTGACCATGAGGTCGAGCAGCCAGGACCGCACGACGGTGCCGCGTTTCCAGGCCTTCATCGTGCCGTGCACGTCGGTGACGATGTCCTTGGCGGCCAGGAGCTCGTAGCCCTCGGCGTACGCCTGCATGAGGCCGTACTCGATGCCGTTGTGCACCATCTTCGCGAAGTGCCCGGCGCCCACCTCGCCGGCGTGCACGAATCCCTCCTCGCGGGGGCCCTCGGGCCGCAGCGCGTCGAAGACGGGCATGAGCGTCCGGACGTGCGCGGTGTCGCCGCCGCACATCAGCCCGTACCCGTTCTCCAGGCCCCACACGCCGCCCGAGACGCCGACGTCGACGTACCCGATGCCCCGCTCGGCCAGCTCCGCCGCGCGCGCCTGGTCCTCCGGGTAGTGCGAGTTGCCGCCCTCGACGACCACGTCGCCCTCGCCCAGCAGACCGCCCAGCTCCTGGACGACCCCGCGGGTCGGGTCGCCGGCCGGGACCATCACCCACACCACGCGACGGTCTGCGGGCAGCGCGGCCACCAGGTCGGCCAGCGAGGCCACGTCGGAGACCTCGGGACGCGGGTCGTAACCCGTCACCTCGATGCCGCCGCGACGCAGCCGCTCGCGCATGTTGTTACCCATCTTGCCCAGACCGACGAGTCCGATGTGGCTGACCATGGGGTTCCTTCCGGGAGCGGAGCGAGGAGCGGTGGAAGCGTGCGTCAGCCGGCGAACCGGATGGGCACGAGCAGGTACCGGTACTCGGACGAGTCCTCGCCGTCGAGCGACTCCTGACCGGTAAACTCGACCGGCTTGTTCGGGTGCGTGAAGGACAACCGCACGAAGTCCGTGCCGAGCGCCCCGAGGCCGTCCAGCAGGAACTGCGGGTTGAACGCCACCTGGATGTCCTCGCCCACGAGCACCGCCTCGAGCGCCTCGGAGGCCTGCGCGTCGTCACCCTGGCCGGCGTCGAGCACCACCTGGCCGTCCGTGAACGACAGCCGGATCGGAGTGTTGCGCTCCGCCACGAGCGACACGCGCTTGGCCGCCTCGATGAGCGGGGCGGTGGCGACGACGGAGTGGATCGGGGTCGCGTCCGGGAAGAGGCGGCGCACCGGCGGGTAGTCGCCGTCCACGAGCTGCGACGTGGTGTGCCGCCCGCCGGCCTCGAAGCCGATGAGGTCCATGCCCTGGCCGGTCGAGAGCCCGACGTTGACGAGGCCGCCCCCGCCGCCGAGGGACTTGGCGACGTCCGTGAGCGTGCGGGCGCGCACCAGCGCCACGGCCGAGTACCCGGGGGTGACCGGGGTCCAGGTGAGCTCCCGCAGCGCCAGGCGGTACCGGTCGGTGGCGATGAGCGTGATCCGCTCGCCCTCGATCTCCATCCGGACGCCGGTGAGCAGGGGGAGCGTGTCGTCGCGGCTCGCAGCCACGCTGACCTGCGCGACGGCGTGCGTGAGCGCGTCGCCGGTGACCGTGCCGGTGAGTTCCGGCATCTGCGGCAGCGTCGGGTAGTCCTCGACCGGCATCGTGAGCAGGGTGAAGCGGGACGCACCGCAGGTGAGCACGACCTTGGTGCCCTCGAGCGTGACGTCCACCGGCTTGTTCGGCAGGGCTCGGGAGATCTCGGCGAGCAGCCGCCCTGACACCAGTACCGTCCCGGGCTCGGACACCTCGGCCGGGATCTCGGCGCGGGCGGAGACCTCGTAGTCGAAGCTGGACAGCCAGATCGTGCCTGCCGTCTCCACCTCGATGCGGACGCCGGCCAGCACCGGGGCAGGCGGGCGCGTGGGGAGCGTGCGCGCCGTCCATGTCACGGCCTCGGCCAGGACGTCACGCTCAACCCGGAACTTCATCCCACTCCTCGAGTTGTCGATCGATGTGGACGACGGCGCACCTGGCCGTCGTGGCCCAGTCGCCCGGGCTCCTCCGACGTGACCGGACAGGCCTCGTCGTCCGAGCCAAACCCTACGCGAGACAGGGCGGCTTCGGCACGCCGTCACCGGACTGGTGGTGGACGTGTGCCTAGCGGAGCGTGCCGGCCTGATGAAGGCGTGTGGATTTCCCTTCTAGATCAAACGTTCGTCGTCGTCATCGGGGTTGTGGAATCTGGGGATGACGTGTGTTTGCGCAGGTCAGAGCACTCTTCTGGCTGTGGAGGCAGTGGGGGCGCGGCTGTGGGTAACTCGTAGTGCCTGTGGGCGAAGAGATTCGTACCCACAGGTGTCCACCGATCAGGGTCTGCTCGTCCACGGAAAGCGGGCCACAATCCACACTCGTCCACAGAGTTATCCACAGGTGTGCATCTCGATGTCGCCGAGAAGGACGAGGTTGTCCACGGATCTGGTCCACAGGGTTGGGGACGATCGGGCACGAGGCGCGCGAAATCGCCGTCGCGGTTGTGGGCGACGGTGTGGAGAACGATCGAGACGGCCGTCCAGCGCCTGGGGAAGGCGGCCCCACCCAGGCGAGACGGCCCCACGGGGCGGGGTCGGGAGAGCGGAAGGTCAGCCGCGGTGCTGCTGCTTGATGCGGCTGGTGAGCTCGGTCACCTGGTTGTAGGTGGAGCGCCGCTCCGCCATCTGCCCGGCGATCTTCCTGTTCGCGTGCATCACGGTGGTGTGGTCGCGACCACCGAACTGCTGGCCGATCTTCGGCAGGGACAGGTCGGTGAGCTCGCGGCAGAGGTACATGGCGATCTGGCGTGCCGTGACGAGAACGCGGGAGCGCGAGGAGCCGCACAGGTCGTCGATCGTGAGGCCGAAGTAGGCGGCCGTCTGCGCGATGACCATCGACGGCGTGATCTCCGCCGTGTCGTCGTCCGTGATGAGGTCCTTCAGGACGATCTCCGCGAGGGCAAGGTCGACCTGCTGCCGGTTGAGGTTGGCGAACGCCGTGACGCGGATGAGCGCGCCCTCGAGCTCACGGATGTTGGACGAGATGCGCGAACCGATGTAGCTGAGCACCTCGGCCGACACGTCGAGACGTTCGCTCGCGGCCTTCTTGCGCAGGATCGCGATACGGGTCTCGAGGTCCGGCGGCTGGACGTCGGTGATGAGGCCCCACTCGAAGCGTGAGCGGAGGCGGTCCTCGAAGCCGTTGAGCTGTTTGGGCGGGACGTCGGACGTGATCACGACCTGCTTGTCCGCGTTGTGCAGCGCGTTGAAGGTGTGGAAGAACTCCTCCATCGTCTGCTCCTTGCCCTGCAGGAACTGGATGTCGTCGATGAGGAGGACGTCGACGTCGCGGTACCGGCGCTGGAACGCCCCGGCACGCCCCTCGCCGATGCTGTTGATGAAGTCGTTGGTGAACTCCTCGGAGTTCACGTAGCGCACGCGCACGTGGGGATAGAGGTTGTGCGCGTAGTGCCCGATGGCGTGCAGCAGGTGCGTCTTGCCCAACCCCGAGTCGCCGTAGATGAACAGCGGGTTGTACGCCTTCGCCGGCGCCTCGGCCACGGCGACCGCCGCGGCGTGTGCGAAGCGGTTGGACGCACCGATGACGAACGTCTCGAAGATGTACTTCGGGTTGAGCCGCGTGGGCTCGGCCGACGGCTTGGGGATCGGCGCCAGCGGCGGGGCCTCCGGCTCGTCGGGGATCCCGGACTGCAGGGGAGCCGTGTAGTCCTGGGAGGGTCCTGCGAGGGTGTCGCTGCTGAGCTCGGGATCGACGGTGATGCCGAAGCGGATGTCGCGGCCAAGGGTGGAGGCCATCGCGGAGACGAGCTGGTCTCGCACGCTGGTCTCCAGGTACGCGCGGGTCTGCTCGTGCGGCACCGCGATGAAGACGGTGTCCTCGAGGATCGCCATGGGCTTGGCGAGCTTGATGAACGCGAGCTGTCGGGCCGTCATGTCGGGGCGTGCCTCGAGGGTGGCGAGCGTGTGGGCCCAGACGTCGGTGATGTTCTCGTCTGGTGGGGCCACGGGCGTCGTCCTTCGGTCGTTCGGCGGGCAGCGAAGTCGCGAGTCTGCCACGCCGACGGTCCGTCCACATGGTTGTCCACATGCTGTGGAACCTGTGGACAACGCTGTGGGTGATGACCGTAACCGGGCAGCCGGCGCGACGTCGCGCCGAGGGTGCGTGAGGTCCCCGTCATCGTAGTCACCGAGCGCGGTCCGGTGCCCCTCGGCCTGGTTTGACCCAGAGCCACCCGGCGGCGTAACGTCAGACAGCCGTTCCAGGTCCTTTCGCGCGCCCTCACACGGGCAGGCAGTCCTCGGGCCGGCCCGGTCGACGCCTCCACGTCTCGTACGCGCGCGCTGACCTGCGACAAGACCTGCATCGTCGAGGATCTGACGGTGTACCTCCCCGACGTTTCTTGGAGTACCTCGTGAGCAAGCGGACCTTCCAGCCGAACAACCGTCGCCGTGCCAAGACCCACGGCTTCCGGCTGCGCATGCGCACCCGCGCCGGCCGCGCCATCCTGGCGAAGCGTCGGCGCAAGGGTCGCGCCGAGCTCTCTGCCTGACGGATGCTGCCCGCGGCGCACCGACTGCGCCGTTCCGTCGATTTCGAACGGGCGGTGCGCCGCGGCACGCGTGCAGGTCGATCGACCGTGGTGGTCCATCTCTTCGTCGACCCCGAGCCCGTCCAGGAGGACGGCAGGGGCAGCGGGAGCATGCCGGAACCGCCACAGGTCGGTCTTGTCGTATCCAAGGCCGTGGGGAACGCCGTGCATCGGAACAAGGTGAAGCGACGGCTGCGGCACTCCGCCTCCGCGCACCTCGCACTGCTCCCCGCGGGCGCCGACGTCGTCGTCCGGGCACTCCCGGCGTCGAGCGGCGCCAGCTACGCGGAGCTCGACCGCGATCTCCTCAGCAGCCTCGGGCGGGCTGTCGCGCGCGCAGCCGGCGACGCCCGGAGCGTCCGATGAGCACCTCGACCCTTGGGCACGGCCGCGACGTGCTGCGCAACCTTCCCGCGGCCGTCATGATCGGCGTGATCCGCGTCTACCAGACTGTCCTCTCACCGCTCACCGGCCCCTCCTGCAAGTACTACCCCTCGTGCTCGCAGTACGCGATCATCGCGATCCGCACGCACGGGACCTTGCGGGGGACCGGTCTCGCTCTGTGGCGCATCCTTCGGTGCAACCCCTGGAGCCTCGGCGGCGTTGACGATGTACCGCCCGTTCGTGTGAAGCATGTCGACGACGACGTGCCGGTGCACGAGCGCCGCGGCGCCCCTCGCCACTGATCTTCCCGGTCCGCGCCACCGGGATCTCAGACTTTCCGACCAAGGAGACATATCGGGATGATCGACACCATCCTCTTCCCCATTCAGTGGGTCGTGGCCTGGATCATGTACGGGTCACACACCGTCCTCACGACACTCGGCATGCAGGACGGGGCCGGCCTCGCGTGGGTGCTGTCGATCGTCGCGCTCACGGTCGTGATCCGTATCGCGCTGATCCCGCTGTTCTTCAAGCAGATCAAGGCGTCGCGCGGCATGCAGATCATGCAGCCGGAGCTGCAGGCCGTCCAGAAGAAGTACAAGGGCAAGACGGACCCCGCGTCTCGGGAGGCGATGGGTCGCGAGACGATGGAGCTCTACCGCAAGCACGGCACCAACCCGATGGCGTCCTGCCTGCCGATTCTGCTGCAGTCGCCGATCTTCTTCGCGCTGTTCCGCGTGCTCAACAACCTGGTCGGCATCGCCAACGGCACCCATGACCCGATCGGGCCGATCGACCAGCACGTCGCCCGGGACATCGAGTCGTCGTCCCTGTTCGGCGCGCAGCTCTCCGACGTCTTCCGCACGACGGACGACATGACGGCGCGGGTCGTCGTGATCGCGCTGATCATCGTCATGAGCGCCACGATGTTCTTCACGCAGCGCCAGCTGACCATGAAGAACATGCCGAAGGCCGCCCTCGAGGGGCCGATGGCCAGCACGCAGAAGATGATGCTGTACATCCTCCCGGTGATCTTCCTGATCTCGGGCATCAACTTCCCGGTCGGCGTGCTGATCTACTGGGTGATCTCGAACCTGTGGTCGATGGGTCAGCAGTTCTACACGATCAAGAAGATGCCCGCTCCGGGCTCCGAGGCGGAGCGCATGCTCAAGGAGAGGCAGGCCCGCAAGGCTGCCGCGAAGGGCGCCATCGAGGCCGCTCCTGACCCGGAGCCGGAGTTGCCGCGCGGGCAGCGGGAGCAGCCCAAGCGCAAGAACCGCCAGAAGCGCGGCTGAGTAGCGAGAGGACGTCACCACAGATGACCACGGACACGCCGCTGGAGCAGGGACAGAACCGGACGGCCCGGCTCGAGGAGGAAGGCGAGATCGCGGCCGACTACCTGGAGGAGTTCCTCGACATCGCTGACCTGGACGGCGACATCGACCTGGACATCCGCCACGACCGGGCGGCCGTCGAGGTCGTGGCCGAGGAGGGGGAGGACCTCTCCTCGCTCGTGGGCCGGGACGGGGAAGTTCTCGAGGCCCTCCAAGAGCTGACGCGGCTCGCCGTGCAGGCCCGTACCGGTGAGAGGAGCCGCCTGATGCTCGACATCGGAGGCTTCCGCGCCGGCCGACGCGATGAGCTGACCGTGCTGGCGGAACGGGCGGTCCGAGAGGTTCGTGAGTCCGGCCGGGAGGTGGAGCTCGACCCGCTGAACGCCTTCGAGCGCAAGGTGGTGCACGATGTGGTGGCGGCCGCTGGGCTGGTCAGCGACTCCCGTGGCGTCGAGCCTTCGCGGTACGTCGTGGTGCAGCCGGCGGCGCCCGAGGGTGACGAACCGGCCTCCTGATGGCGGATCCGAGAGCCCGTTGTTTCACGTGAAACAACGGGCTCTCGTCATGAGATGACTGAGAGAGGGGAGTGTGCGAGATGGCACAGGACGACGCGCCGGGAGCTGGTGGCGCGGACGACGAGGCCCTCGGACGCGATGCGTCGGTGCGGGCATACTTCGGAGAGCGCTACGCACTCGTCTCTCGGTTCGCCGAGAGGCTGCGCACCGAGGGTGAGATCCGTGGCCTGATCGGGCCGCGCGAGGTGTCTCGCCTGTGGGAGCGGCACCTCCTGAACTCCGCCGCCGTCACCCCCTACCTCGGCGGGGCTACCTCCGTGGCAGACATCGGATCCGGGGCAGGGCTGCCCGGCTTGGTGCTCGCCATTCAGCGGCCTGACGTCGAGTTCCAGCTGATCGAGCCCATGGAGCGGCGCACCACGTGGCTGCAGGAGATCGTCGACGACCTCTCCCTCGACAACGTGACGATCAACCGGGGGCGCGCCGAGGAGTACCACGACGCGTTCGAGGTAGACGTCGTGACGTCCCGTGCGGTCGCCGCACTGAACAAGCTGGCGCGCATGAGTCTGCCTCTGGCCCGCAAGGGCGGGGCCATGATCGTGCTGAAGGGACGCAACGTCGACCGTGAGATCGAGCCGGCGCGCAAGGTGCTGCGGAGCTTCAAGACCGCCGAGCCAGAGATCCTCGAGGGCCGGACCGTCGAGGGCGTCGAGCCCACCACCATCCTGCGGATTCGGCGCGGCTGACCTGCCGGAAAGTTCGGCGGGAGAGGCACACGGGATCCCGGCGGACCCGGATCCCAGCAGGCCGGAGTTTCGACATCGACGCGGGTAGACGAGGCCGTAGAGTGAGCGCGGAGCACCTGACCGCGGCGTCATGGTTCATGCCGCGGGCTCGTGCACAGTCTTTGTGACGAACCGGAGGAGTGGCACGTGAGCACGAGTACGGAGCACGTCGACGACGTCCCCCAGCACGGCGGGACCGGGACGGGCGAACCGCACGTTTCACGTGAAACAGCTCCGGAGCTAGCGTGGGCGCATGGCGGCCTCCCTTCCGGACTCGACGGACACCGCGCCGCGCTCGTCGCCTCGGTACCGGTCGCGGACGAGTCGACGCCGCTCGCGGCGCAGCTGGCGATCGACTCCCGTCGTCGGATCGAGCTGCAGGGCCGGCAGTTCGCCCGGCCGGAGCGCACGCGGATCATCACCGTGGCCAATCAGAAGGGCGGCGTCGGGAAGACGACCACCACCGTCAACCTGGCGGCGGGCCTGGCGCAGGCCGGGCTCAGGGTCCTGGTGATCGACAACGACCCGCAGGGCAATGCCTCCACGGCTCTCGGCATCGAGCATCGCGCGGGTACCCCCTCGATCTACGAGGTCCTCGTGGAGGGCGAGCCCCTGGCGAACACCGTGCAGGAGTGCCCGACGGTCCCGGGCTTGTTCGGAGTTCCGGCCACGATCGATCTCTCGGGGGCGGAGATCGAGCTCGTCTCCCTTGTTTCACGTGAAACACGGTTGCGGCGCGCGCTCGACGCCTACCTCGCCGACCGTGACGCCAAGGGCGAGGAGCGGATCGACTACGTCTTCGTCGACTGCCCGCCGAGCCTCGGGCTGCTCACGGTGAACGCCTTCGTCGTGGGGCGCGAGGTGCTCATCCCGATCCAGTGCGAGTACTACGCGCTCGAGGGGCTGAGTCAGCTGCTGAAGACGATCGAGCTGATCAAGGCGCATCTGAATCCGGATCTGCGCGTCTCGACGATCCTGCTGACCATGTACGACGGCAGGACGAACCTTGCGCAGCAGGTGGCCGCGGAGGTGCGGGAACACTTCCCCGACCAGACGTTGCGCACGAGCGTGCCCAGATCCGTGCGGATCTCCGAGGCGCCAAGTCATGCCCAGACCGTCATGACGTACGACCCGGGATCCACCGGGTCGCTCGCGTATCTCGAGGCCGCGCGAGAGCTCGCGGAGCGAGCTCCTCGGCGTGCTGACCTCGGGTAGAGCGCCGGATGAGGCGGGGAACACCCGCGCGACGAGTATCCACGGATCGGCGAGGCGCACCACCGAAGAGTGTGCCTGGCCGTGGGATGCTAACCGCGACCCCGGCGGGGTGGCGAAGGTGACGACGACACGGGGAGCGCGGGGCCCGATGCTGCAGGAGGCAGGAGCATGAGTCAGAAGAAGCGTGGTCTGGGCCGGGGTCTCGGTGCTCTGATCCCGTCAGGACCGGAGAGCGATCGACCGGTCGATGTGTTCTTCCCGCCCGGCGACGCGCGCGAGCCTGGCCCGTGGGGCGGCTCGTCAGCCGCTCTGACCAGCGAAGATGACCGCTCGGGTCCGTCGGATGCGAACGACGCCGCGGGTCGCACCAGCCGACGGACGGCGTCCTGGGACTCGGCGATCGCCGGTGGCCGCCTGAGCATTCGCACCGGAAGCGACGCCGTGGCGAGGGATGACGGCGAGACGAACGGGTCGGACGCCGTCGAGTCGAACGGGGTGGTCGCGGCGCTCCTTACGGACGAGCGCCCGACGGGCGACGTCCCGGCCGACACGATCGAGGATGCTTCGACTGCCGAGACACTCGGGGCCGACGGACTCTCGATGGGCCTGATCACCAGCATCGAGGTGGCAGACCTGGCGGAGCCCGGCGACCCCCCGACGGCGGTCCGGGAACAGCAGACGGGGGACGACACCGAGGGCCGCGGGGCGACCTCGACCGTGGGCACCGGTGAACCCGCGGACGGCGGCGACGTTGTTTCACGTGAAACGGGGCTCAGGCCGGTGCCGGGGGCGCGCTTCGCCGAGATTCCTGTCGAGGCGATCCGTCCAAACAACTGGCAGCCGCGAGCGGTGTTCGACGACGGTGAGCTCGATGAGCTGATCGCCTCGATCAGCGAGATCGGCGTGCTGCAGCCGATCGTCGTGCGGCCGGACGCCGACGACGCGGACCGGTACGAGCTGATCATGGGCGAGCGTCGCTGGCGTGCGACGCAGGCGGCTGGCCTCGACACGATCCCGGCCATCGTGCGCGAGACCGACGATGGGGACATGCTGCGCGATGCGCTGCTGGAGAACCTGCACCGCGCCGCCCTGAACCCGCTCGAAGAGGCGGCGGCATACCGGCAGCTGCTGGACGACTTTGGCTGCACGCACGAGGAGCTCGCCACCCGGATCGCGCGGTCGAGGCCGCAGATCTCGAACACCCTTCGCCTGCTCAAGCTGCCTCCTCTGGTGCAGCGGCGGGTGGCCGCGGGGGTCCTTTCGGCCGGACACGCACGCGCCCTTCTGTCCCTGACCGATGGCGCCGAGATCGAGCGGCTTGCACAGCGGATCGTGTCGGAGGGGCTCTCGGTCCGTGCGACTGAGGAGATCGCCACGCTGCTGACCAGTGGCGATGGTGAGGCGCCCGCACGGAGAGGCCCTCGAGCCGGGCAGCGGAGCGAGGCGATGGACGACCTCGCCGTGCGGTTGGCCGACCACTTCGAGACGCGGGTGAAGGTGAGCATCGGGAAGACGAAGGGCCGCATGACGGTCGAGTTCGCGTCGGTCGAGGACCTCAACCGCATCCTCGGGGTGATGGCTCCGGGGGACCCGGGCCTGCTGCGTTCCTGACGAGCCGCACTACCGCGAGAGCGGGCGCCATCCTGAGGATGGCGCCCACTCTTGTGTCGACGACTGTGCACCGACGGTCTTCGAGGGCGGGGTTGCCCATGTTTCACGTGAAACAGGCTGCAGTCCGAACGATCGTTCCAAGCGGGGGCTCCGCTGGCAAAGGAGGACGCGGTGCTGAGCGGGGGGAGCGCCGTCGAAGGACGAGTCGTCGGCAGGTCGTCCCGGCAGATCGGAGCATCTCGTCTCGACCGTTCGTCATGTGACACGAGCAGAACCGGCGCCACGACCTGACGTCCGGAGGCGGGCCTCGACATTCACGCCGTGCCGGCCATTTCCGACATCTCGGAATCTACGCGGAGGCCGTGCCGGACGGGGGAGGGCAGCTGGCCTCGGCGTACGCCGGTGGCCCTGGGCGACGCCTCGGAGGACGCCGTCACGGCTCCAGCGGGCGACCGTCCGGGGTGTCGGTTGCGTCCGGGCGTGCACAGCTCGAAGGCCGGGTCTGTTTCACGTGAAACAGACCCGGCCGACGCGCAGGAGGTGTCAGGCGCTCGGCGCGAGGACCGCGTCGATCTCCTCCTGGAGTGCCTTCTTGGGGCGCGCACCGATGACCGTCTTCACGAGCTCGCCGCCGGAGTAGACGTTGAGCGTGGGGATCGAGGTGATGCCGTACGCCATGGTGGTGGCCTGGTTGGCGTCGGTGTCGAGCTTGACGATCTTGACCTTGCCCTCGTACTCGTCCGAGAGCTCCTCGAGGATCGGCGCGACCATGCGGCAGGGGCCGCACCAGGTCGCCCAGAAGTCGACCAGAACCGGGACGTCGGACTCGAGGACCTCGGTCTTGAACGTGTCGTCGGTGACGGCGACGGTAGCCATGTGTCGCTCCTTCGGTCGAAGTGGGGGAGTGGGTCAGAGGGAGACGGGGTCGAGCGGGCCGTCGAGGGCTGCCGGCAGACCGTCCGGGTTCGGGGCCGCGGGGGTGCCGGCGAGGGCCTGCTTGCCCTCGGCGTCGGCGACCTCGGTGAGGTAGGCCTGGGCGTCGAGGGCGGCGGCGCAGCCGGAGCCGGCGGCGGTGATGGCCTGGCGGTAGGTGTGGTCGACGGCGTCGCCGCAGGCGAAGACGCCGGGCTGGTTGGTGCGGGTGGTGCGGCCCTCGACGAGGATGTAGCCCTCGTCGTCAAGGTCGATCTGGCCCTTGACGAGGTCGGTGCGGGGGTCGTGCCCGATGGCGACGAACAGGCCGGTCGCGTCGAGCTCGCGCGTCGCGGCGGTGTGGGTGTCGCGCAGGGTGATGCCGGTGACCTTGTTTTCGCCGTGGATGGCAGCGACTTCGCTGTTCCAGGCGAACTCGATCTTGGGGTTGGCCTGGGCACGGTCGGCCATGATCTTGGAGGCGCGCAGGGAGTCGCGGCGGTGTACGACGGTGACCTTGGACGCGAAGCGGGTCAGGAAGGTGGCTTCTTCCATCGCGGAGTCGCCGCCGCCGATGACGGTGATGTGTTGGTCGCGGAAGAAGAAGCCGTCGCAGGTGGCGCACCAGGAGACGCCGCGTCCGGAGAGTTGCTTCTCTTCGGGTAGGCCGAGTTCGCGGTAGGCGGAGCCGGTGGCGAGGATGACGGCGCGGGCCTTGTAGGTCTCGCCGCTGCCGGTGACGATGGTCTTGATGTCGCCGGTGAGGTCGACCTGTTCGGCGTCGTCCCACAGCACCTTGGCGCCGAAGTTCTCGGCCTGTTCGCGCATGGCTTCCATGAGGTCGGGGCCCTGGATGGCGGTGGGGAAGCCGGGGAAGTTCTCGACCTCGGTGGTGTTCATCAGTGCGCCGCCGGCGGTGACGGAGCCGGCGACGACGACGGGTGCCAGGCCGGCGCGCGCGGCGTATATGGCCGCGGTATAGCCGGCGGGACCCGAACCGACGATGACGATGTCGTGCACGGGGGCCTCACCTGTGGTGATGGTCGGCTGATCGGTCACGTCTTCTCCTGGTCGTCTGCGGGTCCGTCTGCGTCCTGGGGCGCCATCGCGGTCAACACCTCGAGGGGGCCTGGTGTTCCCGGCCGACCACGGTGTGGTCGGCCGGGAACGTTCACGACACGACGATCTCGTTGAGCTCGAGGTAGTTCTTGTCGCTGGTCCGCGGGAGCTCGGTGATCCACAGGACGAACGTGTCGGCCACGGTCTCCTCCGACAGGTCGAGCGTCGTCTCGGAGTCGAACGACCCCTCGGCGAGCACCTTGCCCCCGCTGGGCTCGTCGCGCGAGGTGGCTCGCACCTCGACGTGGCCACCGGACGAGTTCGTGTTCAGCGTGATCGAGGTGACGGGAGCGGGCTCCTCCAGCTCGATGACGTACCCGATCCCCTCCCGCAGGCCGGAGAAGTTGGGCTCGTTGAACCACTGCGTGTACCAGAACGTCGACGGGTCGCCGTCGTAGGCGAGGTCGACCGCCTCCGGGTGCTGCCCGTCGCCCCCGGGGTCGAGCTGGTCACCGGTCGCGATGACGGGCCGGACTTCCGGGGTTTCCTCGGGCGTGGACTCGCCGTCGCTGGGCTCCTCGCCACCGCCGCCACCCCCGGCCTGCTCCGCGGGAGGGGAGGTCGCCGCGGTGGTTGTGCCGATCGGCGAGATCGCGCGCGACACGGCCCACACGGCGCCGGCGAGGACCAGCACGACGACCAGCCCGAGGACGATCGGCGTCGGGTTGACGCCCTTGCGCTTGGGGGCCGGGCTGGACGCGAACCCACCGGTGTCGGTGCGCGGTTCGCCACCGTTGCCGCCCGGGGGCGGAGGGACGGGCGAGTGCGACGTCCGGGGATCTGCGGGCGGCGCACCGTTGTACTGCTGGGTGGCGTAGCCCGCCGGGGCGGCGCCGTACCCCTGCGCGGGGGCACCGTACGCCTGCGTCTGGCCGGCCGCCTGAGCGCCCTGGGGCACCGGCGACATCGCCGAGGTGGAGGGGCCCGGGGGCGGCGGGACCGGTGAGTGTGCGGCCGTGGGGGCCGCGACGGGAGGGGTGGCCTGGGTGGACTGCGCGGGAGCAGCACCGGCGGGCTGACCTGCGGCGGCGGCTCCGGCGAAGCCTCCCGCGGCCGCCCCGCCCAGGGCGGACCGGGCGATGCGCCCGCTGGAGGGCCGGCGGACCGGCGCGGCGGGCGGCGGCGTACCCGGCAGCCCGGCGCCCGCCCCGACCGTGCCCAGCACGGAGGAGCGCACCGGCGGTTCTGTCGACGGCTGGACGAACTGGGGGAGAGCGGCGACCACCGACACCTCGCCCCACGGGGCCAGCGCGGCGACGACGTCGCCCGGCCCGGCCGGGGCGTCGGGCGAGTCATTGCCGAAGGTGCGGCGCACCAGCGTGTCGATCTCCTGGTCCACGTGCGGCACGAGTGCGGAGACGGGGACGACGCCGTTCGCGTCGGTCTGCGCGGGCAGCGGGCGCACGGTGTCGGAGGTGACCCACGGCTCGTCGAGGCTGTCGCCCGGCCACCGCGCCGTGAGGGCGTAGTAGGCCAGCGCCACGAGGTCGCGGGCGTCGGCCGCCGCGGCGTCCGGACCGCCGGCGCTCGCCCGGTCGCCGTCCACGCCGGCGAGCGCGGCGTCGATCCCCAGGCCGGTGACGACCACCCGGTGCCCGTCCACCCGGACGGCCTCCGGGCGGAGCGCGAGGTGGTGGACGCCGCGCTGCCCGGCGGCCTCGAGGGCAGCCGCGGCCTCGCCGACGACGGCGCGCGCCTGCTGGGCGTCGACCAGTCCGCCGGAGACGATCTCCGTGAGCGACGACCCGCGGAACGGCTCGCTGATGATGTAGCTGCGCGGGCCCTGACCGAGGTCGGTGGCGCCGACGTCGAGCACGCGCGACAGCCGGGGGTCGGCCACGAGCGCGGCGCGACGCGCCGCGTCGAGCGCGGACGAGGCGTACGGCCCGTCGATGAACGTCACCCGGACCGGACGGTCCAGGATCTGGTCGTGCGCCTCCCACGCCTCGGCTGCTACGAGGTCGGTGGCTGCGGGCTGCACGAGCCGATAGCGATCGACCATGACGGTCCCGGGATGGGCGGTGCTCACCTGGACTCCTCAGTGGGGGTTCGGGGGGAGGGTGTCCTCCGGTCCACCGGACCATGGTACGGGCGGGTGGGTGCCTTGGACGCGGTGGCGCAAGGGCGCGCCCGCAGGGCCCTCACCGAACTCGCCCGACCCGGGCACGGGCGCGTCATCATCGCTTGAGCCGCCGGAGGACGGGAGCGAGCGCGTCGTCGAGCTCGCGGACGTGCAGCACCTTGAGCGCGAGGACGTACCCCAGCAGCATGACGACGCCCGCGACGGTCGTGACCAGCACCGAGTGCCCCCAGGAGGTGACCACGAAGCCGTCGAGCAGGCGGATCGTCAGCCACCCGAGCAGGCCGGCCACGACCGCGCCGATCGAGGCGCGGACGTACAGCCGCATGACGCGCCGACCGTCCAGACCGTGCAGCTTGCGGTGCATGCCGCGCACGCGCAGAAGCAGGGAGATCCAGGTGGACAGCGCGTACGCGCCGCCGGCGGCGACGGCCCACCACGAGGCCGGCAGCAGCTGGATCGCGATCCACAGCGCGGCCACCATCGAGACCGTCGCGATGACCTGGATGCCGAAGATGCTCCGGCCGTCCTCGAAGGCGAAGTACATGCGTCGCACCAGCACGGTGGCGCCGAGGGCGACGATGCCGATCGCCATCGCCTGGATGATCGGCGCGACGGCGGCGACCCCGTCGGCGCCGAGGGTCGGCAGCAGCGACGCCGTCAGGGGGACGGCGAGGACGATCAGGACGGCTGCGGAGAACACCGAGAAGACGCCGGCCGACCGCATTCCGAGCGACATGTCCCGGCGCACCCCGGGGATGTCGCCGGCCTGCACGGCCGCCGTCATGCGCGGGAACAGCACCGTGACGATGGAGACCACGACGAGGGAGTGGGGGAGCAGGTAGATCGTCATCGCGTTGGTATACGCGGCGTTCCCGGCGAACACCTGGTCGAGGTTGCTGCCGGTCTGGCCGGCGGCACCGAGGACGTTGGTGAGGAAGAGGACCCCCATCTGCTCCAGCGCCACGGCTCCGATGGTCCAGCCGACGACCGTCCCGGCGGCCCGCAGCCCGATGCCCCGCAGCCCCAGCCGGAACCGCCAGCGGAACCCGGTGCGGCGCAGCGCGACGAACAGCACGAACGCCTGCGCCGCGATGCCGACGGTCGCCGTGCCGGCGAGCAGAACCGTCTGGCCGGTCGACCAGCTCGACAGGTCGGAGATGCCGCGGTCGGGCGCCGTGCCCCAGACGACGAGGAAGGCACCGAAGCCGAGGAGCGACACGACGTTGTTCGCGACCGGGGCGGCGCCGTACGCGCCGAAGCGACCCTGGGCATTGAGCACCTGGCCGAGCAGCATGTACAGGCCGTAGAAGAAGACCTGGGGGATGCACCAGTACGCGAACACGACGGCGAGATGGCGCTCGTCCGCGTCCCAGGCCCCGCTGAGGGTGGAGAGCCAGATGATGAGCGGGGCCGCGACGACGAGGACGCCGGTGAGGAGCAGCAGGCCCAGGCCGGAGAGGGTGAGGAGCTTGTCGAGCCGCACGCGCGCGTCGCGGGCGTTCATCGCGCGGAGGATCTGGGGGATCAGCACCGCCTGCAGCACGCCGGCCGAGATGAGCGCGAACAGCATGTTCGGCAGCTTGTTCGCGATGTCGAACGCGTCCGCGACCGTACCCACCGCACCGACGCACGCGACCAGCAGCATCGCCCGGATCAGGCCGGAGGCGCGCGACGCGACGGTGCCCAGCGTCATGACCAGCGAGCCGCGGCCGAGGCTCGTGCGCCGCACCCCGCCGACAGGCTCCGAGTCGCCGGCAGAGTCACCGGCAGAGTCCCTGGCGGGGGCGGCGGACGCACCGTCGGGCGAGCCGTCGGGCAAGCCACCGGGCAAGCCACCGGCGGCGCCGTGCGGCGCGCCGCCCACGGGTCGCTCTGGCCCGCCGTCGTCGGGGGGGGCGGGGAAATCGGAGGTCATGGGGCGTCGGTCTCCGTGGCCTTGGCGGGGTGCGGACTGATGGTGCGATCGGCGTCGGGCGGGGTGCCGGCACCGGGCTCGTCGTCGGGCGCCTCGTCGGGGGGATCAGGGGCGTCGTCGCGGTGGAGCGGGTCGACGGCCTCGGCGACACCTTCGTCGGTGGTTCGCGCGGAAGACCGGCCGCGACGCACGGTACGCCAGATCCCCCCGAGGAAGAGCAGGGCGACCGCCGCGGCGACCACGGCGGTGCCGACGGTCTCCCACCCGGCGCGGACGCGCACCGCGAAGCTGGTGGGCCCGCTCACGACCGAGCCGCTGGGCGCGAGCACCTCGACCTGGAGCTCGACGTCGCCCGAGCCGATCGCGCGGACGGGCACGTGCACGTTCGTGGACGTGCCGGCCGGGACGACGACGGTGGGCCGCGACTCGACGACGAGACGCGGGTCGTCGGGGCGCAGCACCACGGTGACGGTGGCGTCGACCGGGAGGCCGTTGCCGACCATCACCGGCAGCTTGCCGGTGTCGCTCACGAGGGTGACGTCGGAGCGGTCGGCGACGGTGATCCCCTGTCGGAGCTCGCGCGCCTGCTCCACCGCGAAGTCCACGGCGGCGGCCCGCACCTCGGGCTCGGCCCGCCCGGCGACGGCGAGGGGGGCGAGGAGGTCCTGGTCGACGTCGCCGCTCAGCTCGACCGGATCGGCCGCCACGGTCGAGAACGCGGCGACGGAGCTGTGGGCGTCCAGCAGCCTGCGCACGGACTCGGGGGCGAGCTCGGTGTCGACCGTGCGGTCGCGGGGGAGGCTGTCGCGATCGACCCGCGACGCGGGGGCGGCGACCGTCTCCGAGAGCGGGACGACGTCGGCCCACGGGACGTCGTCGAGGGCGCGGAGCACCTGGGCGACCAGCTCCGGGTCCGGCGACCAGCTCCGGGAGAGCGCCGCGAGCACGTGTAACCCCTCGCCGCCGGCAGCCTCCTGCTGCGCTGCGAGGAGCGCGGTGTCGGCGAGCACGCGCTGCGCCGCCTCGGCGCTGGTCGGTGCGTCGTCACCGTCCGTCAGGGAGGCGAAGGCGCGGGACAGCCCGGCGTCCGCGACGAGCGCCGAGACCTTGCCTGAGGACGTCTCGACGGCGGTGCGGGCCGACGTGGGGACGTACTCGTCCTCTGGCGCGAGGCCCTCCGGGACCAGCACCTGGTCGACGGAGGCGTCCCGGGCGGTGGCCATCGTCGCGCCGTCAGGCAGGCCCTGCGGCCACCCGAGGGTGAGGTCCCAGCCCTCCGGGCGTTCCCACGCCGCGCCCAGCGCGGACTCCCCGCTGGTCGCGGCGGCGACGTCCGCTCGCGACGGGTCGGCGTGCGCGACCGCGGCGAGGTCGGGGTCGAAGCCGGGCAGGACGGCGACGTCGGCCGCCGGTCTGGCGGCCGCGGCGGTGCTCGCCGCGCCCATCGTCTCGATCGCGTCCTCGTCCTCGGCCGTGTCGTGGTCCGCGTCCTGGGACCCCGCCGGGCGGCCGGTGAGCCGCGCGGCCCAGGCCTGCGTGTCGGTGTCCTCGGCGGACTCCGCCGCGACCACGAGCGCCGGATCGACGGCGAGGGACAGACCTGGCGAGTCGGCGGTGGACGCCGCGGCGTCGAGCAGGCGACCGAGCCGCCCGTCGGCCGCGGTGCGGGTGGCGAGCTGGGCGGCGTACGCGTCGGGGTCGAGGGGGTCGGGCTCCGGGCCGGTGACGGGCGCGACCGCGCTCACCGACACGGGCTCCGGGTCGGTGTCGTCCGGGGCGAACAGCAGGAACGTGTGGAGCACGTCGAGGTGCGCGCCGCCCTGCGTCACCGCCACGGACATCTCGCGGGGGCCCCAGGGCGCGTCCGCCGCGAGCCCGAGGTTGTCGACGTCGAGGTCGAGGCGCACCCGCTCGGACCTGCCGGGGGCGAGCCGGTCGACGGGCTCGGTGAGCTGGTTCGGGGCGGGCCCGCTGTCGCCGTCGACCCACTCGGCAAGGGCCTCCCGCGACGTGAGGGGTCGCCACGACACCCCCAGGCCGAGCTGGGCACCGTCGACGGCCGCGTCCGTGCCGTTGGTGACCTGGACGGTGAGCGTCACCGTGTCGCCAGGCCGCGCGACGGACGGTGTCGAGCCCACGAGCTCGAGCGTCACCGCGCCGTCCTGGCGCGCGGACGGGAGGGTCGCCGCGGCCGCGTGGCCGGCCGGGACGACCACCTGCGCGATCATCGTGAGGACGCCCGCGAGCAGCACGACGACGGCGAGGAGCCGGGCCAGGCGCGCGGACGGAACGGCGAGTGCGGCGAGGGCACCCGTGGATCGGGAGGTGGTCACGCGGCGGGCCTCACTCGACGGGTCCAGGGCGGGAGCCGCCGTCGGTGTCGTCGGTGTCATCGCGTGCGTGCCCGAGCACGCCGGGGGTGCGGCGCAGCACGTGCTGGGCGGCGACCGCGAGCCGCTGCTCGTTGGGGTACGAGAGCCGGTCGGTCAGCTGCTCGAAGGGGATCCACAGCGCGTCCTCCGCCTCCCCGTCGGGGTCGCCGGCCGCCGTGATCGTGCCACCCTCCGCGCGTAGCAGGAAGTGGTGCACCACCTTGTGCACGCGGTGGTCCTCGCCGCTGAACCAGTAGTCGATGACGCCCAGCCGGGTGCGGACGGTGCCGAGGATGCCCGTCTCCTCGCGGATCTCCCGTACCGCGGCCTGCTCCGGGGTCTCCTCGCCCTCGAGGTGCCCCTTGGGCAGGCACCACTCGAGCCTGCCGCCGCGGTTGCGCCGCACGATGACGGCGGCCTGCGGGCCGCCCGGGGCGAGCCGCACCACGAGCCCGCCCGCCGAGGTCTCCTCGACCACCGGCAGGTGCGTGGTGGTGCCCGACGGCGCGACGCCGACGACGGCAGGCCTCGTCGCACCGCGCGGTCCGGCGAGCCGTGCGGGGTCGACCTTGAGCGGGTGCCCACCCGGTGGCACGGGGACTCCCGCGGCCGGGCGCCCGCGCCGGGGGCCGGGAACCGGTGCCGGGTATGACATGCGCCCACCCTACCGAGAAGCGCTCGCCCTCCCGCCCAGTCCCCGGCGCGCGGACGGGCAGGATCTGGGAGTATGGGACGCCGTGTCGACCCCTGAGCCCCCGGCCCCCGCAGCACTGCTGCGCCGCGCCCTCGCCATGCTGACCGAGACGGCCCCCGCCGCCGTTGAGCTGGGCGAGGTGTTCCGCGACGCCGGGCACGAGCTCGCGCTCGTCGGCGGTCCCGTGCGCGACGCCTTCCTGGGCCGCCCGAGCAACGACCTCGACTTCGCGACGTCCGCCACGCCGGACGAGACGCAGGCGCTGCTGGCGCGCTGGGGTGACGCGCACTGGGACATCGGCAAGGAGTTCGGCACCATCGGTGCGCGCCGGTTCGCGCGCTCCGGGCGCGGAGGTCCCGACGGCGGGGATGTCGTCGTCGAGGTCACGACCTACCGCAGCGACGAGTACGACCCCGCCTCCCGGAAGCCCGTCGTGGCGTTCGGGGACACGCTCGACGGCGACCTGTCGCGGCGCGACCTCACGGTGAACGCGATGGCGGTGCGGCTGCCAGATCTCACGTTCGTCGACCCGTTCGACGGGCTGAGCGACCTCGCCCGCCGCGTGCTGCGCACCCCGATCGCGCCGGAGCGGTCGTTCGACGACGACCCGCTGCGGATGATGCGCGCCGCGCGGTTCGCCGCCCAGCTCGGCTTCGCCGTCGAGCCGGCCACGCGCGCGGCAATCGTCGACATGGCGGGCCGCATCGAGATCGTGTCGGCGGAGCGGGTGCAGGCCGAGCTCTCCAAGCTGCTGCTGAGCGATCGGCCGCGGGCCGGCCTCGAGGTGCTGGTCGACACGGGCCTGGCCGACCACGTGCTGCCCGAGCTGCCCGCGCTGCGGCTGGAGATCGACGAGCACCACCGGCACAAGGACGTCTACCAGCACTCCCTCACGGTGCTGGAGCAGGCGATCGCGCAGGAGACGGGGCCCGACGGCCCGGTGCCCGCGCCTGACCTGGTGCTGCGCCTGGCCTCCCTGCTGCACGACATCGGCAAGCCCGCCACGCGGCGCTTCGAGCCGGGCGGCGGCGTGAGCTTCCACCACCATGAGGTGGTCGGGGCCAAGCTCGCGGCGAAGCGGCTGCGCGCGCTGAAGTACGAGAAGCAGGTGGTCAAGGACGTGGCGCGGCTCGTCGAGCTGCACCTGCGCTTCCACGGCTACGGCGACCCTTCGACAGGCCCAGGGCAGCACGCCCAGTGGACCGACTCCGCGGTGCGCCGGTACGTCACCGACGCTGGGCCGCTGCTGGAGCGGCTGCACCGACTGACGCGCGCCGACTCCACCACCCGCAACAGGCGCAAGGCGCAGCGGCTTGCGGACTCGTACACCGATCTGGAGGAGCGGATCTCGCGGCTGCGAGAGGCGGAGGAGATCGACGCGATCCGCCCGGACCTGGACGGGACGCAGATCATGGCTATCCTCGGCATCGCGCCGGGACCCGCCGTCGGGCAGGCGTACAAGCACCTGCTCGCCCTGCGGATGGAGCACGGCCCGCTCGGCGAGGAGCGCGCGGAGCAGGAGCTGCGAGCCTGGTGGGCCGACCGCCAGGCGTGACCTGACGCCCCGGCCGGACGGCGGGCCCGCCGCGTCGCTGAGCGGAGGCGGGACATGAGCGGTTCCACGAGGGCGCCCGGTGCGGGCGCCACGGCGGGCGACACGACGGGCGGCCGGGCCGACCGGCGGGCGGCGCGCCTCGTCGTGTCCGCGTTCTACCTGGTGCAGGGCATGTGCTTCGCGGGGCTCCTCGCGCAGGTGCCGACGCTGCAGGACGAGCTGGGGATCTCCGACGGCACCCTGACCCTGATCCTCCTGGTGGTGCCGGTGGTGGCCGGGGTCGGCAGCGTGCTCGCGGGGGCGCTGGCCCCGCGGGTGGGCAGCGCCCGGCTGCTGCGGGTGTGCGGCCCGCTGGTGGCGGTGGCCGTGCTCGGCGCGGGCCTGGCGCCGACCGTCACCGTCCTGTATCCGACGGTCGCGGTGGTGGGGCTGCTGCTCGGCCTGGTGGACGCCACCATGAACATGCAGGGCGTCGAGGCCGAGCAGCGGTACGGCCGGAGCTTGCTCAACTCGTTCCACGGCGCGTGGAGCGTGGGCGGCATCCTCGGCTCGCTCGCCGCCGTGCTGGCCCACTCGGCGGGCTGGTCGCTCGCGGGGGGCCTGGGGCTGGTGGCCGCTGTCGGCGTGGCTGTGGACCTTTCTGCGACGGCGCTGGCGGGACGCGGGACACCGGCAGCGGGCGTCGGCGGGGCCGTGCCGGGCCTGGTCGCCGCGGGGAGCCCCTCACTCGTCGTGGGCACGGAGGCTGCGTCACGGGCGGCAGCGGGTCCGGCAACGGGTCCGACGGCGGGAGAGACGAAGGGCGCGGCGCGCCCGCCCTGGGGGCCGCTGGTGCTCGTGGGCCTCGCGGTGACCATCGTCTACGTCGCCGACTCGGCGACGTCGAACTGGTCGACCAAGTACATCGAGGACGCCCTGGGCGGGGCGGCGAACGTCGCGCCGCTCGGCCTGGCGGCCTACCTGGCCTGCCAACTCGTGGGCCGCCTCGCGGCCGACCGTCAGGTCAACCGATTCGGTCCCGTGGTGCCCGTGGCCGCCGGCGGGATCGTCGGGACGGCGGGTCTCGCGGCCGTGACGCTCGCCCCCTCCGCGTGGGTGGCCGTGCTGGGCTTCGCGCTGACCGGCCTGGGGCTGAGCGTCGTGGTGCCGCTGTCGTTCTCGGTGGCCGGTCGCCTCGACCCGGACGGTACGGGCGTGGCCGTGGCGCGGGTCAACCTCTTCAACTACGTGGGCTTCGTGGTCGGGGCGGGACTGATCGGCGGCGTCGCCGAGCTGACGAGCCTGCGCCTCGCGTTCGCCGTGCCGGCGCTCCTGGCGCTGGGCGTGGTCGCCCTCGCGCCGGCGTTCCGGGTCGCCTCGCGTGAGCCGGCGGCTGCTGGTTGACCCGGCCGTCCGCTGGTTGAGCCGGCCATTCGCTGGTTGAGCCGGCCATTCGCTGGTTGAGCCTGTCGAAACCGGGTTTCGACAGGCTCAACCAGCGGGTTTCGACAGGCTCAACCAGCGGGAGTCTCGACAGGCTCAACCAGCGAGATCGCGGTCAGTGGCCGACGGGCGCACCCTCGGGTGCGTCCGTCCTGCGCAGCCGGGTGGCCACCAGGAGCGCGGCGACCACGGTGACCGCGCCGACCGTGAACGCGAGCTGCGCCCCGCCTGCGGTGGCCTCGGCCTGCGAGGCGCCGCCGTCGAGCAGCGTCACCGACCGCAGGGTCAGCAGCGCGACGAAGAGCGCGGTGCCGGCGGCGCCCGCGAGCTGCTGGATCGTGGCGACCGCCGCGGACCCGTGCGAGTACATCGACGGCGTGAGGCCACCGAGCGCCGACGTGAACGTCGGGGTGAAGATGAACGCCAGCCCGATGCTCAGGACCATGTGGCCCACCAGCACGAGCCACAGCGGCGAGGTCGGCGTCAGTGCCGCGAAGAGCACCATCGCGACGCCCACGGCGGCGACGCCGGGAAGGACCAGCGGGCGCGGCCCGAGCCGGTCGTAGAGGCGCCCGACCACCGGGCCGAGCACGCCCATCGCCAGCCCGCCCGGCAGCATGAGGAGGCCGCTGGTCACGGGCGACAGACCCATCGCCCGCTGCAGCACGAGCGGCAACCCGATGATCATGCCGAACATCGCGATCATGCTCACGGCCATCACCGCCAGGCCGACGCTGAAGCCCGGCGCCCGGAAGACGCGGAGGTCGAGCAGGGCGGCATCGGTGCGCTGGAGCACGAGCTGACGCCACACGAAGAGTGCGAGGAACGCCGCGCCGGCGACGAGCGGCACCGCCGGCGGCACCGCCATCGCGTGCCCCGCGGACTCGCCGAGCGCGGAGAGCCCGTAGACCAGGCCGCCGAACGCGCCCACCGAGAGCACCAGGGACACCGGGTCGAGCCGGTTGCGAGCCCGGTCGGCCACGTCCCGCACGAGGAGCGCCCCGAGCGCCAGGGCCAGCAGCGCGATGGGCAGGACGATCCAGAACACCTCGCGCCAGCCGAGGGCCGTGACGACGGTGCCGGACATGGTGGGGCCGAGCGCGGGCGCGACGGCGATGACCATCGAGACGTTGCCCATGACGCGGCCGCGGCGGTGGTGGGGGACCGTGCTCATGACGGTGGTCATGAGCAGCGGCATCATGATCGCGGTGCCTGTCGCCTGCACGACGCGTGCCGCGACGAGCACGCCGAACGTAGGCGCGAGCGCGGCCAGGAGCGTGCCCGCGCTGAACAACGACATCGCCAGGATGAACGCCCCCCGGGTGCCGAGGCGCTGCAGGAGCCACCCGGTCGTCGGGATCACGACCGCCATCGTCAGCAGGAACCCCGTGGTCAGCCACTGCCCGCTCGACTCGGTGATCGCGAAGTCGTCCATCACCGCCGGCAGCGCGACGCCCATGGTGGTCTCGTTGAGGATGACGACGAACGCCGACGTCAGCAGGAGTCCGATGACGGTGAACTGCTGCCGCGTCAGGCGTTCGGGCGCAGGCGCCGTGGTGGTCGTGACGCGCGGCGTACCGGTGGCGGTCGTCTCGGCCTCGGTGGTCGCGGGAGTCGTCAGGGTGGCCTCCGGGGTGCTCGCGATGGGGACGGTGGTCTCTGTCGGTCGGGGGGCTGGCACGCTTGTGCTCCGCTCGCGTCGGTGCCGGGGGAGCCCGGCGAAGGGCAGGCGACGGCGAGCGCCGGTCGGGCGCTGCACGTCGTCGTTGTCGGTCGTACCCCGGGGGGCGGTCACCCTCGGTGCGGTCGCCGGAAGGCGTGACCGTACTGTGTACGACCACGAACCATCCTGCGATATTCCCGCTTGGCGTGACGACTTGTTTTCCGGACCGAACTCGTCGGCACCCAGGGTGCGGGTTCTGTGCGGCCGGGAGGGTCAGGCTGGGGTGGCGACGTCCTCGGAGCCCCCACGCGCGACGCGGGCCGGGGCGGCGGACGCGGTGCGCGCGCCGCGGGTGGCCATGAGGACGGCGGCCAGCACGTACGCCACGGCGAGGCCGACGAAGACGCCGCGCGACCAGCCGGTGTCGGGCAGCGTGAAGGCGGCCAGGGCGGCGGCGCCGACGAACGCGGCGTTGTAGAGCACGTCGTAGAACGCGAACGCCCGGCCGCGGACCTCGTCCTCGGTGTCGCGCTGGATGATGGTGTCCACCGCGATCTTGGTGCCCTGCGCCGCCAGCCCGAGCAGCGCGGCGCCGGTGTAGACGACGGCGCGGTCCGGCGTCGTGACGAGCAGGAGCTGGCTCGCGGCGGCGAGCAGCAGCATCACCGCGATCCAGCCCTGCGGGCCGGTGCGGCGCGAGAGGATCGGCGTGAGCACCATCGCGACGGCGCCGCCCGCGCCCGTGAGGCCGATGACGACGGCGAACGTCCCCATCCCGGCGTTCTGGCTCCCCGGGTCGAGCAGGTTGCGCGAGATGAGGATCGAGGCGATGAAGACGACGCCGTACAGGAAGCGGTGCACGGCCATGGCGAGCAGCGCCTGGCCGGGGGTGCGGCGAGAGACGAGGTAGCGAGCGCCGTCGGCCAGCCCGCGCGCCACCTTGGCGACCTCGCTGCGCAGGTCCGCCTCGGCGGGTGCCTCGGGCCCCAGCTGGGTGCGGCCGAGGCGCGTCGCGAGCAGCGCCGCGACCGCGAAGACGAGGGCCGCGCACACGAGGGCGGAGGAGTCCTTGATGCGGCCGGGCTCGAACGCGAGCCCGAGCACGAAGCCGATGCCACCGCCCACGAACGCGGCGCCCGCGCCGAGGGTGGGGGACAGCGAGTTGGCCGTGAGCAGCAGCGGCCCGTCGACGACGCGCGGCAGCCCGGCGGACAGGCCCGCCAGGAGGAAGCGGTTGACCGACAGGGCGGCGAGCCCGACGGCGTAGATGCCGCCGCTGACGCCGCCGGCGAGCATCAGACCCGCCATCCCGAGCGTGAGGACCACGCGCACCGCGTTGCCCCAGACGAGTACCTGCCGGCGCTGCCACCGGTCCAGCAGCACGCCCGCGAACGGCCCGACGATGGTGAACGGGGCGAGCATCACCGCGAACGCGCCCGCGATCGCGGTGGCGGTGCCCTGCGACTCGGGGGAGAAGAACAGCAGGGACGCCAGGCCGACCTGGAACATGCCGTCACCCGCCTGCGAGACGAGGCGGACGGCGAACAGCTTGCGGAAGCCTTCGAGGCGCAGCAACGCCCGCAGCTCCGAGATGACTACCACCCGGTCAGCCTATGGCGTCCGCGACGCGCGCCGACCTGGGGAGAGCCCCCGAGGCGCCCGCGACCGTCCCGTCGGGGATTTCGAAGCCGGCCTAGGTAAATTTCCGGCTTCCGGGTGTTCGGTCTGCCTTGCAGGGATTCCGCGAGGTGGTGCGGCTGTGGCACGGATCTGACCTGCGGCACCTCGGACACGGTCTTGTGGGTGGCCATTTATGAAGATACCTTCCAGAAGTTGCTCGACGGTGTGCGCCAGAACACACCGCGTGCCCACGGACGGGAGGGCGCATGGTCCGCCACGGGATCGGTGCACAGGATCGGCGCGTCACGGACGTGCGCCGGCGCAACACGTTGAGCTGCATCGAGGTGCTGCGCGGCACGCCCGCGACCACGCTGACCGCGCTCGCCAAGGACACGGGGCTGTCGCGTCCCACGGTCGAGTCGATCGTCTCCGAGCTCGTGGAGCAGGGCCTCGCCCTCGAGGTGGACGGCGCCGAGGAGGGCGCGCTGGGCCGCCCCGCGCGCCGCTTCGCCTTCGCGGCCGACGCGCGCTACGTCGTGGGGCTCGACCTCGGCGTGCACTCGGTGACCGGGATGATCGCGGACCTCGCGGGCCAGGTCCGCTCGGTCGTGCGCCGCACGGTGGACGCCCCGATCGACGGCGTGGAGCGGCTCGAGGTCGCCCGGGCCGTGCAGCGGGAGCTGCTCGACCACGTCGACGCGCCGCGCTCGCGCCTCGCCGCCGTCGCGGCCGCGGTGCCCGGCATCGTCGACGGCGAGCGGGTGCGGCTGTCCCTGCCGATCGCGGACTGGACCGGCGTGAACCTCGCCGCCCGGCTCTCCACGGGCGGCGACCACCCGGTGGTCGTCGAGAACGACATCAACATGGCCGCCCTCGCCGAGCACGCGCTGGGTGCCGCGCGCCTCGCCGACGACGTCGTCCTTGTGCAGCTCGGGTACCGCGTGGGCTCGGCACTCGTCCTCGGCGGCCGGGTCTACCGCGGCAACCGGTTCGCGGCCGGCGAGGTGGGCGACCTCTCCTGGACCGGGTGGAACGGGTGGTGCGAGGGCAGCCTGCTGGGCGAGATCGAGCGGGCCGGGGGAGCGGAGGAGGTGGCGCTGCGGGCCAGGGCGGGCGAGCCCGCCGCCGTGGCGCTGCTGGAGCAGTACGTGCGCCGCGTCGCGCCCGGGGTCGCGACGCTCGCCATGGTGGTGGACCCCGAGTACGTGGTGCTCGGCGGCGGCCTGTCCCGCGCGGGCGACGTGCTGCGGGCGCCCCTGCAGGCAGAGATCGACCGCCTGGTGCACCCGCGGGCGGCGGCGCCGCTGGTGAGCTCCGCGTTCGCGTCCGACGGCGCGGCCCTGGGCGCGCTGGTCCGCGCGCTCGAGGTGGGCTCGGAGGCGGTGTTCGCCAGCGACGAGATCGCCGTCCCGTCCCTGCACGCCGCCGACCCGGCGGCCTCGTTGGCCGAGGTGCTCGCCCAGGCCGCCCGGACACTGGCCCCTCCCGCCGAGGAGACGATCGCGGCCGAGGACGAGCCGGCACCGGCGACCGTCTCCGTGCGGGAGCCGCTGCGCGTGGCGGTGGTGGGCGTCGGCGCCCGCGCCCGCCTGGCGCAGTGGGTGGGGCGCACCGGCGTGCCCGCGCGCATCGTCGCCGCCGTCGACGTGGACCCGGCGGGCCGGGGCCGCGCGCGCGAGCTCTTCGGGCCCGAGGCGTCGTTCAGCACCGACCGCGGGGAGCTGCTGCGACCGGACGAGGACGGCCGCGCGCTGGACGCGGCGATCGTCTGCACTCCGGACGACACGCACGCCGACATCGCCGAGGACCTGCTGCGCGCGGGCGTCGCCGTCTACCTCGAGAAGCCGCTCGCCACCACCACCGACGACTGCGACCGCGTGCTCGCCGCCGCGGCGGAGACCGGCACCCGGCTGTACGTGGGCCACAACATGCGGCACATGGCGGCGATCCGCACGATGCGCGACATCGTCGCGCGCGGCGAGATCGGCGACGTGCAGGCCGTGTGGTGCCGGCACTTCGTGGGCAACGGCGGCGACTACTACTTCAAGGACTGGCACGCCGACCGGGCCCGCAGCACGGGCCTGCTGCTGCAGAAGGCTGTGCACGACATCGACGTCATCCACTGGCTGGCCGGCTCGACGACGCGCGAGGTCGTCGGGATGGGCGACCTGCAGGTCTACGGGCGCATCGACGACCGCGAGGACCGCGCCGGCCAGCTCATGACCGACTGGTTCTCCTCCGACAACTGGCCCCCGCTCGAGCAGAAGGGGCTGCACCCGGTGGTCGACGTCGAGGACACGTCGATGATGCTGATGCGGCTCGAGAACGGCGTGCTCGCCAGCTACGAGCAGTGCCACTTCACCCCGGACTACTGGCGCAACTACACCGTGATCGGCACGCGCGGCCGGCTCGAGAACTTCGGCGACGGCGACGGCGCCTCGGTGCGGGTGTGGAACCGCCGCACGTCGTACTCCGAGCGCGGCGACGTCGAGTACCCGATCGCCTCGGGCGGCCCGGGCCACCAGGACGCCGACCGGCGCACCGTGGACGAGTTCCTGCGGTTCGTGGCCGACGGCGCGCCCATCACGACCTCCCCGGTGATGGCCCGCGACGCCGTCGCGACCGGCATCGCCGCCACCGTCTCGCTGCGGTCGGGCTCCGCCCCGCAGCGTGTCCGCCCCGTGACCCCCGAGGTCGCGGCCCACTTCGACGAGGACGTCGAGACCCGCGGCACCGTCGCGCGGGACCAGAGGTAACGACCACCATCGGAGGAGCACCACTGATGAAGCACCTCATGCGCAGCGGGTCCGTCGCGGGCGTCGCCGCGGTGGCACTCACGCTCGCGGCCTGCTCGAGCGGCGGCGAGGCCGCCGACGGCGCCGCGACCGCCGCGCCGACCGACGCCGAGGGCGAGATCACCTACGCGATCTGGGACGAGAACCAGAAGCCCGCGATCGACCAGAACATCGCGGACTTCAACGACACCTACCCGAACATCAAGGTCACCGTGGACCTCACGCCGTACCAGCAGTACTTCACCAAGCTCCAGACCCAGGGCGAGTCGAAGACCCTGCCCGACGTGTTCTGGATGAACGGCCCCAACGTGCAGCTCTACGCCGCGAACGACCTGCTCGAGCCGATCGACGGCCTCGTGGACAGCGGCGACCTGGACCCGTCGAAGTACCCCGACGCGCTCAACGACCTGTTCACGTTCGAGGAGGCCCAGTACGGCGTCCCCAAGGACTTCGACACCGTGGCGCTCTGGTACAACAAGGCGATCTTCGAGAAGGCCGGCGTCGAGCTGCCGACCGACGACTGGACGTGGGACGACTTCACCAAGGCGGCCGACACGATCTCCGGCGAGCTGTCCGGCCAGGGGATCTACGGCGTCGTGACCGAGCTCAACAGCGGCGGGCAGAGCAGCTACTACGACACGATGCTGCAGGCGGGCGGGCAGGTCATCTCGGACGACGGCACCACGTCCGGCTACGACGACCCGGCGTCGATCGAGGGGTTGCAGCTGTGGGCCGACCTCGTGGCGGACGGCGCGTCCCCGAAGCTCGAGCAGATGTCCGACACCAAGCCGAACGTCTGGTTCAACTCGGGCAAGGCCGCCATGTTCTGGTCCGGCAACTGGTCGGTCGCGGAGATGAAGGACTCGCCGAACAAGGACGACTTCGGCACCGTGCGGCTGCCCGAGGGGCCCGAGCGACGGGCCACCGTCATCCACGGCCTCGCGAACGTGGTCGCCGCGGACAGCGAGAGCAAGGAGGCCGCCAACGCCTTCGTCGCCTACCTCGGCTCCGAGGAGGCGCAGCGCACGCAGGCGGAGATGGGGGTCGCGAACCCCGCGTACACCGGGACGCAGCAGGCGTTCGTCGACTCCGAGCCGGGCTTCGGGATCGACGTCTTCCTGGAGTCCGCCGACGAGATGGCGTTCCCGTACCCGATCTCGAAGAACACGGCGGCCTGGAACGCGCTCGAGAACGAGCTGCTGCCCCAGGCGTTCTCCGGGAAGCGGCCCGTCGAGGAGGTCGCCCGCGAGCTCGCGGACGCCATGAACGAGGAGCTGGCGAAGGAATGACGACCGCTCTCGCGCGGGGGTCCGGGCAGGGGGCGATGCAGGGGGCCAGGCGGGGGCACGACGGCTGGTGGCCCGTGCTGTTCGTGCTGCCCACGATGTTCGGGGTGGTGCTCTTCTACCTGTGGCCCATCGTCCAGACCGGCTACTTCAGCTTCACGGAGTGGGGCGCGTTCGGCGGCCAGACGTGGGTGGGCACCGAGAACTACGCACGCCTCGTCGCCGACCCCGACCTTGGCACCTCGATCGTCAACACGCTCGTCTACACCGCGATCGTGCTGCTGGGCATCCCGATCGCGATGTTCGTCGCGAGCCTGCTGAGCCGGCCGGGGATGCGGCTCACCGCGTTCTACCGGGTGCTCTTCTTCATGCCGTACGTCGCGATGCCGACGGCGGTGGCGATGGTGTGGCGCCTGATCTACAACGGCGACTTCGGCGTCCTCAACTGGGCGCTCGGGCTGGTCGGCATCGACGGCCCCGCGTGGACGTCGACGCCGGGCTTCGCGCTGGTCGCCGTGTCGGTCGTGGGGCTGTGGACGTCGCTCGGGTTCGCCATCATCATCCTGTCCGCGGGCCTGAAGAACATCCCCACGGAGCTGTACGAGGCGGCGTCCCTGGACGGCGCGACCGCCTGGCGGCAGTTCCGGTCCGTGACCGTGCCGCTGCTGACCCCGAGCGTCTTCTTCGTCACCGTCATCACCGTGATCAACGGGTTCCAGCTCTTCGACCTGCTGTACGCGCTCATGGGGCAGGGGAACCCCGCGATCCAGGAGACACAGTCCCTCGTGTACCTCTTCTACAACGAGGCGTTCCTGCGCAACGACAAGGGCTTCGCGGCCGCCATCGCGATGGTGATCCTGCTCATCGTCGGCGCGGTCACTCTGATTCAGTTCCGCATGCAGAGGAGGTGGGTCACCTATGCCTGACACGACCCTCGTGCCCGCCCCGGCCGTCGCCGGGACGACGCGACGCCCGACCCGAGGCAGCACCGACGGAGCACCGCCCCGTGGCCGACGGCGCGGCTCGCGCCACGGGTCCAACGCCTGGGCGCACGTGCTGCTCGCCACCGGCGGCGTGGTGATGGTGTTCCCGTTCGTGTGGCAGCTGCTCACGTCGCTGTCCACGAACGCCCAGGTGATGAGCGTGCCCCCGGTGTTCTGGCCGGGGGAGCTGCAGTGGGGCAACTACGCCGAGGTGTTCTCCAAGCTCCCGTTCCTCCAGGAGTTCTGGGTCTCGGTGTCGATCACGGTGGTTCGCACCGTCGGCCAGCTGGTGCTGTGCTCGATGGCGGGCTACGCGTTCGCGCGCATGCGGTTCCCGCTGCGCGGCGTGCTGCTGGCCCTCGTGCTGTCGATCCTCATGGTGCCGTCGCAGGTGTACCTCATCCCGCAGTACCAGATCGTCAACGGGCTCGGCTGGCTGAACACCGTGGCCGGGATCGCCGCGCCCGGCGTCTTCAGCGCCTTCGGCACCTTCCTCATGATGCAGTTCTTCAAGGGCGTGCCCGACTCGCTCGAGGAGGCCGCCCGCCTGGACGGCGCCAACCCGTTCCAGGTCTTCACGCGCATCATGCTGCCGCTCGCCGGGCCCAGCCTCGGCGCGCTGACGATCATCACCGTCCTGTGGTCGTGGAACGACCTCCTGTGGCCGCTCGTGGTCTCGACCCGCGCCGAGAGCATGCCGCTCGCGGCCGGTATCGCGACCTTCGCCGGGCGCACCACCACCGACTACACGGTGATGATGGCGGCCAGCGTGCTCGCCATGGCCCCGATCCTGCTGCTGTTCGTCGTCATGCAGCGTCGGGTGATCGACGGCCTCGCCCACTCCGGACTCAAGTAGGGAGCACACATGTCAGCACCGCCAGCACGGTCTGCACCACCCCTTACCGTCGGCCTCGTCGGCGCCGGCGGCATCGCGCGGGCCCACGCCCCCGCGTGGCGCGCGCTCGGCGCGGACCTCGTCGTGCACTCGCACGACGGCGCGGCGGAGCTCGCCGCCGCGCACGGCGGCCGCGTGGCCGGGTCGCTCGACGAGCTGCTCGACGTCGTGGACGTCGTGGACGTCGTCACCCCGACGCCGCGACACCTCGAGGTGGCCGCCACGGCGCTCGCGGCGGGCAGGCACGTGCTGTGCGAGAAGCCCCTGGCCCGCACCGGGGCGGACGCCGTCGCCCTGCTGGAGGCCGCCCGCGCGGCCGACCGGCAGCTCTACCCGGGGCACGTGGTGCGGTTCTTCCCGGAGTACGCCGCGCTGCGGGCCGCCGTGCGCGCCGGGGACGTCGGCGCGCCCGCCGTCCTGCGGTTCGCCCGCGGCGGGACGTTCCCGGTCTGGTCGGCGTGGTTCGGCGACGACGCGCTGTCCGGGGGCGTCGTGATGGACCTGATGCTGCACGACCTCGACATCGCCCGGTGGGTGGCGGGGGAGGTCACGACGGTGTTCGCCACCCGGCGCTCGCTGGAGCAGGACGGGGCGCCGCACACGCTCGCGCACGTCGTCCTCACGCACGCCGGCGGCGCGATCACCCACTCGCGCGGGCTGTGGGGCGCCCCGCACACCACGTTCCGCACGTCGTTCCACGTCGCGGGCGGGGCCGGCGTGCTGCGCTTCGACTCGGCCGGCGCGGGCGGGGTGCGCACCGACCTGCCGCCCGTCCCGACGGGCGGGCAGGACCGGCCCGCGCCGGCGGCCGGGGAGAGCCCGTACCTCACCGAGATCCGGGAGTTCGCCCGGGCGTTCGCGGCCTCGCCGACGGCGCTGCCCGCGGATCATCCGGACCGTCCCCGGGTGAGCGCCGTCGACGGCGTCGTCGCGGTCGAGATCGCCGAGGCGGCGCTCGCCTCCATCGAGTCCGGGGCGCCCGTCGCGCTGGACACCGCCGCACGGGTGCGCGAGCTCGGGGGCACGCCGGTGCCGCCGCACGGCGCGCCCGCCCTCACGACCACCGGGAGCCCGGCATGACCCACGACACCACCCCGACCGTCCTCAAGGTGGCCGTGCTCTCCTTCGCGCACCCGCACGCCGGGTCGTACCTTGCGCTGCTGCGCGACCGGCCGGACGTCGAGCTCCTCACCGCAGACCCCGATGCGGCGACCGCGCCCGCCGGCGAGCTGCGGGGCCGCGAGTTCGCCGAAGGGCTCGGAGCGTCGTACGTCGACACCTACGACGAGGCCCTCGCCTGGCGCCCCGACGCCGTGATCGTCTGCTCGGAGAACGCCCGCCACCGGGACGTCGTCCTCGCCGCCGCGGCGACGGGGGCGCACGTGCTGTGCGAGAAGCCGCTCGCCACGCGGGTCGAGGACGCCGAGGACATGGTCGCGGCCTGCGACGCCGCGGGCGTGGTCCTCATGACCGCCTACCCGGTGCGGTTCAGCCCCGAGTTCGTCACCCTGCGCGCCCTGGCGGACGCGGGCACGCTCGGCACCGTGCTCGGCGCCACGGGGACGAACAACGGCAAGGTGCCCGCCGGCCGGGCCTGGTTCACCGACCCGGCCCTCGCCGGCGGCGGGGCGCTCGTGGACCACGTGGTGCACGTGGCCGACCTGCTCGACGCGCTCCTCGGCGAGGACGCCGTCGCCGTGCGGGCCGTGACCAACCGGATCCTGCACGGCGACGACCCGCAGGTGCGCGCCGAGACGGGCGGGCTCGTCAGCATCACCTACGCCGGCGGCGCCGAGGTGACCGTCGACTGCTCCTGGTCGATGCCCGACGGCGGGCCCACGTGGGGCGGCCTCACCCTGCAGGTCGTCGGCACCGGAGGCGTCGTCGAGATCGCCCCGTTCGGTGCGCACGTCGGCGGCCTCGTCGACGGGGGCTCGCGACCCGCCTGGTACGGCTTCGGCGAGAACCTCGACGCCCTGATGCTCGAGCACTTCCTGGGGTGCCTCCGTACCGGCACCGCCCCCGGTCCCGACGGGCGAACGGGGCTGCGCACCTTGCGCGTGGTCGCCGCGGCCCAGGAGTCCGTCGCCGCCGGGGGTGCCGTCATCCACCTCGCGCCCTGACCCCGCGAGATAGAGAACCCTGGACGCCGAGATAGGAAACCTCTCTATCTCGTGCCGGTGGGTTCTCTATCTCGGCGGGTTGCCTTCTCTATCTCGGCGGGACGGCGGCGCCGGGCCGCTAGGGCAGGTGGTCGGCGACGAGTTCGTAGGACCCGTGCACCAGGTCCTCGACGAGGCGCTTGGTGATCCCCTGCCCGGGTCCGACTGACACCCAGTGCCGCTTGTCGAAGTACCGGCCCACGGTGATCGTCTCGTGGTCACGACGCAGCGCTTCGCCATGGTGCGGATCGACTTTCACCGTGATGATCTGCACGTCGGGGTCGTCGTCGGTGACGATGAGGAAGACCTTGTCCGCGACCTTCCACACATCCAGGTGCGGGGTGAACGGGCGCCCGTGGCTGACGTCGGCCAGCGAGCGGGCCGCGTCGCGCGCTGTCTGCTGGAGCTGCTCTCCCGACAGGCTCACTGGTCTCCCCTTCCGAAGCTGGCGGGGTCGACGGGTCGTCTCGCCCGGGGGAGCTTCTCCACGACGAGCAGGTAGGACTCGGTGACGAGGTCTTCCACGGGACCTCGCTGCATCGAATCGCCGGGGTGCAGCGTGATCCAGTGCTTCTTGTTCATGTGGTAACCCGGCGTGATGTCGTCGTGAGCCTGGCGGAGTGCCTTCGCGTCCTGCGGGTCGGCCTTGAGGATCACGATCGGCTCGCCGGTCACGTCGGTCATGAGCATGAAGACCTTGTCCCGGACCTTGTAGACGTCCCAGTCCGGCCCGAACGGGTGCTCCAAGCCGGAGCCCGGCAGCTCACCGGCACGCTCACGCGCGTACTTCTGCACGCTCTCGTCCTGCATCAGTCCCCCTCGGGTGCGCGCTCCTCCAGCAAGTGCGTACCACGGTACGCACTTCGACTATGAGGAGGACGGGTGCGCAAGGGGAAGCCGAACGATCCGCTGCGTCGGGAGCGCATCCTGCGTGCGGCGGTCGAGGCCATCGGGTCGGAGGGTGTGCACGCGACGTCCTATCGCGGTGTCGCGGCACGAGCGGGTGTGCCGCTCGGCTCGATGACGTACTACTCCCCGGACCTCGAGACCCTGATCGTGGGCGCGTTCGAGACGCTCTGCGCGGAGCTGGAGCCGCGGTACGCCGCGCCACTGTCGAGCGGTGGCGGGCTGTGGCCACGAGGTTCGACAAGCTCCAGCTGCGCTATGAGACCACGGTGACCGTGGCCGCGATCGATGACTGGCTGACCGTGCTCGTGAAGGCAGCCTGACCGCTGGCATCTCCTGGGCGTCGTGGAGTACTACGCTCCGCCACGCCATCGCGGACGACATCCTCGACTGGGTCAGCCAGCGCCGCTGACCCATTCCGAAACAGGCCCTAGCGGGGGGCGTCCGAGAGCGGCACGGCCGCGGGCCGGTCGCAGGTGCTCTCGACATCGACCGCCGCGCCCTTCTCGGCTGCCGTGAGCAGCGACGTCATGACGTCGAGCACGTGGTAGGCGAGGTCGCCGTTGGCGCGCGCCACGCCGCCGGGCGCGGTGGTCGCCAGGTCGGCGACGCGGTACCCGCGGGCGGCGTTCCGGTACCCGGCGGTGGGCTCGAGCGTCTGCCAGTCCCTGCCGAGCTCGTGCAGCTCCACCTCGCCGTCGAACCCGTTCGGGTCGGGCACGACGAGCGAGCCCGCCTGGCCATGCACCTCGATCCGCGAGGCGCGGGTGGCCACCGCGTCGAAGCTCATCACGAGCGTCGAGAGGGCGCCGGACTCGTGCCGGAGCACGCCCGTCACGTGGGTGTCGACGTCGACCGGGACCCTCTCGCCCGCCCGCGGGCCCGAGCCGATCGTGCGGGTCGCGCGGCCGCGGCTCGCGCTCCCGACGACCGAGGCGACCGGCCCCAGCAGTGTGACCAGCGCCGTCACGTAGTACGGCCCCATGTCCAGCAGCGGGCCGCCGCCGGGCTGGTAGTAGAAGTCGGGGTTCGGGTGCCAGCGCTCGTGGCCGGGCGTCAGCATGGTCGCGGTCGCCGCCACCGGAGCGCCGATCGCGCCGTCGTCGATGGCCTTCCTGGCCGTCTGCACCCCCGTGCCGAGCACGGTGTCGGGCGCGCAGCCGACCCGCACGCCGGCGGCGCGGCCCGCCTCGACGACAGCGCGCGCCTCGTCGAGCGTGGCCGCGAGCGGCTTCTCGCCGTACACGGCCTTGCCCGCGGCGATCGCCCTGAGCGCGACCTCGGCGTGGGCGGCGGGGATCGTGAGGTTGAGGACGAGGTCGACCTCGGGGTCGGTCGTCAGCGCGTCGACCGTCAGCGCGCGCACCCCCTGCTTCGCCGCGACGGCGGCCGCGCGCTCGGCGTCGAGGTCGGCGACCGCGACGAGGCGCACGGCCTCGAGGCGCTCGAACGTGGACAGGTAGGCGCCGGAGATCGCCCCGACGCCGACGATCCCGACTCTCAGCGGCTGGCCCACAGAATCCCCCTCTCGATGATGGTGCGGACGTTCGGGTCGTTGACGACGCCCAGGTCGTGGCCCGGGGTCGAGACGAAGACGTGGCCCTCGCCCCACTGCCGGGTCCAGACGGCCGGGCAGGTGACCGGCCGGTGCCAGGGGTGGTAGTCCGGCGCGGCGATCGTCGTGGTGGCGAGCACGTCGTTGTAGTCGTCGGAGAGCACCCAGTACTGCTCGGTGGTGAGCTCGAAGGCGGAGATCCCGGCGACGATCGGGTGGTCGGCCTTCTCGGGCACGATGTCGACGGTGTACCGCACGAAGCAGTCGGTACCGTCGCCGGGTAGCTCGTCGCGGGGCGCCTTGGTCGGGTGCGTCGCGAACTGGCCGCCGATGAGCTGCAGGTAGTCGGAGCTGTTCCGGTACGAGTCGGCGATGCCGCCGTGCCACCCGGCGAGGCCCGTGCCGCTCCGCACCGCGTCGATGAGCCCGCCCAGCTCGTCGGCCGCGATCGTGTTCATGGTGTTGGTCTGGACGACGACGTCGACGCCGGCCATGTAGTCGGCGTCCGCGTACACGGTGGTCTCGTCCTCGACGCGCACGTCGTATCCGTGCCCGGTCAGGAACGGGATGAACGAGTCGGTGGTCTCCACGGGCTGGTGCCCGTCCCACCCGCCGCGCACGATCAGTGCGCGCTTCTCCGGTGATGGTGCTGACATAGGTGCTTCACTGCTCCCGATGTTGCGCAAGTTCGAAGGATACTCGGCGGTTATCCGCGATTCTCACAGGCGCCTATCGGGGATGCAATCCCCGCTCGCGTACATTAGTTGCGCAACTTCATCGTCCGGTTCTATGGTCGCGCCATGACCTCGGCGCGCCGCACCACCCTCGCCGACGTGGCCGAGGTGGCCGGCACCACCGTCCCGACCGTCTCGAAGGTGCTGGGTGGCCGGTCGGACGTCTCCGCGGCGACCCGCGCCCGCGTCATGCGTGCGGTCGCGGAGCTCGGCTATCGCGGCCGCGCCGGACGCGGGCTCGCGGCGCGGGGGGACCGGCCGCCGCTCGTCGACCTCGTGCTCAGCGGCGTCGAGGGCACCTGGGCGAACCGGGCTCTCAGCGGGGTGGAGCGCGGCGCCACGGCCGCCGGGATCGACATCGTCGTCTCCGTGGCCCGCCGACCGGACGACTCCTGGCTCGCGCGCCTGCTCGCGCGCGACCTGCGCGGCGCGGTGCTGGCGCTGGTCGACACGACGAGCGAGCAGCTCGCGACGCTCGCCGCAGCCCAGGTGCCCGTGGTGCTGCTCGACCCGGTGTCGCAGCCCCCCGGCACCGTCGCCAGCGTGGGCGCGACGAACTGGGCCGGGGGGCGCGCGGCCGCCGACCACCTCGTCGGGCTCGGGCACCGTCGCCTCGCCGTCGTGGGCGGACGGCGCGCGCACCTCTACAGCCAGGCGCGCATCGACGGGTTCCGCTCGGCGGTCACGGACGCCGGCCTCGACCTCCCCGACGACCGGGTGGTGCACACGGACTGGCGGCGTCCCAGCGCGCGCGACGACGCGACGGAGCTCTTGCGGGCCACGGACCGGCCCACGGGGATCTTCGCGTGCTCCGACACCATGGCGATCGGCGTGTACGACGCGGCGGACGCGCTGGGCCTGCGGATCCCCGAGGACGTCAGCGTCGTCGGCTTCGACGACCTGCCCGAGGGCCAGTGGGCCCGCCCCGCCCTGACCACGGTGCGCCAGCCCATCGCGGAGATGGGGGAGGCCGCCCTGCGGATGCTGCTGCGCATCAGCGCCGACCCGTCCCGGGACGCGCCCCGGGAGGAGCTCGCCACGACGCTCGTCGTGCGCGGCTCCTCGGCGCCGCCCGGTGAGAAGCCCGGTGAGAAGCCCGGTGAGAAGCGGCCTGGTGAGAAGCGGCCTGGTGAGAAGCGGCCCGGCTAGAACAGGTCGCCGTACCCGAGGGCGACCAGGTTGTCGTACGACGTCTGGAGGCACTCGAACGGTGTGCGCCCGTAGTGCTCGTCCTGCTCGACGAGCAGGTACTCCGCGCCGATCGCGACGCTCGTGTCGATGATCGACCGGAAGTCGAGGTTGCCCTCGCCGACCTCGGCGAACTGCACGATCTGCTTGAGCTCGTCCTGCCACGGGCCCTGGTCGCCGGCGTCGAGCGCCTCGAACACGGCGGCAGGCATCCGCCCGATCCGGTAGTCCTTGAGGTGCACCATGGCCACGCGCCCGTCGTACCTGCGCAGCGTCGCGACCGGGTCGAGGCCGCCGCGCTGCACCCAGTGCACGTCGATCTCGAAGCCGACGAGCGGCGAGCGCTCGGCGACGACGTCGAGCAGGTACCGCCCGTCGTACCTCGCGAAGTCGACGTGGTGGTTGTGGTAATAGAGCCGGATGCCGTGCTCGGCCAGCCCTGCCGCGACCTCGTTGCACCGGTCCGCGAACTCCTCGACCGTCTTCGTCGACGCCATCGCCGCGGCCGGGAGCATGCCGATGCGGATCATCTCCGCGCCGAGCGCGTGCGCGTCCGCGACGAACGTGTCGAAGTGGGTCGTGAGGGACTCGCCGCCCCGTGGGGCGGTCAGGCCGCCGGAGATGGACGCGATCTCGATGCCGAGCTCGTCGCGCACCCGCGCCAGCTCGGCCACGTTCTCGGTCGACATCTCGACCATCGAGATCTCCGCCGCGCGGTAGCCGATCTCGCGCACCCGCTCGAAGGTCTCGAACAGCCCGCGCTGCGCGAACTCACCGCGGAGCATCATCGTCTGGACACCGATGGTCGCCACTGGAACAACTCCTTCGTCGTGGGACAGCGTGATCGATCACCTGCTGCATGCATAGGATGCTGCGCCATGACCGCTACGCCACACCTGAGCACACGCCCGGACCTGTCGTCACCGCTGCGTGTCGCGATCGTCGGCTGCGGGGTCATCGGACGCCTGCACGCCGAGGTCGCCGCTGAAAACGCCGACCTCGACGTCGTCGCTCTGGTCGACCCGCACGCCGAACGGACCGGCTCCGTGGTCGAGCTGCTGGCGGCCGCCGGGCGGCCCGCCCCCCGGATCCACGCGACCCTCGCCGCCGCGCTCGCCGAGGGCGGGATCGACGTCGTCAGCGTCTGCACGCCGAGCGGCGAGCACGCGCTCCTCGCGCTCGAGGCGCTCGAGGCCGGGACGCACGTCGTCGTGGAGAAGCCGCTGGACGTCTCGCTCGAGCCCGTCCGCCGCCTGCGCGACGCCGCGGCCGCGCGGCCCGACCAGGTCGTGGCCGTGATCTCCCAGCACCGGCACGACGAGTCCGCCCTCGCCGTCCGCCGCGCACTCGACGCGGGCCGGTTCGGCCGCATCACGTCGGCCGTCGCCAACGTCGACTGGTACCGCACGCAGGGCTACTACGACTCCGGCGAGTGGCGCGGCACGTGGGCGCTCGACGGCGGCGGGGCCCTGATGAACCAGGGGGTCCACACGCTCGACCTGCTGCTGTGGTACCTGGGCGAGCCGATCGACGTCGTCGCGCACACCGCGCGGCTCGGCCACGACGGCATCGAGGTGGAGGACGTCGCGGTCGCGATCCTCCGGTTCGCCTCCGGCGCGCTCGCGACGCTGCACGCCTCGACGACGGTCTACCCCGACCTCGGGGTGCGGCTGCAGGTGCACGGGACGGCGGGGTCCGCGGTCATCGAGGCCGACGAGCTCACGTTCTTCCACGCGCAGGACGCCGAGGACGGGGGCTGGAACGCCAACCAGGCGGCCGCCGAGATCGGCCGCTCGGGCGCGAACGGCTCGTCGCGCGGGGCGCTCGACCCGAACGAGTCCCACGTGGCGCAGTACGGCAGCTCGCACGCGACCCAGTGGGCCGACATCGTGGCGGCGATCGGTGAGCGCCGGGCGCCGTGGGTGACGCTCGACGACGGGCTGCGCGCGCTCGCCACGGTGCGCGCCGTCTACCTGTCTGCCACCCTCGGCCGCGCCGTGCGCGTCGCCGACGTCCTCGACGGCGACTACGACGACGTGGTCACCCGCACAGGGTCCGTCGAGCTGGTCGGCTGACCCCGCCGGTAGAGCCTGTCGAAACCCGTTGGTCGAGCCTGTCGAAACCCGGTCGTCGGGGTTTCGACAGGCTCGACCGGCGAGCGGTGTCAGCGCTCGATGTCGCCGCGGATGAACGACTCCAGCTGGGCGCGGCCCGCGGTGTCCTCCATCTGCACGGGCGGGGACTTCATGAAGTAGGTCGACGCCGAGAGGATCGGGCCGCCGACGCCGCGGTCCAGGGCGATCTTCGCCGCGCGGACGGCGTCGATGATGATGCCGGCGGAGTTGGGGGAGTCCCACACCTCGAGCTTGTACTCCAGGTTCAGGGGCACCTCGCCGAACGCGCGGCCCTCGAGGCGGACGTACGCCCACTTGCGGTCGTCGAGCCACGCGATGTAGTCCGAGGGGCCGATGTGGACGTTGCGGTCCTCCTTCTTGCCGCCGAGTGCGCCGGTGAGGTTCGAGGTCACCGCCTGCGTCTTGGAGACCTTCTTCGACTCGAGGCGGTCGCGCTGCAGCATGTTCTTGAAGTCCATGTTGCCGCCGACGTTGAGCTGGTAGGTGCGGTCGAGCACGACGCCGCGGTCCTCGAACAGCTTGGCCAGCACGCGGTGCGTGATCGTGGCGCCGACCTGCGACTTGATGTCGTCGCCGACGATCGGCACCCCCGCGTCCTCGAACTTCTTGGCCCACTCGGGGTCGGAGGCGATGAAGACCGGCAGCGCGTTGACGAAGGCCACCTTGGCGTCGATGGCGCACTGCGCGTAGAACTTGTCGGCTGCCTCGGAGCCCACCGGGAGGTAGGAGACGAGGACGTCGACCTTCGCGTCCTTGAGCGCCTGCACGACGTCGACCGCCTGGGCGTCCGACTCGTCGATCGTCGCCTGGTAGTAGTCGCCGAGGCCGTCGAGCGTGGGGCCGCGCTGGACCATGACGCCGGTGGGCGGCACGTCCGCGATCTTGATCGTGTTGTTCTCCGAGGCGTGGATCGCCTCGGCGAGGTCGAAGCCGACCTTCTTCGCGTCGACGTCGAACGCCGCCACGAACTCCAGGTCACGCACGTGGTATTCGCCGAGCTGCACGTGCATGAGGCCAGGGACGGTGTCGGACGGGTCGGCGTCTCGGTAGTAGTGCACGCCCTGGATCAGGGACGATGCACAGTTTCCGACACCGACGATGGCAACGCGGACGGAGGTCATCCTCGCTCCTTGTTTCTCTGGGCCGGGGTGTCGTGCACCCCGGCGCTGTGGTCGCGGTCGCGGCCGAGAGCCCGGTCGCGTTCCGTGGTGATGAGTCCGTCGAGCCAACGCACTTCGCGCTCGACCTGTTCGAGCCCGTGGCGCTGCAGTTCGAGGGTGTACTCGTCGAGCCGCTCGCGGGTGCGTGCGGCAGACTCTCGGACCGCCTCCAGCCGCTCGGTGAGCCGGGTACGCCGACCCTCGAGGATACGGATGCGGGTCTCGGCGTCCGTCTGCGCGAAGAACGCGAAGCGGACGTCGAAGTTCTCGTCCTCCCAGGCGGCCGGCCCGGACGAAGCGAGGACGGTCTGCAGGTGCTCCTTGCCGTCCGCCGTCAGCCGGTACACGATCCGCCCGCGCCGCCCCGTGAGGGGCGCCTTGCTGGTGGACCTGCCGGCGGACTTGGCGGACTGGCGGGAACCCGACACCCGCGCCCCGGCGGCGGGAGCCTCGTGCTCGACGGTCTCGATGAGGCCGCGGGCGACGAGGGACTTCAGCGCAGGGTAGAGGGTGCCGTAGGAGAACGCGCGGAACGAGCCGAGCAGCAGGTTGAGCCGCTTGCGCAGCTCGTACCCGTGCAGCGGGGCGGAGTTGAGCAGGCCGAGGATGGCCGTCTCGAGCACCACAGACCTGCTGCGCACGAGGGTTCCCCTCCCTGTTCGATGCTTCCGTCCTGTCGACGTGCTGTGCCGACCCGTCGTGTCGACCTATCGAGTCGATACATCGCGACAATAGGACCCGTCGGCACCCGCGCGCAACGGCAGCATCGTCGCCGCACGTCCCGGTCAGTTGTGAAGGTTCCGCGAAGCGCGGGCCAGGGGGCTGGGGATGGTCGGGAAGAACCGTCGCCCGAGGCGCCTGAGGCTCCCGTCGGCGGCCCCGGATCGCCTAGTGTTCCCTGTGGTCCGCTGGCCGGAGTGCGCCCACGTGAGCGCCCCCGGTCCCGCACGACGAAAGGCTTGACGTGGCGAGGAGACGTCGCTTCTGGAACTATCCGCGCCCCCACAAGGGCGTGCTGCAGCGATGGCTGCCCTCGTGGCGCGTCGTCCTCGGCACCGGCCTCACCGGCGCAGCCCTGGCCGCCGGCCTGTTCGTGGCCGCGTGGAGCACGACGACGATCCCGGGCGGCCTGGACGAGGTCAGCAACCAGGCCACCACCGTCTACTGGGCGAACGGCAAGGAGATGGGCACGTTCGCCGAGCAGAAGCGCGAGATCGTCGCGCTCGAGGACCTGCCGGCCTACGTGGGCAACTCCGTCGTCGCCTCCGAGGACTCCACGTTCTGGACCAACAGCGGCATCGACCCCAAGGGCATCGCGCGCGCCTTGTACAGCAACATCAAGAGCAACTCCACGCAGGGCGCCTCCACGCTCACGCAGCAGTACGTGGAGCGCTACTACATGGACACGACGACGTCGTACGCGGGCAAGGCACGCGAGGCGATCATCGCGCTCAAGGTGGCGCAGACGCAGCCCAAGGAGGAGGTGCTGGAGAACTACCTCAACACCATCTACTGGGGGCGCGGCACCTACGGCATCCAGGCGGCGTCGAAGGAGTACTTCAACAAGGACGCGAAGGACCTCACGCCGTCTGAGGCGGCGCTGCTCTCGGGCATCATCCCGTCGCCGGTGAACTGGGACCCGTCGATCAACCCCAAGCAGGCGGAGTTCCGCTGGGACCGCAGCATCCGCGAGATGTACGAGCAGGGGTACATCACGAAGGAGGAGCACGCCAAGGCGGAGTTCCCCGAGTTCCAGAAGAAGAAGGAAGCCTCCAACACCCGGGGCGGGCAGGTGGGCTACCTGATGCAGGCCGTGCGCAAGGAGCTGGTGAAGACCGACTCCAACCCGGACGCCCCGTTCACCGACCAGGAGCTCGAGACCCTCGGCCTGCAGATCACCACCACGTTCGACAAGAAGCTGCAGAAGACCGCCGTCCAGGTGGAGAAGACGCTGCACGAGGACGGCACCTACGGCAAGGCGAGCAAGAACGCGCGCATGTCGCTGGTGTCGATGGACCCCAAGACCGGCGGGATCAAGGCGCTGTACGGCGGGCCGGACTACGTCAAGCAGTCGCTCAACACCGCCACGCAGGACGTGGTCCAGGCGGGCTCGACCTTCAAGCCGTTCACGCTCATCGGGGCTCTGGAGAAGGGCCACACCCTCGACGAGACGTTCGACGGCAACTCGCCCAAGGTCTTCCCGGACGCCGACAACGGCGGGGAGTGGGACGTCGGGAACTTCGGTGGTGAGAGCCTCGGGGAGGTCAGCCTGGAGAAGGCGACCGCGAACTCCGTGAACACCGCGTACGCCGAGCTCAACCTGGAGATCGGGCCCGAGACCACGGCGGACGTGGCGTACCGCGCGGGCATCCGCAAGTCCGAGAAGAACGCGATCCCGGTCGAGCCGTCGAACGTGCTGGGCACCGCCTCGATCTACCCGATCGACCTCGCCCGCGCCTACTCCACCATCGCCGCGGGCGGGTACCGGACGACGCCGCACGTGGTGGAGAAGGTCGAGACCCTGGACGGCCGCGAGTTCTACAAGGGCCCGCAGGAGCAGGAGAAGGAGTTCGAGGCCGAGGACATCACCGCGGCGACCTATGCCATGACCAAGGTGGTCGAGGAGGGCTCGGGCGACACCGCCCAGGAGCTCGATCGCCCCGTGGCCGGCAAGACCGGTACCTCGCAGGACAACGTGTCCGCGTGGTTCGCGGGCTTCGTTCCCCAGCTCACCACCGTCGTCGGGCTGCGCCAGTACAAGACGCTCGACCTCGACGAGGGCAAGATGGGCGGGCAGACCTCGATCGACGACTTCGGCGAGTACAGCGAGATCACCGGTGGCTCGTGGCCCGTACGCGCCTGGACCGACTTCATGAAGGTCGCGACCGAGGGCATGGACGTCGTCGAGTTCCCCGAGTACGTGCCGCCGCAGCCCACGTTCACGCCGTCGCCCACCCCCACCGAGACCGAGGACGCGATGGTCACCGTGCCGGATCTCGTCGGGCAGGACGTGGCCTCCGCCACCCAGCAGCTGCAGGGGCTGGAGCTCAAGGTGCGCACGCAGTCGCAGAAGAGCGACCAGCCCAAGGGCACGGTGCTGCAGATGTCGGGCGCGAACACCGAGGTGCCGGTGGGCACGACCATCACGCTCGTGGTGTCGACCGGCGAGCCGGAGGAGCCCGAGCAGGTGGCGGTGCCGGACCTCGCCGGGCAGCCCCGCACGTCCGCCGAGCAGATCCTGCACGGTGACTCGCTCCAGCCGAACATCAGCGAGGAGTTCAGCGACGACGTCCCGGTGGGCAACGTCATCCGCACGGAACCCGGGCCCGGCGCGAGCGTCGACCCCGGCTCGAGCGTGACGCTCGTCGTATCCAAGGGGCCGGAGGGCAAGGGGAACGGCAACGGCCCGACCGACGAGCCCACCGGCGACACGACCGACAAACCGGGCTGGCCGCTCGGCGGGGACTGACCCGATTTCGGGACGCCCTCCATGGCGGGTATCCTGATCCACTGGCTGTGCCTGTCGTCCCGGACCGTTCCGGGACAGAAGGTCGGCCGACGCACGAAGAACCCTCCTGTCACGGAACGACCGTGACCGCTGAGACCAGAGGAGGTGGGTTGAACACATGCGTCAGTACGAACTGATGGTGATCCTGGACCCGGAGGTCGAGGAGCGCACCGTGGCTCCGTCGCTGGACAAGTACCTGTCGGTCATCTCGACCGACGGCGGCTCCGTCGACAAGGTCGACATCTGGGGCCGTCGCCGCCTGGCGTACGACATCACCAAGCGTTCCGAGGGCATCTACGCCGTCGTCGACTTCACGTCGACGCCGGACACCGCGAAGGAGCTGGACCGCCAGCTCGGCCTCAACGAGGTCGTGCTGCGTACCAAGATCCTGCGCGCCGACGCCCGCTGAGACCTGAACCGAATCTCTGCCCCCGTCGCGGGCGGCATCCTCGTCGATGGCGTGGATGTCACTGCCTCGTGATGGGATCCCCTCACGACTCTCGGACGAACGAAGGAGCATGGCATGGCTGGTGAGACCGTCATCACGGTCGTCGGAAACCTGGTCGCGGACCCGGAGCTGCGCTTCACCCCGTCAGGGGCTGCCGTCGCCAACTTCCGCATCGCGTCCACGCCGCGCACCTTCGACCGTCAGACCAACGAGTGGAAGGACGGCGAAGCGCTGTTCCTGGCCTGCTCGGTCTGGCGCGATGCCGCTGAGAACGTGGCCGAGTCGCTGACGAAGGGCATGCGCGTCGTCGTGCAGGGCCGTCTGACTCAGCGCTCGTACGAGACCCGCGAGGGGGAGAAGCGCACCGTCGTGGAGCTGCAGGTCGACGAGGTCGGCCCTTCGCTGAGGTACGCCTCGGCGAAGGTCACCCGCGCGCAGCGTTCCGGCGGCGGTGGCGGCTTCGGCGGCGGCGGCAACCAGGGGGGCGGCTTCGGCGGCTCCCAGGGTGGCGGCCAGCCCGGCGGAGGTTCCGGTTCTTCCGGCGGCGGTCAGAGCAACGACCCGTGGGCCACGGCCGGTCCCGCCACCTCCGGTGGCGGGTTCTCGGACGAGCCCCCGTTCTGATCGATCGCCCGTCCCCAGATCACCCCGTCCCGCGCGACGTCGGCCACTGCGGCCGGCGCGGCGTGTGGACTGCACCTGTGAAGGAGCAACACCATGGCAAAGCCTGTGGTGCGCAAGCCCAAGAAGAAGGCTAACCCGCTCAAGACGGCCAAGATCGAGACCGTCGACTACAAGGACACTGTGCTGCTGCGCAAGTTCATCTCCGACCGCGGCAAGATCCGCGCGCGTCGCGTGACCGGCGTCTCCGTCCAGGAGCAGCGCCAGATCGCCCGCGCGGTGAAGAACGCCCGTGAGATGGCCCTGCTGCCGTACTCGTCCTCGGCCCGCTGACCGGAAAGGATCACTGAATCATGTCGAAGCTGATCCTGACCCACGAGGTCACCGGTCTCGGTGAGCCCGGGGACGTCGTCGAGGTGAAGGACGGGTACGCCCGGAACTTCCTCATCCCGCGTCGCCTGGCTACCCCGTGGACCAAGGGCGCCGAGTCGCAGGTCTCCGCGATCCGCAAGGCTCGCAAGTCCCGCGAGATCGCCTCGTTCGACGACGCCAAGGCCGCCGCGGACTCGCTGGCTGCCAAGACGGTCGTCGTCACGGCGCACGCCGGCGAGTCCGGCCGTCTGTTCGGTGCCGTCACCACCGGTGACATCGCCGACGCGGTCGTCGCCGCCTCGGGTCCTCAGGTGGACAAGCGCAAGATCGAGATCGGCCAGCCGATCAAGACGACCGGTGACTACACCGTGTCGGTGCGCCTCCACCCCGAGGTCTCCGCGAAGATCTCCGTGAAGGTCGTCGCCGGCTGAGTCCGCTCACCGGTGGTCGCGCCTGACGAGACCACGAACGACGGCCCCGGTTCCTCTCGCGAGGGACCGGGGCCGTCGTCGTTCGTCCTGTCAGGTCGAGCTGTCAGGCCGTGACCACGCGAGCGGTCACGGCAGCGGCTTCAGGTCGACGTTGTAGACCGCCGTCTGGCCGGCGACGATCGGCGCCGTGCGGACGGCGGGGATGAACCCGTTCGCCGCGACGACCATCTGGAGCGGCCCGTTGGCCTTGGGCATCCAGTACCCGTACGTGCCGTCGGCCCCCGTGACGAGGGTCTTGTCGTATGCCTTGCCGTCGAGGTGTACGACGGCGCCGTCGAGCGGGTCGCCCCCGCCGGTGACCGTGCCGGTGACCTTGCCCCAGCCGCCCGGCGCCTTGACGGTCATCAGCGCCGCGACGGTCGGTGCGGTGTACGGGGTGTTCCCGCCCACGGTGACCGTGGCGGAGTACGCCCCGGGCTGCTCGACCGCGGCCGTGAAGGTCGCCGCTGCCCGGACGCTGGCGCCCGGTGCGAGGGTGACGCTCGGCGGCTGGACGTCCAGCCACTCCACCCCGCCGCCCGACGTCTCACCGGACACGTTCATCACGATGTGCATTCCGGGGTAGCCGATCTCGGCGGTGTCGGTCGGCTCCGGCATGGAGCAGCTCTCCGAGCGCAGGTACGACGGCGCCGTCTGACCGGCGTCGTTCGACCCGACGAAGAACCAGCCGCCCGCCGGGACGTCGACCTCGACGACGAGGGTGGCGCCCGCGGGCACCTCGCCCTCCACCGGCACGGACACGACGGTGCCGCCCGCGTCGGTGCCGATGGTAGCCTCGGCGCTGCCGATCAGCGTCATGTTCGCGTACACGAGGTCGCCCTCGAGCGTGTACAGGTTGACGGTGAGCGGCTGGGCCACCTGCACGGCCTCGACGGCGAACGACACGGCCGAGACGTCGAACGTCCCGTCGATGCCGAAGTCGTCCAGCGTGAAGGTGCGCAGGTAGGCGTTGTCCTGCGTGGTCACCTGGTTGGTGCAGGCCACGGAGTTGTTCGCCACGATGTCCTGCGACGCGGAGTGGGTGAGCACCGTGTCCTCGAGCGGGACCGCGGAGAGGTCCGGCGTGACGGTCCCGGCCTTGGCGCCGGACGACGCGAGACCGGACTTGCCGTCGGCCTTGCCGAGGCCGGAGCCCTGGGTGCCGATCGACGACCCGCTCGAGTCGGGCACGGTCGCCTTCTCGGTGACGTGCGAGATCACGCCGCCGGAGCCGGCGTCGAGCATCTCGAACCCGCTACCGCCCACGCCCAGGTCGAGCTCGACGGGAACCGTCCCCGTGTTCTTCACCTGGAAGGCGCGCGACGCGGTGCCACCCATCGCGAGGCTCGCGTTGATGCTCTCCTTGTTCACCTCGAGCCGGCCCGCCGCCAGCGCGGCGTCGCGGGTCACGACCTGGCCGTCCTCGGTGAGGGCGGCGTCGCTGGTGGCGCTCTCGTACTGGTCGGCCTCGATGACGAGCCCGTACCGCTCGAGCGGCAGCAGGGCGGCGTAGGTGCCGTCCTCCGCAGTGGTCACCGTCGTGACGTCCCCGTCGTCCTTCGACGTGAGCGTGACGTCGGCGCCCTCGACCGGATCGCCGGTGTTGCCGTCCGTGATCGTGCCTGTGACGGTGCCCATGTCGGCGAGGTCGTACGTGATCGACAGGCCGTCCGAGACGGCCGCCGCGTTGTACGAGAACTGCGACGCGACCGCGCCCGCCTCGTCCTCGATGCCGACCGTCGCGGAGCTGCCGCGCGCGGTGTCGGTGTCCGTCACCGGGCCGTAGCCCAGGACGACGCGCCCGTCGGCGACCAGCGTGGCCGAGAAGGTCAGGCGGTCCGTCACCGGTGCGCGCCTGCGCACGTCGCGCCACTCGAGCACGAACGCGTCGAGGCCGTCCACGGTGGTGGCGCCCGTGTACACGCCGGACTCCTCGTCCACCTGCAGGTCGTCCCAGAACGCGTACACGCCGGCGTTCGGCGTCGCCGCGGCGGGGATGGCGACGTTGCTGTAGGCCGTCGAGGTCGCGAGGAAGTTCAGGAACCCGTTGGTCGACACGAACGCGGAGTCGTACTCCTCGCCGTAGAACGGGAACGCGAACGGCAGCTCGACCTCGGTCGCGGCGTCGTCCCCCGTGAGGTCGAGCAGCGTGTCGCCGGTCGCGGCCCCGTCCGACCCGGTGGCGCAGTAGTAGCCGTTGTCGTCGACCAGGCGGCTCAGGGTGGCGTCGACCGACTCGTCGCCGTCCACCACGACCTCCGTGCTGAACGGCGTGGCGCACGTGCCGGCCGAGACGCTCAGCGTGTACGTGCCTTCGGGCACGTCGGCGAAGGCGAAGGTGCCGTCGGCCCCGGTCGTGACCGGGTCCAGCGGGCCGGAGAGCTCGACGAGCGCGCCCTCGGTGGGCGCCCCGTCCCGCTCGCTGACCGTGCCGGTGACGGCGTGGGCCGGCGCGTGCTCCAGCGTGATCGGCACGGTGACCGTCTCGTCGACGGTGACCGTGACGTCGGCCGGTGCCGAGGCGAGGAACCCGAAGGCCGTCGCGCTCACCGCGTAGTCGCCGACGGCGAGCTGCGCCGCGAAGGCGCCCTCGGCGTCGGTCGTGACGGTGCGGTCGGACGCGCCGTCGAAGGTGACCTCGGCGCCCGCAACCGCGGCGCCGTCGCCGTCCGTGACGGAGCCGGCCACCTCGCCGGTGTCGCCGATCGGCGCCGCGTCGAGCAGGGCCATGACGTCGAGCTTGCCCTCGCCCCACACGTTGTTGTCGGCGGCGGTGCCGCCGCAGGTGGTGTCGTCCACGTCCACCGCGGCACCGTCGAGCAGCGCCTCGGTCTCCTCGATCTGACCGACGAGGCTCGGGGCCGCGCTCCACAGCAGCGCGACCGCCCCCGCGAGGTGCGGGGCCGCCATCGACGTGCCCGAGTACGAGCCGTAGCCGTCACCCGGCAGCGAGGAGCGCACGTTGACGCCGGGCGCCGAGAGGTTCGGCTTCACGCCGTCGTTCTCGCCCGTGCCCCGCGACGAGAACGAGGCGATGGCCCCGCTCGAGTCGAAGGCGCCGGCGGCGTATGTCGCCTCGTTGGCGCCCGGGGACGACGTCGTGTTGCACGCGGGTCCCTCGTTGCCCGCCGACCAGGAGCCGAAGATGCCGGCGGCCTCCCAGGCGGCGATCTCGTCGGTCATGAAGTCGTCGATCGCGCCGGCGGCGCTCATACCCCAGGAGTTGTTGACGACCTGCGGCCGCTGGGCCGGGTCCGGGTCGCTCCCGTCGGTCCTGGTCGGCGCGAGGATCCACTGCCCCGACTCGATCAGGTCGGCGTCGGAGCAGGTGGCGCAGCCGTTGGCCGCGATCCAGTCGGCACCCGGGGCGACGCCGATCTGGTTGCCCGCCCCGTCGTCACCGACCATGGTGCCCATGGTGTGGCTGCCGTGCCCGTCGTTGTCGCAGGGGGTGTCACCGGTGCAGGCGTTCGAGGAGTCGAACCAGTTGTAGTCGTCGACGACGGTGCCGTCGTCCTGGAGGCCGCGGTACTGCGCCGCGAGGGCGGGGTGGTCGGCCTGCGCGCCCGTGTCGATGTTCGACACCGTGATGCCCTGGCCCGTGTAGCCCAGGGCCCAGGCGTCGTCGGCGTTGATCGCCTGCACGCCCCACTCGACGGCCTGCGTGCCCTTGTCGGCCGCCTTCTTGCGCTCGACCGGTTCCACCAGCTCCAGCACCTTCGTCGGGCTGATGCGGGCCACCTCGGACGAGGTGGCGAGGTCGTTCGCGAGGGCGAGGGTGCCGTCGGTGACGAGCACCCGGTTGGAGATCCAGAACGTCTCGTACTCGGCGTCGGTCGCGTCGAGCTGCTTGACCAGGCCGGACTGCGACTGCTGAGCGACCTTGGTCAGCGTGTCGTAGACGTACTGGCCGCGGTCGTCCCAGTCGGCGATGCCCTTCGCGGCGCCGAGGTCGGCGGTGTCCGCCATCTCGACCCAGAAGTCGGCGGGGCCCTTCTCCAGCGCGGACTGGGTCTTGGCGGTGATCTTGTCCTCGGGGTCAGGGACGGCGCCCGACGGCGCGAGCGGCGGATCGGCGGTGGCGGCGAACGCCGGCGCCACCCCGGCCGCGGACGTGGCTAGGAGCGCGAGGGCCGCGCTCGTCGCGACCCACCCCCTCCTCCTACTGATCGGAGAGTGCACGGTACCTCCAGGTGAGGGTGTCCCCGGATCGCGGGGACGTCGTGACGGGCGCCCGATCGGGACCCACCTTGCAGCCCATCCGATGTGACCTGCGACAACAAGGACGGGCGAGGGCCAGTTCGCGGTCAGTCCGGGGGCAGGTCCGGGTCGGCGGGGCCGCCCGTCGGCGCGCAGCATCGTCGAGACTCTGATAGGCACCTGGGTAAACGATGTCCGCGTCCCCCTCGGCGCGTGTGTCGGACGGAGGAAAGCGATGCCCCACGAACACCCCGCCGAGCTGGTCGGCGGCTACGTCCTGTGCATCGGCCTCCCGCTGAAGCGGGTGGGCGAGGTGGCCAGGCTGCTGCGCGGCCGTGCCGCGGTGATCGCGACCGCGGACACCGATGGCGCGCGCACCCTGCTCGGGCCCTTGCTCGAGCCCCAGGACGACGCGGACCCACCGGTCCACGCGCTGTCCGTCAAGGTGCACACCGCCGTGCCGCCGGCCGAGGACCGGACGGGGCCCAGGGTCTCCGTCGTCGCACACGCCCCGGACACCGGGCCCACCACCCGGCCCGCCGACCGCCCCGACGGCGACGTCGGCGATCCGCCGGTCGCCGGCCGGATCGTGCTGGGCGCGCTCGAGGTCGACCTGGCGGCGCGGGAGGTCACGGCGGCCGGCATCCCGGTGCACCTTTCGCTGCGTGAGTTCGACCTGCTGGTGGCGCTCGCGTCCGCACCGGACCGGGTGTGGTCGTTCGCAGAGCTCACCCGCACCGTGTGGCGCACCGGCTACCTCGGCGACCCCGACGCGGTGGTCTCCGCGGTGAAGCGCCTGCGCAAGCGCCTGCACGTGCTCCCCGAGCTGCGCGTGTCGTCCGTACGCGGCATCGGGTACCGGTTGCGCGTGCCGGTCTGACAGCGCTGCCGGTCGAGCCGCCGGCTGTACTTCCCGCGGGGCTGCGTCACACGCCGTTCACCTGGCGGCCCGAGGGCGTCACGCGCCCGTGACCATCCACCGGTCGTTGCGGGCGCGCAGGCCCGTGGTGAGCGCGCGGGCCAGCATGAACACGCCGGCGAATGCCGCCCACAGCCAGGCGAGCCCGACGGCGCCGTCCGGCGCCCAGGCGCGGACGGCGAGGGCGAACGGCACGTAGGCCACCAGCGTGAGCATGCCCGCCCAGGCGAGGAAGCGGCCGTCGCCGGCGCCGATGAGGACGCCGTCGAGCACGAACACCCACCCCGCCATCGGCATGAGCACGCCCGTGACCACCAGCCCGGCCGTGATCGCGACGCGCACGTCCGGGTCGGAGGTGAACAGCGGGGCGATCCACCACCCGGACGCGGCGAACACGACGCCGATCACCACGCCCGCACCCACCCCCCACTGCAGGGAGCGGCGCAGCACCGCGCGTACCCGGCCGACGTCTCCCGAGCCCAGCGCATGGCCCACCAGCGCCTGCCCGGCGATGGCGAGCGCGTCCAGCGCGAACGCCGCCAGGCCCCACAGGCTGTTGACCACCTGGTAGCCCGCGAGGGCCGTGGCGCCGAGGCCCGTGGCCACGGCCACCGTCAGCAGGATCGCCAGGCGCAGCGACGCCGTGCGGACGAACAGTGGCGCGCCCGCGCGGGCGTTCGCCCAGATCCCCGCGTGGTGGGGCCGCAGCGACGCGTGGTGGCGCCGGGCGCCGCGCACCACGACGACGGTCAGCACGGCCGCCATCGCGAGCTGCGTGGCCGCCGTGCCGATCGCCGAGCCGGCGATGCCCAGGCCGGCGCCGTAGACGAGCGTCACCGAGAGGATCGCGTTGACGACGGCGCCCGACGACGCGACCCACAGCGGCGTGCGGGTGTCCTGCAGGCCGCGCAGCACGCCCGTCGACGCGAGCACCACGAGCATCCCCGGCAGCCCGACGACGGACCAGCGCAGGTAGGTCGTGGCGTACCCCGCGATGTCGTCGCCCGCGCCCATCGCCCCCACGGCCCACGGGGCGCTCGCGGCCAGCACGGCGGCGAGGACGGCGCCGAGCCCGAGGGCGAGCCACATGCCGTCGATGCCGGACTGGAGGGCGTCGCGGGTGCGGCCGGCGCCCACGAGGCGCGCGACGGCGGCGGTGGTCGCGTACGCGAGGAACACGCACAGGCCGACCATCGTCACCAGCAGGGTGGAGGCGACGGACAGGCCGGCGAGCTGCGCGGTGCCGAGGTGGCCGACGACGGCGCTGTCGACCAGGATGAACAACGGCTCGGCGACGAGCGCGCCCAGCGCCGGGAGGGCGAGGGCGAGGATGTCGCGGTCGATGCGGCGCCGGGCGCCCCTGTGGACAACCGGCTCGGTGTCGGGTGAAGGTGCGTGACCGTCCGGCGGCGCCGGTGAAGAAGGCCTGTCGCCGGGGTGTCCGCCGTCTGGATCCGAGGTGCGGTGCAACTCACCCAACTTCTTTCTCCTCCACAGCCTGAGGGTAATGTCGGCGCAGGTCAGCGCGCCGCCAGAAGTTGTACACAGCCGATATCCCCAGTTGTGCACATGCCTGTCCACCGACCGTGCACAGGGTGAGCCACCCTATCCACAGGCTCGTCCACAACTGCGTCCACAGCGCCCGTTGCTTTGCGTCGCGGGCGCGCCTAGCGTCGTCCGCGGTGTCAGTGGCCCACGGTAGAACGTGGACCTGACAGCGAGGAGTCGGTGTCCGGTGACGGACCGGACGTCGGTGACGGCGGGGGAGCGAGGTGGGCATGTCGATCGAGGAGCTCGAGGCGGGATTCGGGGGGGCGCCGCGCGCCACTTTCGACCGCACACCTCCTCAGGATCTTGCCGCCGAGATGAGCGTGCTCGGCGGCATGCTGCTCTCCAAGGACGCCATCGCCGACGTCGTCGAGCAGATCCGCGGCAACGACTTCTACCGCCCCGCGCACGAGGCCGTCTACGACGCCATCATCGACCTCTACGGCCGTGGTGAGCCCGCCGACGCCATCACCGTGGTCGCCGAGCTCACCAAGCGCGGCGAGCTCACCCGCGTCGGCGGCGCGCCGTACATCCACGACCTCATGGCCGGCGTCCCCACCGCCGCGAACGCCGGGTACTACGCGCGCATCGTGCAGGAGCGCGCCGTGCTGCGCCGCCTCGTCGAGGCCGGCACCAAGATCGTGCAGCTCGGGTACGCCACCGACGGCGGCGACGTCGAGGGCATCGTCAACACCGCGCAGGCCGAGATCTACGCGGTCACCGAGCGGAAGACCTCCGAGGACTTCCTGCCGCTCGCCGAGATCATCGGCGGCACCATGGACGAGATCGAGGCCGCCGGGAACCGCGGCGAGGGCATGGTCGGCGTGCCCACCGGGTTCGCCGACCTCGACCGCCTCACCAACGGTCTGCACCCCGGGCAGATGATCGTCATCGCCGCCCGCCCGGCGATGGGCAAGGCGCTGGCGCTCGACACGCCCCTGCCCACGCCGACCGGCTGGACCACCATGGGCGACGTCGCCGTGGGCGACGAGCTGATCGCCGCGGACGGCACGCCTACCCGCGTCGTGCGCGCCACCGACGTGATGACCGGTCGCCCCTGCTACGAGGTCGTCTTCGACGACGGGACGACGATCGTCGCGGACGCCTGGCACGAGTGGTCGTCGAGCACTTCGGGCGACCCGGCGGACGCCGTGATCCGCACGACCGAGGACATCGTCCGCTCGATGCGCGACGGCGCCGCGCACACCGTCGCTCGACCGGGCGTGGCGTGGAAGATCGTCGACGTGGTCGCGGTCGGGTCCGTCCCGGTGCGTTGTGTCGAGATCGAGCATCCGTCGCACCTGTACCTGGCGAGCCGCGCCATGATCCCGACGCACAACTCGACGCTGGCCATCGACATCGCCCGCTCGGCGTCGGTCAGGAACGGGCAGACGTCCGTCGTCTTCTCGCTGGAGATGAGCCGCAACGAGATCACGATGCGTCTGCTCTCCGCCGAGGCGCGTGTGCACCTGCAGAAGCTGCGCAACGGCTCCATGGGCGAGGACGACTGGCAGAAGCTCGCCAAGGTGATGGGCAAGATCTCCGAGGCGCCGCTGTTCATCGACGACTCGCCGAACATGTCGCTCACCGAGATCCGCGCCAAGTGCCGGCGGCTCAAGCAGAAGCACGACCTGAAGCTCGTCGTCATCGACTACCTGCAGCTCATGAGCTCCGGCAAGAAGGTCGAATCGCGCCAGCAGGAGGTCTCCGAGTTCTCCCGCGCCCTGAAGCTCCTGGCCAAGGAGATCGGCGTCCCCGTCATTGCGCTGTCGCAGCTGAACCGTGGACCAGAGCAGCGGCAGGACAAGAAGCCTGCTATGTCGGACTTGCGCGAGTCTGGGTCAATTGAGCAAGATGCGGACATGGTGATCCTTTTGCACCGCGAGGACGCCTATGAGAAGGAATCGCCGCGTGCCGGTGAGGCCGACCTGATCGTCGCGAAGCACCGCAACGGTCCCACCGACACCATCACCGTCGCGTTCCAGGGGCACTACTCACGCTTCGTCGACATGCAGTCCTGACACCCGCGGCGCGGATTGTCGAGATGCAACCTAGTTTTCTCGATCTCTCACATAGCAACTTGACCGTGGAATGAACCATCCGTTGCACGGCGGTGAGACTGCTGCGACGCCTGTCAGGGGAGCTGTCCCCGACTGATGGCCGTCACACGAAGCAGTAATTCGTTCCACACCTGCCCCATCCCCGAAGTAGCGCGCCTCGGACGAACCCTGCGCCGCTGGCACTCCGCGTTCCTGGCCTACTTCACCACCGACCGGGCGAACAGCTGCCCCACCGAGGCCATCAACGGCATCATCGAGCTCCACCGCCGGATCGCCCGCGGCTACCGCAACTGCGACCACTACCGGCTACGCATGCTCCTCGCCGCTGGCGGACTCACCCCATGATCCCCACCGGAACGGCGGAGAGCTGCAAAGCGCTGCGATATTCAGCGAATGACATAAGATACGTCTCGAATTCCGCATATCGAGTGGCGATTGATCGCGCTCAGATCAGTTGCAACCATGTTGGCTCAGCCATTCAATTGCGGCGCGGTCTGCGAGGCCGGGGACTGTTTCATTTCCCGGTGCAATGGGGAGTTCGTCAAGGTTCACGCCGTCGCGATCGACATAGACACTTCCGGTCAGTATGAGGAGCGCGCCATCGTAGAGGGTGTGAATCGCGTTAGCGGAACTGTATCCCGCGCTGGGGGTCCCAAAGGACTGGACGTTATCCAGTCCACGAAACACTGTGAGTACTGCTTCGCCGCTGGACGCCGTTTTCTCGTCCTGAAGGACCGCGATGGGGCGATCGTTCGCTTTGGCGACCTCGGGAATCATGGTTGTTGTGGTGCCCCCGATTCCTGCACCGTCGTTCTGCACGGTCACGATCGTTTCAGCGCCGCTGTGTGTGAGGAACGACATCGCCGGCCCATTGGGCAACAACGGCGAGACGCCTGAAAGCATGGGGTACATATTGCCGCCCGTGTTGCCTCGGAGATCGACGATCCATCCGCAGGTGTCCGGGTTTGCTTCCGCGATCCCTTGGGCGGCGGTCTCTGCGTATTCGTTTTGCTGCTCGCTCGACACGCTGCCGAGCGCTGGCACGGTCACCGTGGTGATTCCGGATTCGTTCGTGACGCTTGGCGGCGTGAAATCCGCGGTGGCTAGCTCCGCTGACTGCGCTGCTTCTTCGGGGGTGAGGAAGAAGGAGTGCTTTCCTCCGGCGACAGTGGCCGCCGAAGCCAGCGGCGCGTGCAGCTGTTCGATGGCTGTAGCCTCGGAAGCGGCCTCTTCTACTTCGGCACGCTCCGCTTCCCACTCGGGTCCTTCCGCGTAGTGGCCGGTATCCATGATGCCGAGGGCTATGTCGGCGTAGCGCGCCGACGAAGGGGGCACCAAGTACACGCCGAACTGCGGTCCATAATTGTGTACGGCCCAGCCGCCTGCAGCGACAATGAGTGCAAGCACGCCACCCCCGATCCCCAACTTCCGGAGCCATCCGCGCCGCTTTCGGCGTGGTGCGGGACGGCTTTTGTCAGTGTGTTCTTGTTCGTTCTGATTTCCCGAAGCAGTGATCATTAGTTCATTCCTATCTGCTACGTTGCGTAGCACTTCAAGTGGTGGGTATCTCAGCGCTTTAGAGCGGAGCGGCGGGTCTTACAAGAGCAGGAGCCAGATCGGGACGATCGCCGTGCTCACCGCCACCACTGCTAGGGTCAGTCGCCGGTCAGGCCCGTGAGCAAGTGCCACAAGCCGTCGCTCCGTGCTGTTCAGGTCGCTGAATCCCGGAGCCGATGCGGACATTCGCGCGGTCGCGATGTCGACGACTGCTCGGGCCACGCGAACGCGACCGAGCTGACGGACTGCTGAGGCGTCCGCGGACTCTTCTAGCGCGTCACGTAGGTCGCCCAGTAAGCGTCGGGAGCCGGGAATCCACCACCACAGCGCCAGCGACGCGCATGCAAGCACAGCAATGAGTGAGTGATGCCCGCGCACGTGCGCCTGCTCATGACGCAGAACAGCTGCCCCATGTTCGCTCTCCCAGATATCAGCAGATAGCAGTACCCGGGGACGCCAGAGACCAATCGTGCACGCGATCGATCGGCCCGACACAAGGACGAAGCCTGCCTGATGTCGCTCTCCTAGTAGTCGGGCTGAGAGCGCGTACGCCTGATGGCTCGCACGGACCAATAGAACGATTAGCGCGGCGGGAGGAACGAGGAGCAGCGCCGCCGCGACCAGCGCCGCGACGGTGTGAGCGATCCACTCCGTCGGGGCCGGGTAGTTCGCCACCCCCCATGCGATCGAAGCCCGCCACGGCACCGGCAGGTGCGACGCCACTGCAGGGATATACGGTACGGCCATCGCGACGACTGGCAGAATAATCAGGGCGAAGAGCACGCCCGCTCGAACCCGCGGTTCCGTCCGCTGCAGCGCCGGGCGGCAGGCGACCCAGATCGTGCGCAACATGATCGGCGCAAGCAGTAGCACCATCTGCGGGTACGCCAGCAGCTCAGCCATCGACCCCTCCTCCCTCGGCTTCCATGTCCCGAAGAAGTCGGCGCAACCTTTCTAGCCGGACGGGGTCTTGCCGGGCGCGATCGACGAAGAACGACACCGCTAGATCACCGTGTCGATCCAGAAGATCGTCGACCATGCCTTGAGTGACCAGTGCCTCGGTCTTCGCTCGAGTGCGAACGGCGGCATAGATAAATTGCTTTCCCTCGCGTTCCCGGGCGAGTTCCCCTTTGACCACCAGTCGTTCCATGATGGTCTTCACCGTGCTGTAGGCCGCTTGGTGGCCATCGTGGGCCAGCGCCGATTGCACCGTCCGCACATCCACCGGGGCAGACTCCCACACGTGCTCCATTACCAGCACTTCCAGCGGTCCATAGTGGGCAGATAGCGTCGAGGATCGGTTGCGCGCAGTCATGCTACACAGCGTAGCAGTCGCACGTCAAGAGGTCAGACATCCCGATCTTCGCGCCGCCCCATAGGCGGAATCTCGAGGGTATAGTTGCTGTCTGAAGCCTCCGGCTTCCAGGAGTGATCGGGCGATGTAGTGAGTGAGGTTGCGGAAGCCGATGGCGGAGCTGCGTAGGTGCTCGAGGCGGCCGTTGATGGCCTCGGTCGGGCCGTTGGAGGTGCAGGAGCAGGTCGGTTCGCCACGCTTCATAGTTTCAAACTCTATCCATAAAGTCATTTACGACACGCGACACTAGTAGGGCGGTAGCTGTCGAGGTGGTGTGACCGATAGTGGGCCCCTGTCGCGTCGACGGTTGGTCGCTGATTGTCAATGGAACGGGTCTGAGGTTTTCTCACCAGCGTGATCGCCGGGTCCCGCGTTGAAGGTTGAGTAGCACGAGTGCTGCGGCGGT
>NZ_JCAIUK010000008.1:0-287985 GCF_059445475.1 Isoptericola sp. Y581 | reverse complement strand
AATCCCGCCACGCACCATCCGAAACACCCCATCCAGAATCAGGGTGTTGCGATGACCGGTTGAGACCGCCTTCGATTCTGCGCGAGGTAGTGCGCTACCTCGCGCAGAATCGAACTACCTCGGCAGATTTTGAACTACCTCGCGGAATTTGGGACTACCTCGCGGAATTCGGGACTACCTCGGCGGGTGATGACGCACTGTCATGACCTCGCGTCAGGACGGCGGGCAGAACGGTGTGAGATCGGCCCCCGTGGCGGCCCGGGGTTGTCCACGGGGCGGGCCGCTGCGCGACACTGGAGGGGTGAGCACCCCCCGTCCCAACCCCGCCCCGCTGCGTCTCGGCACCCGCGGCAGCGCCCTCGCCACGACGCAGTCCGGCCTGGTGGCACGCCGCCTGGAGGAGCTGCTCGGGCGGCCGGTGGAGCTCGAGCGCGTGCGCACCGAGGGTGACGTGAAGACCGGCTCCCTGGCGTCCCTCGGCGGCACGGGCGTGTTCGTGACCGCGTTGCGCGAGGCGCTGCTCGACGGGCGTTGCGACGTCGCCGTGCACTCCCTCAAGGACCTGCCCACCGCGCAGCCGGCGGAGCTCACCGTCGTCACCCCGGAGCGCGAGGACCCGCGCGACGCCCTGTGCGCGCGCGACGGGCTCACGCTCGACACCCTGCCCCGCGGCGCCCGCGTCGGCACCGGCTCCCCGCGCCGGGCCGCACAGATCAAGGCCGCGCGCCTCGACCTCGAGCTCGTGGACATCCGCGGCAACGTCGAGACCCGCCTGGCGCGCGCCCTCGGGCCGGACGCCGACCTCGACGCCGTCGTCCTCGCGTTCGCCGGGCTGTCCCGCCTGGGCCGAACGTCGGTGGTGTCTCAGCTGCTCGACCCGATGGTCGTCGCCCCCGCCCCCGGGCAGGGCGCGCTGGCCATCGAGGCACGCACCGCCGACCTGGCCGCCGGGTCGGCGCTGGGCGACGCGTTCGCCGCGCTCGACCACCGCCCCACCCGGCTGTGCGTGCTGGCCGAGCGGGCTGTGCTCGCGCGGCTCGAGGCGGGCTGCGCCGCGCCCGTCGGCGCGTACGCCCGGATCGAGGCCGGCGAGCTGCAGCTCACCGCGGTGGTCGCGCGCGTGGACGGCACGGAGCAGGTGACCCACAGCGCCGCGGCGGCACTCGCCGCAGACGCGGGCGGACCGCACGACGCAACGGCGCAGGACGAGGCCGCGACGGGCCTGGGCGTCCGCGTCGCCGAGGCGCTGCTCGCCGACGGCGCGGCGCGGCTCGCCCCCCTCGTCGGCGGCGAGGACGCCCCACACGCGCCGGAGGACGTCGCCTCGCGCGCCGACGTCGCCCCGCTGCGCGCCCCCACCGGCACCGACGACCCGGAGGGCTCGTGACCGCAGAGCTTCGCCCGACGGCGGTGCTGGTGGCGCGGGCGCCCGAGCGCGCGGCCGGGCTGGTCGCGCGCCTACGCGCCGCCGGGCACGACGTCGTGGTGGCCCCGGTGATCGAGCGGGCCCCGGCGCACGACCTCGCCCCGCTGGACGACGCCGTCCGACGCGCCTCCCGGGGCGAGCACGCGTGGGTCGTCGTGACCAGCGTCAACGCGGTCGACGCGCTGACCGACGCCGCCGCCCGCGCCGGCGTCGACCTCTCGGCTGCCCCGGCCCGGTGGGCCGCCGTCGGGCCCGCGACGCGCCAGGCCCTGGAGTCGGCCGGCGTGCGCGTCGACCTCCTCCCCGCGGCGGACGACGCGACGGCGGCCGGGATCGTCGCCGCCTTCCCGGATGCCGACCTCGCGCCGGCGCCCGCCCGGGCTCCGGGCGTGCTGCTCCCCCTCGGCGACCTCGCCCGCCCGACGCTTGCCGACGGGCTCGCCGCCCGCGGCTGGGCGCCGGACGTCGTGACGGCGTACCGCACGGTGCGCCACGATCTGCCCGAAGACGTCGCGACCCGCGCCCGGACCGGCGGCTTCGACCTCGTGGTGGTCGCCTCCGGTTCCGTCGCGCGGGAGATCGCCGCCCAGGCGGGCACCGGGACGGCGATGGTCGCCATCGGAGCGCCGTCCGCCGCCGCCGCCCGCGCCGCCGGCCTGCGCGTGGCCGCCGTCGCCGCCCGCCCCACCGACGACGCGCTCGCCGCGGCCGTCGCCACCGCCCTCCAGAACCCCGCATCGACCGTCACCAAGGAGACCCCGTGAGCACCTCGGGCATCGTCTACCGACCCCGCCGCCTGCGCACCACGCCGCGCATGCGGCGGCTGGCCGCCGAGACCCGCCTGCACGCGGCCGACCTCGTGCTGCCGCTCTTCGTCAAGGAGGGTCTCGACGCGCCCGCGCCGATCCCGTCCATGCCTGGCCAGGTGCAGCACACCGAGGCCTCGCTGCGCGACGCCGTGGCGGACGCGGCCCGCGCCGGGCTGGGCGGCGTCATGCTCTTCGGCATCCCCGCCGAGCGCGACGCGACCGGCACGCAGGCCGACGCCCCCGACGGCGTGCTGCAGCGCGGCATCCGGATCGCCCGGGAGGCCGTCGCGGAGATCGAGGCCGCGGTGGTTGAGCCTGTCGAAACCTCCGGACGGGGCCCGACGAGACCGACCGTCGGCCCCGTCGTCATGGCCGACACGTGCCTGGACGAGTTCACGGACCACGGGCACTGCGGGGTCCTCACGGCCGGCCCGGCCGGCGAGCAGATCGTGGACAACGACGCGACGCTCGACCGGTACGCGTCGACGGCCGTCGCGCAGGCCCGGGCGGGCGCGGAGGTCGTGGCGCCGAGCGGCATGATGGACGGGCAGGTCGCCGTCATCCGGGACGCGCTCGACGACGCCGGCTTCGAGCAGGTGAGCATCCTCGCCTACAGCGCCAAGTACGCGAGCGCGTTCTACGGCCCGTTCCGCGACGCCGTCGACAGCGCCCTGCAGGGCGACCGCCGCACGTACCAGATGGACGCGGCCAACTCCCGCGAGGGGCTGCGCGAGGCCGACCTCGACCTGGCCGAGGGCGCCGACATGGTGATGGTCAAGCCGGCCGGCACGTCGCTCGACGTGCTGCGCGGCGTCGCAGATCGTTCCGACGTGCCGGTGGCGGCGTACCAGGTCAGCGGCGAGTACGCGATGATCGAGGCGGCCGCCGCGAACGGCTGGATCGACCGCAAGGGGGCCGTGCTCGAGTCGGTCACCGCGATCAAGCGGGCCGGGGCCGACGTCGTGCTGACGTACTGGGCCACCGAGATCGCCGGCTGGCTGCGCTGAGCGCGCTGGCCCGCCCACGACACACTCTTTCGGAAGGACCACGATGACGGACACGGCAGGCTTCGGCCAGATCGAGACGGCGATGGTGGACGCCACGCCCCCGGCCGACACTTCGACAGGCTCAGCACGGAGCAACCACGCGGCATTCCTGCGCGCGCAGACGGCGATCCCCGGCGGCGTGAACTCCCCGGTGCGGGCGTACGGGGCGGTGGGCGGCGACCCGCGGTTCCTCACCTCGGCGCGCGGCCCGTACGTCACGGACGTGGCCGGCCGCGAGTACGTGGACCTGGTGTGCTCGTGGGGCCCGGCGCTGCTGGGGCACGCGCACCCCGAGGTGGTCGCCGCGGTGCAGGACGCCGCGGCGCGCGGCCTGTCGTTCGGCGCGCCCACCGTGGCCGAGGTGGAGCTCGCGGAGGAGATCCGCCGGCGGGTGCCCCTCGCGGAGCGCGTGCGCCTGGTGTCCACGGGCACCGAGGCGACGATGACGGCGGTGCGGCTCGCGCGCGGCGTCACCGGGCGGCCGCTGATCGTGAAGTTCGCCGGCTGCTACCACGGGCACGTCGACGCGCTGCTGGCCGAGGCTGGGTCGGGCGTCGCGACGCTCGCCATGCCGGGCACTGCCGGGGTCACGGAGGCGTCTGCGGCCGAGACGCTCGTGCTGCCCTACAACGACCTGGCCGCCGTCGAGGCTGCGTTCGCGCAGCACGGCCCGCGCATCGCCGCCGTCATCACCGAGGCGAGCCCCGCCAACATGGGCGTGGTGCCGCCGGCTGAGGGCTTCAACGAGGGCCTGCGTCGCATCACCCGCGAGCACGGCGCGCTGTTCGTCATGGACGAGGTGCTCACCGGCTTCCGCGTCGGTCCGTCCGGCTGGTGGGGGCTGGAGAACGAGTCGATCCGCACGGGCAGCTCGGCTGGCGGCGAGGGCTACGAGCCCGACCTGCTGACCTTCGGCAAGGTCGTGGGAGGCGGGATGCCGGTGGCCGCGCTGGGCGGACCGGCGTCGATCATGGACCAGCTCGCCCCGACGGGGCCGGTGTACCAGGCGGGCACGCTGTCCGGGAACCCGGTGGCGGTGGCGGCCGGCCTGACCACGCTGCGCCTGGCGGACGACGCCGTGTACGCCCGCGTCGACGCCGTCGCGGACACGCTGGCGTCGGCGCTCGGCGACGCGCTGTCGGCCGAGGGCGTGCCGCATCGCGTCCAGCGGGCGGGCTCGCTGTTCTCGGCGTTCTTCGGGCCGGACGCGGCCGAGCACGGCGTGCGGGACTATGCCCGGGCGCAGGCCCAGGAGATCTTCCGCTACCGCGCCCTGTTCCACGCCCTGCTCGACGCGGGCGTGAACCTGCCGCCGTCGGTCTTCGAGGCCTGGTTCGTCTCCGCCGCGCACGACGACGACGCCGTGAACCGCATCCTCGATGCCCTGCCCGCCGGAGCGAAGGCGGCCGCCGCGGCGACCGCGTGAGGTAGCGCCGCCCCTGGGTACGGCCGCGTGGGGTGAGGACGCCTTCGGACTCAGGGGGCGATGGCCTTGCCGACCGTGCGCATCAGCTGCTGGACGACGTCGTGTCGCGACTCCTGCCCCTCGCGGAGGGTCTCCCACGCCAGGTAGAGCTGCGACCAGAGGGTGCCGACCACCCAGTGCGCGCTGAGCTCGGGGTCGATGCTCCCGTCGGCGTGCCCCCGCGCGACGAGCGCCGCGAGCGGGTCCTCGCCGTCGCTCCCACCGTCGCCCTCGAGCGCCGAGTCCGGGACGACCTCCGTGAACAGCAGCGTGAGCAGGTCGCCCAGCTGGAGGTATTCCGGGCACAGCCGGCGCAGCGCCTCGCGGGCGGTGCCGTCCTCGAGCCGCGCGCGCACGTAAACCTCGTCCAGGCGGACGGCGGTCTCCGTCGCGACGGCCTCGAGCAGGTCGGACCGCTCGGGGAAGTACCGGTGCAGGGTGGTGCGGCCCACCCCCGCGGCGTCGGCGATCTGGCCGAGCGACACACCGGCGTCGCGGGCGAGCTGCGCCACCGCCGCCTCGACGATGGCCCGCCGGGTCCGCGCCCGGGCCCCGGTCTCCGTGTCCTGCACCTCCGTCATGGCGGGAACGCTACACCCGAATTCTGGATGAATGCTTGACCATGTTGGAACAGTCGTGTTCCACTCTGGGGAGCATTAGGCCCCCACTCATCCGTCAACAAGGGTTGACGAACCGAGGAGCGTCAACCATGGTTGACAGCGTGACCGCCACCGACCCCGCGACCACTCCCCCGGCCTCCGGCACGCCGGGCGACACCCCCGCCACCAGGACACCCGAGAAGACCGGCCGCGAGCGCCTGCGCATCCTGCTCGGGTTCGTGCGCCCGCACCGCCGCACCCTGGCGCTCGGCCTCGCGCTCGGCCTGCTGGCCACCGCGATGAGCCTCGCCACCCCGATGGTCACCAAGTGGGTGCTCGACACGCTGTCCACGGGCACCTCGATGGGCGGGCCGGTCGCCTGGCTCGTCGTCCTGATGATCGTCGGGTCGGTGGTGGCGCTGTTCCAGTGGATCCTGCTCGGCCGCCTCGCCGAGGACGTCGTCTACGAGGCCCGCGAGTCGATCGTGCGGCGCTACCTGCGGGCCCGGGTGGGCGCCGTCACCTCGAAGCCGGCCGGAGAGCTGGTCACGCGGGTCACGTCCGACACGCTGCTGCTGCGCGAGGCGACGTCGAACAGCCTGGTCAGCCTCGTGAACGGGTTCATCTCCCTGGTCGGCACGCTCGTCCTCATGGCGGTGCTCGACCTCACGCTGCTCGGCTCCACCGTCGTGGCGATCGTGGTCGTCGCGGTCGCGATGGGTCTCCTGCTGCCCGGCATCGGCAAGGCGCAGCACCGCACCCAGGAGGCGGTCGGCCGCCTCGGTGGCGCCGTCGAAGGCGCGGTGCGCGCCGTGCGCACGGTGAAGGCGAGCGGCGCCGAGGAGCGACAAGGGCGCAAGATCCTCGACGACGCCCGGGAGGCACGGAAGCACGCCGTGACGGCGGTGCGCATCGAGGCCGTCGCGTGGACGGTCTCCTGGGGCGGGATCCAGCTCGCGATCATCGTCATCCTGGGCCTGGGCGCGTGGCGGGTGTCGGAGGACCTGCTCGCGGTCTCGAGCCTGGTCGCCTTCCTGCTCTACGCCTTCAACATCGTGGGCCCGATCTCCGAGCTGACCCAGGCGTTCACCACCCTCCAGTCCGGCCTGGCCGCCGCGGAGCGCATCCGCGAGGTCGAGACGATGGAGCTCGAGGAGCCGGACGACGTCGCGCGCCCCGCCGCCCCGGAGCGGCCCGCGCCGGCCGACGCCACCGGGCCCGTCCTCGTGCTCGACAGCGTCACCGCCGGCTACGCGGACGACATACCGGTGGTGCACGACGTCTCGCTCGAGGTGCCGCGCCGCGGGCACGTCGCGCTCGTCGGGCCGTCGGGCGCAGGCAAGACGACCCTGCTGTCGCTGCTGCTGCGGTTCATCGAGCCGTCCGGGGGCGAGATCCGGCTGGACGGCGTGCCGTACCGGGACCTGGGCCACGCGGACGTCCGCGCCCGGTTCGCGTACGTGGAGCAGGAGACGCCCGTGGTGCCCGGCACCATCCGGGAGAACCTGCTGTTCAGCCGCCCGGACGCCACCCCGGAGCGGGTGCAGGAGGTGCTGCGGGCCGTACGACTCGCCGACGACCTGGAGGCGCTGCCCGACGGGCTGGACACGTCCCTCGTGTCGTCCGCCGTCTCGGGCGGGCAGCGGCAGCGGATCGCCCTCGCCCGCGCGTTGCTCAAGGAGCCGGAGGTGCTGCTGCTGGACGAGGCGACGTCGCAGGTGGACGGCCTGACGGAGGCCGCGATCCACGACGCGATCCGCGCCCACACCCGGCACGGCGCGGTCGTCACGGTGGCCCACCGGCTGTCCACCGTGCTCGACGCGGACCGGATCCTCGTCATGGAGGGCGGGCGCATCCGTGCGGGCGGCACCCACGAGGAGCTCCACGCCTCGGACGAGCTGTACCGCGACCTGGTCGCGGCGCTGCGCATCGCCGTCGACGCCGAGCCCGTTCCGTCCGAGCCCGCGCATGACCGCGCCCGCGCCTGACCGAGCATGCGGTCTCGACGGCCGGGTCGCGCCCTTCCGCATCACCTGATCCCCCCGGCCACCCGGTCAGTCGAGGACGGCGTACGCCTCGATCTCGACGAGCACGTCGGGCTCGAAGAGCACGTCGGGCTCGAAGAGGATGTCGACGCGATGAGCGAGACGTGCCCTGCGAGGTCGCCGGGGCCCCGGCATCGCTTGACACCTTACCCCCTAGGGGTATCGTGGAGCTCATGACCGACACCACCGCACCCGCCGACGCCCCGGCGCACAGCTCCCACCAGCACGACGGGCCGCACGGTTATGCCTCCGACAAGGAGGCCTACCTCAAGCGCATGCGTCGCATCGAGGGCCAGGTCCGCGGGATCGCGCGCATGATCGACGAGGACGTCTACTGCATCGACATCCTCACCCAGGTGTCCGCGGTGACCAAGGCCCTGCAGGCCGTCTCCATCGGCCTCGTCGAGGACCACCTGAGCCACTGCGTCGTCGACGCCGCCCGCTCGTCCGAGGCGGAGGGCGCCGCCAAGGTCAAGGAGGCCGCCGACGCCATCGGCCGCCTCGTGCGTAGCTGATCCGCTCGACCCACTCGATCCACTCATTGCGAAGGAGCACCATGAGCACCGTCACCACCCTGGGCATCACCGGCATGACCTGCGGCAACTGCGTCGCGCACGTCACCAAGGACCTCTCGGCCGTCGCAGGCGTCGAGGACGTCAGCGTCGAGCTGCACGCCGGCGGCACCTCCGACGTCGCCGTCTTCTCCGACGCCCCCCTCGACGAGGCCGCGCTGCGCGAGGCCGTCGACGAGGCCGGGTACGCCGTCGCGTCGGTCGCCGTGCAGAACGACGCGCTCGCCGCGCAGCAGGCCGCCCAGGCCCCCGCGCGCCAGGAGGCGCACGACTGCGCGTGCGGCTGCGGCACCGGCGCGGCCTCCGCCGAGCCCGCCAGGACGCCCGCCACGAAGACGTACGACCTGTCCGTCCCGCCCCGCGCCTGAGCGCACCGCCCCGCGGACCGCCTGCCGAACCGTCGCCCGCGCTCGTGCGAGCGCCCGCGACCCAGGCCCTCCGCGCCGCGCCGACGTCCACCCGACCGGCGCCCCCACCGCGACCCCGCCACCCCGGGCCGTCGCGGGTGACCTCCGACCCGGAATCCCCAGGAGTCACCCATGACCACCCCCACTGAGACGTCCCGCCCGGACGCCGCCGATACTCCCCCGGCATCGATCCTCGAGGTCGACCTCGCGATCGAGGGCATGACCTGCGCGTCGTGCGTGGCCCGCGTCGAGAAGCGGCTCAACCGCGTCGACGGCGTCACGGCCACCGTGAACCTGCCGCTGGAGAGCGCGCACGTCGAGCTCACCGCCCCCGTCGACGACGCCGCGCTCGTCGAGGCCGTCGAGAAGGCCGGCTACGGCGCCAGCGTCACCGCGCGGCGCGACGTCGCCCCGAAGCGCACCCCGTCGGTCGAGACCACCCCGTCGCACGAGACCACCCCACCGGACGAGACCACCCCACCGGACGAGACCACCCCACCGGACGAGACCACCCCACCGGTCGAGCCGACCCCGTCGGTCGAGCCGACCCCGTCGGTCGAGCCTGTCGAGACCACGGTTCCGACGAGCTCGACCCGCGGGGACGCCCGCGGCACGGACCTGCTGCGCCGGCTGCGCGCTTCGGCCGTGCTCACCGTGCCCGTCGTGGCGCTGTCGATGATCCCCGCGCTGCAGTTCACGGGCTGGCAGTGGGTGGTCGCGGCGCTGGCGCTGCCGGTGGTGGCGTGGGGCGCATGGCCGTTCCACACGGCGGCGGCGCGCGCCGCCCGGCACGGCGCGTCGACGATGGACACGCTGGTCTCGCTCGGCGTGATCGCCGCATCCCTGTGGTCGCTGTGGGCGCTGACGCTCGGGGGCACCGGCGAGTTGGGGATGCGGATGCGGCCGTCGCTGCTGCCGTCGGCGGCCGAGGGCGCGCCCGAGCTGTACTTCGAGGTCGCGGCCGTCGTCACGACGTTCCTCCTCGCCGGCCGGTACGCCGAGCACCGCTCCCGCCGCCGCGCGGGCGACGCGCTGCGCGCGCTGCTGGAGCTCGGCGCCAAGGACGCCGAGCGGGTGCGCCTGGCCGCGGACGGCACGCCCGCCGTCGGGCCGGACGGCGCCCGCCTCACCGAGCGCGTACCGGTGGCCGAGCTGGCCGTCGGCGACGTGTTCGTGGTGCGTCCGGGCGAGAAGGTCGCCACCGACGGCGAGGTGGTCGAGGGCGCGAGCGCGCTCGACACGTCGCTGCTCACGGGCGAGCCCGTGCCCGCGGACGTCGGCCCCGGGGACGCCGTGACCGGCGCGACCGTCAACACGTCGGGTCACCTGCTGGTGCGCGCCACCCGCGTGGGCGAGGAGACGACGCTCGCCCAGATCGGCCGGCTCGTCACGCGGGCGCAGACGGGCAAGGCACCGGTCGCGCGACTGGCGGACCGGATCTCGGCCGTCTTCGTGCCGGTCGTGCTGGGGCTGTCGGTGCTCACGCTGGTGGTCTGGCTGCTCGCGGGCGCCGACGCCCAGTTCGCCTTCACCGCCGCCGTGGCCGTGCTCATCATCGCGTGCCCGTGCGCCCTCGGGCTGGCGACCCCGACTGCCCTCCTGGTCGGCACCGGCCGGGGCGCACAGCTCGGCATCCTCATCAAGGGGCCGGAGATCCTGGAGTCCACGCGCCGCGTCGACACGGTGGTGCTCGACAAGACCGGCACCGTCACCGAGGGCCGCATGGCGGTGGAGCGGGTCGTCACCCCGGAGTTGTCAGGGCCAGGCGCACGCATTCATGGTCCTGGCCCTGACAACTCGCGGGAGCGGGAGGTGCTGGCCTACGCCGGTGCCGTCGAGTCGCTGAGCGAGCACCCCATCGCCCGCGCGATCGCCGACGCCGCCTCCGAGCTGTCAGGACCATACGCAGGTTCCGGTGCTCCTGGCCCTGACAACTCGTCGGGCGGGGGCGACGTCGGCGCGGACGGCGTGACGATCGGGTCGCTGCAGGCGTTCGACTTCGAGTCCGCGCCGGGCGGCGGCGTCCGGGCCGTGGTGCGCCGCGCGCACTCGGGGCTGGCCGGCCTCGCCGCCGACGGCGGCCTGAACGCGCGGCGCGTGCTGGTCGGACAGCCGTCGTGGCTCGCCGGCCAGGGCGTCACGCTGGGAGACGACCTCGCCGCGGCGTTCGACGAGGCCGAGGTGACCGGGGCGAGCGCGGTCGTCGTCGCCTGGGACGGCGCCGCCCGCGGCGTGGTCGTGCTGCGCGACCCGGTCAAGGCGACGTCTGCCCGCGCGGTGGCCGAGCTGCGCGACCTCGGCCTGCGGCCCATGCTCCTCACCGGCGACGGCGCGGGCGCGGCCCGGGTCGCAGCCCACGAGGTCGGGATCGCGCCCGACGACGTGATCGCCCGCGTGCTGCCGCAGGACAAGGCGGCCGTCGTGGCCCGGCTGCAGGGCGAGGGCCGCGTGGTCGCAATGGTCGGCGACGGCGTGAACGACGCCGCCGCCCTCGCCACCGCCGACCTGGGGCTGGCCATGGGCACGGGCACCGACGTCGCGATCGAGGCGAGCGACATCACGCTGGTCCGCGGCGACCTGCGCTCCGCCCCGGCCGCCGTCCGCCTGTCCCGGCACACGCTGCGCGTGATCAAGCAGAACCTGTTCTGGGCGTTCGCGTACAACGTGGCGGCGATCCCGCTCGCCGCGACGGGCCTGCTCAACCCGATGATCGCTGGGGCGGCCATGGCCGCGTCGTCCGTCATCGTGGTCGGCAACTCGCTCCGCCTCCGCCGCGCCGCCTGACCTCCGTCGGACGTTGTGGGCGTGAGATCGGGGACTATCCGAGGTCCGATAGTCCCCGATCTCACGCCCACAACGCACAGGTCAGAACGCCCAGCGTGCTCCTCCGGCGTCAGCCGGCCGCCGCGCCCGAGGACGTTCGTGAGCCCGAAGACGCCGGTGTGCACGCCGCGCTTCCCCGGCGTGGGCGACTGGAACCGAACGAGCATCTCGCCGTCCCACCTCACAGCGTCGGGGTCAGCGGAAGCGGCGCCCCTCGTCGCGGCGGTAGGCCCACACGGCGAGTGCGGCGAACAGCGCCGTCCAGCCGAGCAGCACGAGCCACGCCAACGGGTAGGCGGGCTCCCCGGTGAGGGCCTGCACCAGCAGGTCACGACCGGCCCTGGTCGGCGTGGCCTGCGAGATCGCGTCGAGCCACGGCGGGAACATCTGCGGCGGCAGGAACAGCCCGCCCGCGAACGACAGCGGGAACAGGATCACCTGCACCACCGGCAGCGCCGCCTTGGCGGACAGCGAGTACCCCACCGCCATGCCCAACAGAACGAACGGCACGGAGACCAGAAGTGTGGTGCTGACCCCGGCCAGCAGCTGCCCCCACGTGACGGTCGCGGCGGTGAACAGCCAGCCGATGAGGATCAGGGGCACCAGGCCGAACAGCGCGAAGATCGCGCCGTTGCCGATCCGCGCCACCATCCGCGGCCCCGGGCCGGCGGGCAGGGAGCGCAGGAACGGATCGAAAGGGAGCTGCCGATCCTCGGCCACGCCGAGCCCGTAGGTGAACAGGCTCGCGGAGCAGACAGCGAACAGCCCGAGGCTCGCGACGGACATCGTGGCCCACAGCGGGTTCTGCGCCACGTCGCGCTGCGGCACGACGAAGAAGAACATCGCCAGCGCCGGGAAGAGCATGTTGCCGAGCACCGCGATCGGCACCCGCACGGTCTCGAGGAACTGGTAGCGCAGGTGCAGCCACGTCAGCTGCAGCACGCCCGGCCCACCCGTGGGCGCCGGCGTCGTGCTCCTGGTCGCGCGAGTCGTGGTGCTCATCGGTCCGCCCCCATTGCCACCATCTCCTCGAAGGCCTCCTCGAGGCTCGCACCCCGGATCTGGAGGTCGGCGAACTCGACGTCCGCCCGGACGATGTCGCGCACCAGCGCGTCCGCGTCCGCGGTATACAGCTCCTGCTGCCCGTCGTCGAGCCGCTCGGCCCGCACGACGCCCGGCCACCCGGCGAGCTCCGCCGACGAGCGCACCAGGACCCGCCGCAGCCCCACGCGGCTCAGGATGGCGTCGAGGCTGTCGTCGGCCCGCACCACGCCGCGGTCGATGACGACGACGCGCTGCGCGAGCGCCTGCACCTCCTCGAGGTAGTGGCTGGTGAGCAGCACCGTGCCGCCGCCGGCGTGGTAGACGCGGATCGCGTCCCACAGGGCCTGACGGGCGCCGACGTCGAGGCCGGTGGTCGGCTCGTCGAGCAGCACGACCTTCGGCCGCCCGACCAGGGACAGCGCGACGGCCAGGCGCCGCTTCTGCCCCCCGGACAGCGCGCCCGTCTGGCGCCGGGCCAGGTCGGCGAGGCCGAACTGCTCCAGCAGCTCGCCGGTCGGCACAGGGTCGGCGAAGTGGCCGCCGACGAAGTCGACCACCTCCCGGACCCGCAGGGTCGCAGGTAGCCCCGTCTCCTGCGGGGTGATGCCGAGGCCACGCCGGCTGGCCGCGTCGCGCGGGTCGCCGCCCAGCAGGCGCACCGTCCCGGAGTCGGGCCGCCGTTGGCCGCTGATCAGCGACAGCAGCGTGGACTTCCCGGCGCCGTTGGGCCCGAGCAGCCCCACGAGCTCGCCGGGCCCGACGTCGAGGCTCACGTCGTCGAGCGCGACGACGTCGCCGAAGCGGCGGCGCGCACGGTCCACGGCGACGACGGCGGGCGCGCGCTCCAGGCTCCGCGCGCCCGCCGGGGCGGGGGCGCGTTCAGGTGGTCGGGTGCGGGTCATGATCCGGCTCCTCTCAGGAGGCCGGTGAGGGCCTCGGTGTAGTCCTCGAACGCGCGCCGCCCGTGGGGGGTGAGCGCGAGGTACGTCGCTGGGGTGCGGCCCTCATGGGTCTTGGTGACGCGGACGTAGCCGGCGTCCTCGAGCTTGCGCAGGTGGGTGGACAGGTTGCCGGCGGTCATGTCGAGCAGCTTCTGCAGCTTGGGGAAGCTCAGCTCGTCGCCGGCGCCGAGCGCCGCGAGCGTCGCGACGACGCGCAACCGCGCGGGGGCGTGGATGACCGGGTCGAGGGCGTCAGGCACGGCGCGCCTCCTCACCGGAGCGGCGCCGCCGGCGGGCGAGGCGCAGGTGCTCGATGCCCGCCATCACGAGGAACCCGCCGCCGCCCGCGAGCGCCATCACGAGGTAGGTGCCGGGCAGGCCGACGAGCGTCGCGGCCCCCGCGACGAGGAGGATCCACGCGCCGAGCACGAACAGGCTCCGGTCGCCGAACGCCGCGCCCCCGCCCAGGTAGAGCAGCCCGACGACGAGGCAGGCCCCGCCGTTGCTGGCCAGTGCCATGACCTCCGCGTCCGCGCCGGCCCGGGCCAGCCCGCCGAGGAAGACACTGAAGGTGAGGAAGCCGAGCATCCACGACCAGCCGTACATCGCCCCGGCGCGGGCCGAGACGCCGCGCACGCCCGCCGTCCGGCTGATGGTGTGCACCATCGTGAAGACGACGGCGGCCGCGATGGCGCCCGCGAAGACCCAGTACGCCCATGCCTCGGGCTGCTCGCGCCCCCGCGCGCTGGTCCACAGCACCAGGTAGCCCGCGAGCCACGCGGCGCCCCACGCGCCGTAGAGCGCACGGCCGTCCGGCTCGAGGGCCGAGCGGGCGCGGTCCTGCTGCTCGCGGATGAGGCGGAGCGAGTCGGCCGCGGCCAGCTCGGCGTCGTCGGGTCGGTCGGGGATAGCGGTCATCGATACCTCGCAAAGGAGTTTGTGTGGCAAACCTGTTTGCGATCTTGGCACGTTGTGAGGCGTCCGGCAAGACCCCGGTGTGCCTGGCGCACGGCGAGATTAATGTGATATCACTTTGATATCGCATCAACCGGACCGACCCAGGAGCACACGATGACGGACGCACCTCCCCCGACGCAGGCCACCACCGGAGGCGCGCCCGCCGGCCGACCCGTCGGCCACGACGGCACCCGGGTCGACGTCGAGGAGCGCGCGGCCTGGTCGCTCGGCGCCGGCGGCGCACTTCTCGCCGTGCTCCTGACGGTGGTGCTCGTGCTCGGCGGCATCCTCACGATGACGACGGGAAGCCCTGCGGGGGTCGTCCTCGGCATCGTCGCCATCCTGGTCGGCATCCTGCTGCTCACCGGGGTGGGCGTCATCAGCCCCGGCCGGACACTCGTCGTGCAGCTCTTCGGCCGCTACCTGGGCACGATCCGGCGAACGGGACTCGTCGTCACCGTGCCGCTGACCACCAGCCGCCGGGTGTCCGTGCGCGTGCGCAACTTCGAGACCAGCGAGCTCAAGGTCAACGACGCGGACGGCAACCCGATCAACATCGCCGCCATCGTCGTCTGGCAGGTGGCCGACACAGCCAGGGCAAGCTTCGCCGTGGAGGACTACGACGACTTCGTCTCGGTGCAGGCGGAGTCCGCGCTGCGCCACGTCGCCATGTCCCACCCGTACGACGGCGGCGACGACGTCGAGTCACTGCGCGGGGCCACGGAGCTCGTGTCCGAGGAGATCGCAGCGGAGGTCGCGGCGCGGGTCACCGTCGCCGGCGTCGAGGTCGTCGAGGCCCGCATCTCCAACCTCGCCTACGCCCCCGAGATCGCCCAGGCCATGCTGCAGCGCCAGCAGGCGGGCGCGATCATCGCGGCCCGGTCCCGCATCGTCGACGGCGCGGTGTCGATGGTCGAGGACGCGCTCGGCCGGCTCGAGGCGGACGGCATCGTCACGCTCGACGACGAGCGGCGAGCCACGATGGTCTCCAACCTGCTGGTGGTGCTGTGCGGCGAGAGCCGGGCGACGCCCGTCGTCAACGCGGGCTCGCTGTACCAGTGACGCCCGCCGGCACCGGACCCGGTGACGAGACGGCGCCCCCGGGTTCCGGGCGCACCGCCCGGCCCACCCGCAAGCAGGTGCTGCTGCGGCTCGACCCGGCGATCCACGACGCGCTCGCCCGGTGGGCGGCCGACGACCTGCGCAGCGTCAACGCGCAGATCGACCTGCTGCTGCGCCGGGCGTTGAAGGACGCCGGGCGGCTGCCGCGCGACGCGGCCCCCACGCGGCGTCCGGGTCGCCCGCCCCGTCAGGACGGATGATCCCTGCCCGGCACCACCTCGGGGCCACCTGCGCCCCGCCCGGTGACCGCCTCGAGGTGGTGCCTAGGTTGCCGTTCCCAGGGCGCGGCGCGGCCTACGCTGGGGCGCGTGACCGTGCCGCACCCCGCGCTCCCCGCCCCCGTCGCGCCTGCGACCACGCCCGCCGCCCGCCGCCGCACCACGGCGGAGATCTGGATCGTGCTGGGCCTGAGCCTGGGCCAGAGCGGCGTGTACGCGCTGGTCAACATCGTCGCGCGGCTCACGGCGGACACCCCGCTGGCGGAGCAGTCCGCCACCCTCAACGCCAGCCAGTCCGAGCGCTCGCTGCTCGACCTCGTCTACCAGCTGCTGAGCATCGGCTTCGCCCTCGTGCCCGTCGCGCTGGCCCTGTACCTGCTCAGCGGACGCGCGACGGCCACGTGGACCGGCACGCGCCGGCGGATCGGCCTCGACTGGGGGCTGGCCGGCGCCCGGCCCGGAGGCGACGTCGCGTGGGGGTTCGGCCTCGCCGCCGCCATCGGCATCCCCGGGCTGGCGTTCTACCTGCTCGGGCGGGCGCTCGGGATCACCGTGTCCGTGCAGGCCAGCGCGCTCGCCGAGCACTGGTGGACGGTGCCCGTGCTGATCCTCGCCGCCCTGCAGAACGGGCTGCTCGAGGAGGTGATCGCGGTCGCCTACCTGCACGAGCGCACGCGCGACCTCGGCTGGTCCCGGCTGTGGTTCATCGTCGCCAGCTCGCTGCTGCGCGGCTCGTACCACCTGTACCAGGGCATCGGCCCGTTCCTCGGCAACGTCGTGATGGGCGTCGTCTTCTCGTGGTTCTACACCAGCAGGTGGGGGCGGCACCGGGTGGTGCCGCTCGTCATCGCGCACACCCTGCTCGACGTCGTCGCGTTCGTCGGCTACGCCCTCCTCCCGGAGGCGTGGAAGGCCGCCCTCGGTCTCTGATCGTGTTGTGGGCGTGATTTCGGGGACTATTCGGTCGCGAATAGTCCCCGAAATCACGCCCACAACACGATCATGCAGGGCGCGCTCAGCGAATCTTGGCGCGGTAGCGGGCGATCGCGGCGCCGTACGCCACCGCCAGGATCCCGACGAGCCACGCCAGGGCGACCCAGATGTCGTCGCCCACCGGCTGCTGGGCGAACAGGGCGCGGACGGTGTCCACGATGGACGTCACGGGCTGGTTCTCGGCGAACCAGGCGACCGGGCCGGGCATCGTCTCGGTGGGCACGAACGCCGAGCTGATGAACGGCAGGAAGATCAGCGGGTAGCTGAATGCGCTCGCGCCGTCGACCGACTTCGCCGAGAGCCCGGCGATCACCGCGAGCCAGGTGAGCGTGAGGGTGAACAGGACCAGGATCCCGGCCACCGCGAGCCAGCCGCCCACGGACGCCCCGGTGCGGAAGCCCATGACCAGCGCGACACCGACCACGATCGCGACCGAGACCAGGTTTGCGACCAGCGACGTGAGCACGTGCGCCCACAGGGCGCTCGACCTCGCGATCGGCATGGACTGGAAGCGCTCGAAGATGCCACCCTGCACGTCGAGGAACAGCCGGTAGGACGTGTACGACGTGCCCATCGCGATCGTGATGAGCAGGATGCCGGGCAGCATGTAGTTGACGTACGACTCGCTGGACCCGGTGTTGATCGCGCCCCCCAGCACGTAGACGAACAGCAGCATCAGGGCGATCGGGGTGATCGCGGTGGTGATGATCGTGTCGGGGCTACGCAGGATGTGGCGCAGCGAGCGACCGGTGAGGACGCGGGTGTCGCTGAGGACGGCGGTGGTCATCGGGATTCCTTTCCAGCCGGGACGACGCCGCCGGTGCGGTCGTCGTCAGAGATGCCCGTCTCGCCGACGAGCGCGAGGAAGACGTCCTCGAGGGACGGCTGCTTCTCGACGTACTCGACCTTGGCGGGCGGCAGGAGCTGCTTGAGCTCGGCGAGGGTGCCGTTCTGGATGATCGTGCCCCGGTGCAGGATCGCGATCCGGTCGGCGAGCTGCTCGGCCTCGTCGAGGTACTGGGTGGTCAGCAGCACCGTGGTGCCACCCTGGGCGAGCCGCTTGACGGTCTGCCACACCTCGATCCGCGCCTGCGGGTCCAGCCCGGTGGTGGGCTCGTCGAGGAAGATGACCGGCGGGTCGCCGATCAAGCTCATCGCGATATCCAGCCGGCGGCGCATGCCGCCCGAGTACGTCGCCGCCCTGCGGCCCCCCGCCTCGGTGAGCGAGAAGCGCGCGAGCAGGTCGTCGGCGATCTTGCCCGGGTCCTTCAGGTGCCGCAGCCGGGCGATGAGAACAAGGTTCTCCCTGCCCGTGAGGACCTCGTCGACCGCAGCGAACTGGCCCGTGAGGCTGATCGACTCACGCACGTCGCCGGGCTTCGCGGCCACGTCGAAACCGTGCACCGTGGCGGTGCCCGCGTCGGGCTTCAGCAGCGTCGACAGGATCTTCACCAGGGTGGTCTTGCCCGCTCCGTTCGAGCCGAGCAGCGCGAAGATGCTCCCGGCCTTCACCTCGAGGTCGACCCCCCGCAGCACATGCAGGTCGTCGAAAGACTTCTCGATGCCCTGTACCCGGATCGCGGGTTCGAGGGCCTTGTCGGTGGTCATGGCGACTCTCCGTTTCATCAGTGCGGTTCAGGGACGGCGGACGATGACGTCGCCGTAGCCGGTGCTGGCGTGGATCTCGGCGGTGGCCTCGTCCTCGACCGGCCCCTCGGTGGGGGTCAGCCGGTTGCGGACGGTGCCGTGCTCCGACGCGACGTCGAGGTAGGCGGCGGTGCCCACGGGCACGCCCACCTCGATCGAGCCGAAGGAGGTCGTGAGGGTGGCGCTGCCGGACTCGAGGTTGTTGACCCGGATCCCGGCATGGGCGGACTTCACGGTCAGGGTGCCGCGCACGCGGCTCACGGCGATGTCGGCGTGCGCCCCATGCACCTCGAGGGACCCGGTGACGGAGCCGACGGTGGTGGTGCCGTTGCTCGCCCGGACCGTGCCGCTGCCGGCCACCTCGTCGATGACCACCGAGCCGGCGCTCACCTTCACGTCCAGGGCCCCCGCCACCCGGCGCGCGGCGACCGAGCCGGCGGAGACTTTGAGGTCGAGCCGGTCGACGTCCTCGACCCGCACGTTCCCGGCGGAGAGCGTCATGTCGACGGCGCCGAGCGGCCCCTCGGTGTAGAGCGAGCCGGACTTGCCGCGGAGGTCGGACCCCGCGGGCAGCTCGACGGTGATGTTGGCGGTGCCTGCGGCGAACGGGAGGACCCACTGCTTCCAGGATCCCGGGTAGGTGATCGTGACCGCGTCGCCGTCCCGCTCGACGCGGACCTCCTCGGCGGCCCGGACGCTGCCGGACTTCCCGGGTTCGGTGGGCAGCACGGTGACGACGACGTCGTCACGCTCCCCGGCGACGACCTGCAGGTTGGCGAAGGGCACGTCCACGACGACCGGGACGGGACGGGGTGCGGGGAAAGTGGGCATGGCGGGGCTCCATCAGTGGTGTCGGACTGGTGTCGGGGGGGTTCGGTTCGCCGGTCGAGCGTGCCGAGACCTGGTTTCGACAAGCTCCACCGACGGTGGTCAGCGCACCCAGCCGGTAACGCGGCCGGTGCCGTGCTGCTCAGGGCGGGACTGCGCGACCGGGCGGCCCGCGGGCTGCTCGAGCGCCGCGGCGACCGCCCGCACGAGCCAGGTGTTGACCGAGACGCCGTCTCGCGCGGCGGCGACCTCGGCCTGCGTCTTGAGGTGGTCGGGCAGGCGCAGTGTGGTGCGGGTGGTGGCGCCCCCCTCGGCGTCCAGGCCGGACGAGGCCTGCGGCTCCGCCGTGGCCGGCGCCGCGGCGGGCACGACGGGCTCCTCCCGCAGGGCAGGGGCGGCGGGGGCACGGGGCAGAGCGACGACGAACTCGGGGGCGCCGCCGCGCAGGCGCACGTCCACGGACCCGGGAGCCAGGTCGGCGGTGATCTCCCCCGCCGCGTCGGAGAGCGCGTCGAGGAGGACGAGGCGGGCTGCGGCATCGAGCGGGGCGGTCAGACGTTCGGCAAGCTCGCGGGCGTCGTCACCGCCCGCAGCGGCGGCGGTGGCGAGCTGGCGGTGCAGCTCGTCGACGTATCGGGTCAGGTCCATGACGCCACTATGACACCATCATGGTGTCACCGCAAGAGGTGCGGCGTCATTCTGGTGTCACCGTGGCGTCGTTGCTGGTCGCAGGCTCACATTGGGCCCGGACGCACCACAGGCCGGCCCACCCGTGAGGGCAGGCCGGCCTGAGGCGCTCAGATCCGGGAGGTCAGAACGGGGAGGTCAGAACGGGGAGGCGCTGAACATACTCTGCGATAACGCCACGGCCACGAACGCGAGGAACACGAGCGCGAACACGATGCGCCCGAACGCCGCGCCGGTGCCCATCCGCGGGCCCTTCGGCGCGATGAAGCGCTCGGGCCGCTCGGGGTCGTAGAGCACGCGCACGTCCATGTCGGCGCGGTCGAGCATCCCGACGTCCGAGTAGGCGGGCACCGCGCGGACCCGACGCCCGTCGAGCGTGGGAACTCGACCGTCTCGACCAGCCGGGAGCTGACCGACCGGCTGTTCCCCGAACCGTTGCTCGAGTGCTTGACGTGGCTCGCGATCACCCGGCCCCTGGTCTCCTGGCCGGACCGTTCGAGCGAGCGCACGCCCGCGACCTCACGGATCGCGCCCACCACCATCAGCACCCCGACCAGGGCCAGAACGGCGGGCACGAGGATGAACAGCGCCTCCACCACTCAGCCCACCCGCAACGCCCGCAGCGCTTCCCGGTGCTCGGCCTGCGCCGCCGGGTCGGGCACCGGGAGGGAGGCCAGGAGCTGCTGGGTGTACTCCTCGCGGGGGTTGCCCAGCACCTGCTCGCCGGTGCCCTCCTCCACGAGCCGCCCGCGGTAGAGCACCGCGATCCGGTCCGCGAGCCGGTCCACGACGGCCAGGTCGTGCGAGACGAACAGGCACGCGAATCCGAGCTCCTTCTGCAGCTCGGCGAACAGCTCCAGCACGCGGGCCTGCACCGACACGTCGAGGGCCGACGTCGGCTCGTCCGCGATGAGCAGCTCCGGGTCGAGCGCCAGGCCGCGCGCCAGCGACGCACGCTGCCGCTGCCCGCCGGACAGCTCGTGGGGGAAGCGGTCGCCGTAGCTGCGCGGCAGCTGCACCGCCTCGAGCAGCTCGTCGACCCGCCCGCGCGCGGCCTCGGGGTTGCGGAACCGCCCGTGCACCACCAGGGGCTCGGCCACGCACTCGGCGATGGTCAGCAGCGGGTTGAACGATGTGGCCGGATCCTGGAAGACGAACCCCAGCCGCGGGCGCATCACCTTGAGACCCCGCTCCTTGGCGCCGCGCATCTCGGTGCCGAGCACCCGCAGCGAGCCGTCGTTCACCGGCGTCAGGCCCGCGATCGCCCGGGCGATCGTCGTCTTGCCGGAGCCGGACTCCCCCACGAGCCCCAGCACCTCGCCGGGTCGGATCGCGAGGGTCACGCCGTCCACCGCGGTGAACGCCGGCTGCCGGAACCGGCCGGGGTAGGTGATCGTGAGCCCCTCGGCGCGCACCACCGGCTCGGTGGACTCCCATCCCTCGGGCCGGGCGGCCGCGCGCTCGGCGGCGCGGGCGGTGCCCTCCCCGACGCGCGGCACGGCCTTGAGCAGCGCCTTCGTGTACTCGGCCTGCGGGTCCGCGAACAGATCGCCGACGGTCGCCTGCTCCACGAGCTCGCCCTGATACATCACGGCGACCCGGTCGGCCAGGTCGGCCACGACGCCCATGTTGTGCGTGATGAGCACGATGGCCGCGCCCGTCTCGTCGCGCAGGCGGCGCAACAGGTCGAGGATCTCGGCCTGGACGGTGACGTCGAGAGCCGTGGTGGGCTCGTCGGCGACGATGAGGTTCGGCCCCAGGACCAGTGCCATCGCGATGACGATGCGCTGCTTCTGCCCGCCCGAGAACTGGTGCGGGTAGTGGTCCACACGGTGCTCGGGGTCGGGGATGCCCACGGTGCCGAGCACCTCGATCGCCCGCCGGCGCGCCTCCCTGCGGGAGACCTCGCCGTGGGCGCGGATGCCCTCGGCGATCTGCCAGCCCACCGTGTACACGGGGTTGAGCACGCTCGACGGCTCCTGGAACACCATCGCCACGTCGCGTCCGCGCACCTGGCGCAGCCGGGCCGCCGACACCGAGATCACGTCCGTGGTCGCGCCGTCCCTGCCGGTGAGCACGACGGCCCCGCTGGTCGTCGCCGTCTCGGGCAGGAGCCCGAGGATCGTCTTGGCGGTGACGGTCTTGCCCGAGCCCGACTCGCCGACCACGGCGAGCACCTCACCCGGCTGGACCTCGAGGCTCACGCCTGCGACCGCCCGGACCGGGCCGGCGTCCGTGGCGAACGAGACCTCGAGGTCCCTGATCGATGCAACGGCGCTGATCGATGCGACGGCGCTCATGCGTCGTCTCCCTTCGAGTTCTCCTCGGAGTGCTCGGCGGACGCGGGGTTCTCCGGGTCGGAGGGGTCCGCCTCGACCGACTGCTCGACCGCCGTGGCCGCCACCGCGCCGGACACCTGGCCCGAGCGGGCACGCGAGCGCAGCCGCGGGTCGGCGAGATCGTTGAGCGACTCGCCCATGAGGGTCATGCCCATCGCCGCGAGGACGATGGCGACGCCCGGGAACAGCGCGGTCCACCAGATGCCGGACGTGACGTCGGCGACGGCGCGCTGCAGGTCGTAACCCCACTCGGCGGCCGCGGTCGGTTCGATGCCGAAGCCGAGGAAGCCGAGCCCGGCGAGCGTGAGGATCGCCTCCGACGCGTTGAGCGTGACGATGAGCGGCAGCGTGCGCGTGGAGTTGCGCAGCACGTGACGCGTCATGATGCGCCAGTTCCCGGTGCCGAGCACGCGCGCCGAGTCGACGAACGCCTCCCCCTTGATGCGCACCACCTCGGCGCGCACCACGCGGAAGTACTGCGGGATGAACACCACGGTGATGGACAGGGCGGCGGCAAAGATGCCGGCCCACATGCCGGATCTGCCGCCGGAGATGACGATGGCGAGCAGGATCGCGAGCAGCAGCGACGGGAACGCGTAGATCGCGTCCGCCACGACCACGAGCACGCGGTCGAGCCAGCCGCCGAAGTACCCGGACACGAGTCCCAGCAGCACGCCCACGACGATCGACGCCAGCACGGCCACCAGCACGACGAGCAACGCCGTGCGCGCGCCCCACACGACGCGGGAAAAGACGTCGTAGCCACCTACGGTGGTGCCGAACCAGTGCTCGGCCGACGGCGGCTGCTGGGCGCCGAACGCGCCCTCGAGGTCGCGCAGCTGCGACCAGCCGAACGGCGCCAGCAGCGGCGCGAACACCGCGACCAGCACGAACACGGCGGTGAGCACGAGGCCGGCGATGAGCATCCCGCGCTGCAGCCCGACGCTCTGGCGTAGCTGGCGCACCACGGGCAGCTTCCGGAGCCACGCGCCCCGGCCGCCGAGGTGCTCGGGGGCGGCGCCGGCAATGCCGACGCCGGTGATCTCTCCCGCGGTCATCAGTACCTCACCCTCGGGTCGACCAGGGCGGCGATGATGTCGACGAGGAAGTTCGTCACCGCCACGACCACCGCCATGAGGACGACGATCCCCTGCACGGCCACGAAGTCGCGCGCCTGCAGGTACTCCGAGAGCTGGAAGCCCAGCCCCCGCCACTCGAAGGTCGTCTCGGTCAGCACGGCACCCACGAGCAGCATCGCGACCTGCATGCCGGCCACGGTGATGATCGGGATGAGCGCCGGACGCCACGCGTGCTTGCGCACGAGCCGGCTCTCCTTCACGCCCCGCGAGCGGGCCGCGTCGATGTAGCCGGCGCCGAGCGTGCCGATCATGTTGGTGCGCACCAGCCGCAGGAACACGCCGGCCGTGAGCAGGCCGAGCGCGAGGGCCGGCAGCGCAGCGTGCGACAGCACGTCGAGGATGACCTCGGGGTCGCCGGTCCGGAACGCGTCGACCAGCATGAAGCCGGAGTCCGCCCCGGCGAGCTGCATGGCGATCTCCCCGTCGGTGGAGACGCGCCCGGCCACCGGGAACCAGCCCAGCCAGACGGAGAACACGAGCTTGAGGAGGAGGCCGGCGAAGAAGACCGGGGTCGCATACGCGAGGATCGCGAGGATACGCAGCACCGCGTCAGGCAGCCGGTCGCGGAAGTAGCCGCTGATCATGCCGAACGGGACGCCGAGGACGAGCGCCACGAGGATCGCGTAGAGCGAGAGCTCCAGGGTCGCGGTGCCGTAGGTCGTGAGGACCTCGGTGACCGGCCGCCCGTCGCTGATCGTCGTGCCGAAGTCGCCGGTGAAGATGCCGGTGAGGTAGTCCCAGTACTGCACGAGGACGGGCCGGTCGTAGCCGGCCGCATGGATCCGCTCGGCGAGCTGGTCGGGCGTCAGGCGCCCGCCCTGCGCGGCGGTGATGGGGTCACCGGTCGCGCGCATGAGCACGAAGACCGTGGTGACCAGGATGAACACAGTGGGGATGATGAGCAGGAAGCGCACCAGGACGTAGCGTCCCAGTGCGCTTCCCGTCGCACTACGCGTAGCCACGGAGCTGGATCAGCCCTTCGCCAGCGCGCCGTAGCGGAACTTGAACGACGCGTCGAGGGTGTCCTCGACGCCGGTGACGTCCTTGCCCGCGATGGCGACCTGGTCGCCCTGCAGGTACGGGACGGTCGACAGGTCCTTCGCCTCCTCCTCCTGGATCTGCTCGATGAGCGCCGTGCGCTCGTCGGCGTCCGGCGTCGACGTCTGCTGCTTGATCAGCTTGTCGACGGCGGGGTTCAGGTAGTTGTTGTCGAGGAAGTTGCCCTCCGCGAAGAACGGCGTCAGGTAGTTGTCCGCGTCGGAGTAGTCCGGGAACCAGCCGAGCTGGTAGGCCGGGTAGACGTCCTCCGTGCGGTCCTTGGAGTACTGCACCCACTCGGTGGTCTGCAGGTTGACCTTGAACAGGCCGCTCTCCTCGAGCTGGTCCTTGATCAGCGCGTACTCGTCGCCCGACGACGGGCCGTAGTGGTCGTTCGAGTACTGCAGGTTCAGCTCGACCGGCTCGGTGACGTCCGCGTCCGCGAGCTTCTTCTTCGCGGCGTCAGCGTCGGGGCCGCCCTCGCCGTCGCCGTACATCTCCTTGAGGGGCTGCGTGGCGCCCGTCAGGCCCTCGGGCACGAAGGAGTACAGCGGGCTGTAGGTGCCCTTGTAGACCTGCTCGGCCAGCGCCTGCCGGTCGATGAGGTCGGCCACCGCCTGGCGCACCGCGAGCGCCTTCGCCTCGTCGGCGTCGGGCTGCTTGGCGCCGAAGGGCTGCGTGTCGAAGTTGAACGTGATGTAGCGGATCTCGCCGCCCGGGCCCTTGACGACGTTGACGCTGTCCTCGCTGCCCAGGTCCTCGATGTCGGTGGGCGACAGCGAGCGGAAGGCGACGTCGACCGACCCGTCCTGCACCTCGAGCTTGAGGTTGGAGGCGTCGGTGAAGTACTTGACGTTGACCTTGGGCGTCTTGGCCGCGCCGTTGAGGCCCTCATAGCCGTCGTACGCCTCGTAGCTCACGAGCTCGTTCGGCTTGTACGCCGCGATGGAGTACTGACCGGCGAAGGCCTTGCCGTCCACGATCTCCTGGTCCGGGGTGAGCTCGTCGGGCGAGAACACCTCCTCGTCCACGATCGGGCCCGCGCTGGTCGACAGGACCTGCGGGAAGGTCTGGTCGTCCGGGTTCTTGAGGTGGAAGACGGCGGTGGTCTCGTCCGGCGTCTCCACGCTGTCCAGGTTGGCCAGCAGCGACCACGGGCCGTTGTCGTCCTTGATCTTGAGCTGGCGGTCGAACGTGAACTTCACGTCGGACGACGTGAGGTCGTGCCCGTTGGCCCACTTCAGCCCCGGCTTGAGCTTCACCGTGTACTCGGTGGGCGCCGTGAACTCCGCCGACTCGGCGAGGTCGGGCTCCACGTCCGAGCTGCCATACGGGTTGTTCATGAGGAACGGGTAGACCTGGAGCATCACCGCGAGCGAGCCGTTGTCGTACGCCCCGGCCGGGTCGAGCGACGTGATCTTGTCGGTGGTGCCGATGATCAACGACTCGGCGCTCCCGCCGTCACCTCCGTCGCCGCCGTCGTTCGAGCCGCCGCCGCCGCACGCGGTCAGCACCAGCGCCAGCGCTGCCGTCCCGGCGGCGCCCGCGAGCAGGCGTCGTGAGCCTCTGATGGCACTCATGGTCGTGGTCCCCTTCGTCCAGGCCGGCCCGCGGCAGTGGCCGCAGACTCGTCACAATGCTGGCGTTTCTAGCACACCGGTGTGTCGCCAGGGTCATAGGCGTGGGTCACACCCGGACCGTGATCGCATCGTGGTCCGGGAACCTACCACTGCGCTCCTGCCCGTGTCACAAGCCGTGAACCCGGCTTCCCCATAGACTTCCCGACATGTCCGGAGCAAGCGCAGCGGGTCCCGACCGGGGTCCGTCGCACCGGGATCCGGAGCACGACCCCTCACCGCCGACCGGTCCGCTCCAGGCGCTGCTCTCCGGAAACGCCTCCGACCAGGGCACGGGCTCCGATCTGGTCCGCGTGGTCGACACCCCGGAGGCCCGGGTCCGGCACCCGTCCGACATGCTCGGGATGGTGGTCAGCGCCCTCGCCGTGGCGCTCGTGCTGGTGCTGTCGGTGGTCGCGCACGCCACGACGGAGGGCGTCACGCAGGACGTCCGCAACTTCAGCACGCTGCTGGCACGCATCCTGTTCGTGCCGGTCCAGGTGCTCGAGGGGCTCATCACCCTGTTCGTGCCCGCCGCCGTGCTGATCGAGCTCGGGCTGCGCCGGCTGGGGCGGCAGGTGGTGGAGTCGATCTGCGCCGCCGCGCTCGGGCTGGTGCTCGGCGTCGTCACGGTGCTGAGCATCTCCCGGTTCGGCAGCGACGAGCTGGTGCGCGGGCTCTCGGTGTTCCGGGACGGCGAGTGGCAGCTCACGGTGCCCGGGTACGTCGCCGCCATCGCCGGCCTGCTCACCACGGCCGGCCCGCGCACCCGCCGCCGCACCGTGCGCTGGTCGTGGAACGTGCTCTACCTGGCGCTGTTCATCGTGCTCATCACCGGGCAGGTGTCGCTGCCGGGCGTGCTGGTCACCCTGCTGCTCGGCCGTCTCGCGGGGCAGGCCGTGCAGTACGTGTCCGGGGTGCGCAGCGAACGCGCCTACGGCGCCGACCTCGTGGCCGCGGTGCGGCGGGCGGGGTTCCACCCGACCGCGCTGGTGCGGGTGCGCGACGTCTCGACCGCCGTGGACGACGCCGACGAGGTGCCCGTGCCCGAGGACCCGGTCGCGGCCTACGACGCCGACGGCGACGTCGTGGACGCGCCGGAAGGCGACGAGGAGACGATGCCGGCGGACCCGACGACGGCGGACGCGGCGGCCCTGGCGCTCACCCGGGCGGGCGACAACCGCATCTACGCGCTGTTCACGGGCGACGGCGAGCCCCGGCGCGACGTCGTCGTGCTGGACGGCGACCGTCAGGTCATGACCACCGTGCAGCGGCTGTGGCGCGCGCTGCGGCTACGCGGCCTCGAGGGCCGCGCGGCGATCTCGCTGCGCGCCGCCGCCGAGCGCACCGCCCTGCTGGCGTACGCCGCCCAGGCGGCCGGGGTGCGCACCCCGCGGCTGGAGGGCATCGGCGTCGCGGACGACTCGGTCGTCCTCGTGCAGGAGCACGCGCGCGGCGCCGTCTCCCTGCGCGACGTCGACGCCACCGACCTCGAGGGGCCGCGCGGCGACGCGGTGCTCGCCCAGGCGTGGGAGCAGCTGCGGCGCGCACACGACGCCGGGCTCACGCACCACGCCCTGACGCCCGACGTCCTGCTGGTGCACCACGACGGCGCGGGTGCGCCACACGTGTGGCTCACCGGCTGGGAGCAGGGCGAGATCGCGTCGTCCAACCTGTCGCGGCGCCTCGACCTCACGCAGATGCTCGCCCTGCTGGCGCTGCGCGTCGGGGCGCACCGCGCGCTCGCCTCGGCGGTGCGCGCGCTGCCCGACGAGGACATCGCCGCCATCGGCCCGCTGCTGCAGTCCATCGCGCTGCCCAGCCCGACGCGCGAGGAGGTGCGCCGCGCCAAGGGCCTGCTGGACGAGCTGCGCGACGCCCTGGTGGAGCGGCTGCCCCAGGCGGACGTGCAACCGCAGAACATCACCCGGTTCGGTGCCCGCACGGTCATCATGCTGACCCTGACGATCGTCGCCGTCTCGGTGATCGTCACGACGATGAACTTCGAGGAGATCGCGGCGGCGATCGCCGAGGCGAACCCGTGGTGGGTCGCCGCCTCGTTCGCCTTCGGCGCGATCACGTGGTTCGGCGCCGCCCTCACCTTCTCCGCGTTCTCCCCCGAGAAGCTGCCGCTGTGGCGGGCCACGCTCACGCAGATGGCCGGGTCGTTCGTCTCCCTCGCCGCGCCCGCCGGCATCGGGCCGGCAGCTCTCAACCTGCGCATGCTCCAGCGCCGCGGCGTGGCCACGCCGATGGCCCTCGCCACCGTGGCCCTGGTGCAGCTCTCGCAGTTCGTCGTCACCGTGCTGCTGCTCGTGGTGCTGTCCGTGTTCACCGGGTCGGGCGGCCTCATCGAGCTGCCCTCCACCACGGTGCTGCTGGCGATCGCCGGCGTGGGCGTCGCCGTCGTCGCGACGCTCCTGGTGCCGTCCGTGCGGCGGTGGGCGTGGGAGAAGGCCCGGCCCACGCTGGAGCAGGTGTGGCCGCGACTGTCCCAGATGCTCGCGCAGCCAGCCCGGCTCGCGCTCGGCCTGGGCGGCAACGTGGTCATGACGCTCGGCTACGTGCTGGCGTTCCACGCCGCGCTCTCCGCCTTCGGCCAGTCCCTCAAGCTCATCGACGTCGCCGTGATCTACCTGGTGGGCAACGCCCTGGGCGCCTTGGTGCCCACGCCTGGCGGCCTCGGCGGCGTCGAGGGCGCCCTCATCGCCGGGCTCACCGCCGCCGGCATCCCGGCGTCCCTCGCGTTCTCCGTGACCATGCTCTACCGCGTCGTCACCTACTGGGCCCGCGTGCCGATCGGGTGGATCGCCATGCGGTTCCTTGAGCGCAAGGGCGACCTCTGAGGAAGCAGCACGACCTGCGGAAACCCGGGCTCTGGCGCGGCGTCCGTGACATTCTCCTGACGTCGGACCCGACACCACCCTGGAGGGACCATGACGCTGGTCGATGGCCCGGCACCGGCGGGGGCGCGCGCCTGCGCTGCTCGGTGAGGTCGGTCGACGCCGCCGGCGAGGAGCTCGACGGCGTGCTGGGCGACCGGGCCGTCACGTTGATCCAGACCTGCACCACGTTCAGCACGCCCCCGAACGCGGCCCCCCACACGACGACCGCCGGACAGGCGAGCGCGGGCACCGCCGGGGCCAGCCCGACGGCGGCCACGCCCACGCCGATGGTGACCGGGACGGCGAGCAGGAGCACCGGCAGGTGCCGGTCCACGATCGCGCCCACGGCGAGGTTCCCCACCAGCCCGCCGACCCCGAAGCCGCGAGAAGGACGGCGATCTTGCCGACGTCGGCGCCGGGCAGCAGGGCCACGTGCATCGCGACCGCCGTGACGACCGCGGCGACCGTGGTGCCCGTGGTGCCCGTGGTGCCCGCGTTCACGATCATCATCGCCGGCCCACCCGGTCGGCCCGGGAACGACGGAGGCCCGCCGCTCGCGACAGGGCGAGGGGCGGGCCTCCAGGTGGCTGACGTGGCGCGCAGCGGCGCCCGTCAGCGAAGGATCACTTCGCGACGGCCTTCTTCAGCAGCGAGCCGGCGCTGATCTTCACGCCGTGGCCGGCCGGGATCTGGATCTCCTCACCGGTGCGCGGGTTGCGACCGGTACGGGCCGCACGCTCGACGCGCTCGACCGAGAGCAGACCCGTGACCTTGACAGCCTCACCCTTGGCGAGCGACTCCTCGAGCACCGCCTGGAAGGCGTTGAGGAACTTCTCCGCCTCCGCCTTGCTGAGCTCGGCCTTGCCGGCGATGGCCGAGACCAGCTCGGACTTGTTCAGCGACATGTGCATCCCTTCTTCGGTTCACGACGCACGCGACCCGTGCGTCGTCACGTTCTCGTCCCTGACCGGCTCGCGCCGGTCGGACGGGGAACACACTAGGGAACAACCGCGGATTCCTGCGACTTTTGCGCGCGTGGCGTGCCGAACATCCCGGAATCCGGGTGGTTCCAGCGTGCGATTCGTCCTGCTATGGGCGGCCATGGCGGGACAGATCGCGTGGTCGAAGGCCGTCGTCAGGCCTCGGGGCCGGGCTGCTCGTCGTGGTGGTCGCCGTGGTGGTCGCCGTGGTGGTCGCCTGTCTGGTTGCCCGCCTGGTTGTCCGACTGGCCCCGCCGGCGCGCCAGCAGCACGGCGGCGGCGACCCCCACCGCCGCCAGCACCCCGACCGGGAACAGCCAGACCGTCGTCCACCCGGCCTCCCCCGCCGCGTCGAGCTCGGCCCCGGGCGTCCCGGTCCCGTGCTCGTGCGCACCGCCGGACGACTCGCCCTTCCCCGCGCTCGGCGACGCCCCGGGCGCCGAATCCGTCGGGGACGGCGAGACGGTCGGGGACGACGTCGGCGAGGGCGACGCCGCGCCGGCGACGGTGTACGCAAGCTCCCCCTCGATCGGGTGCCCGTCGGAGGAGACGACGCGCCACGTGACCGTCCAGTCTCCGTCGGGCAGTTCGTCGGGCGGGTCGTCGGGCAGGTCGTCGGGCAGGGTCGCGGTCGCCTCCTCGCCGTCCACGCTCACCTGCGCGGGCACGGTGCCGTCGGGCGTCGTGACGGCCACCTGCGCGCCGGCCTCGAGCACCTCGGCGCTGAACACCAGGGTGATGGTCGACGGCGGCTCGTCCAGCCGCGCGCCGTCCGCCGGGTCGGAGGAGACGAGCCGGTCGTGGGCGGACGCGGGCAGCGCCACGGCCAGGCCCGCGATGCCGAGCAGGGCCGCGAGGAGGACGCCGGCCAGGACAACGGGCAGGACAACGGGCAGGACGGCGGGCAGGATCGCGGGCGTGGACGCGGCGCGAGGCGCGAGGCGGAGGTGCACGGGCCCGACGATAGCGATCCCCGTCCGCCTCACCGGTTGAGCCCGTCGAAACCCCGGTCGCCGGTTTCGACGGGCCCAACCGGCGGACGTTCTTACACTCGGGGGGTGGACTTCTCCTCCGCGTACGCCCACGGGTTCGCCCGGGTGGCCGCCTGCACCGTGCCCGTCACCATCGCCGACCCCCGCGCGAACGCCGCCGCGATCCTCGCCGAGGCAAGCGCCTGCCACGACGACGGCGTGGCCGTCGCCGTCTTCCCCGAGCTGTGCGTGTCCGGCTACGCCATCGACGACCTGCACCTCGCCGACACGCTGCTGGAGGCGACGTCCGACGCACTCGCCGCGATCGTGGCGGCGAGCTCGGGCCTGCGCCCGATGCTCGTGGTCGGGGCCCCGCTCGAGGTGGGGAACCGGCTGCTGAACTGCGCCGTCGTCGTGCAGGGCGGCCGGGTGCTCGGCGTCGCGCCCAAGTCGTACCTGCCGAACTACCGCGAGTTCTACGAGAAGCGCTGGTTCGCGCCCGGCGACGACCGCCGCGGCGCCACCGTCACGCTGCCGTTCGCGGACGGTCCCGTGCCCTTCGGCCCGGATCTCATCTTCCGCGCGTCCGACGTCGCGGGGCTCGCCGTGCACGTCGAGGTGTGCGAGGACCTGTGGGTGCCGGTGCCGCCGTCGGCGGAGGCCGCGCTCGCCGGGGCGACGGTGCTGCTCAACCTCTCCGCGAGCCCCATCACGGTGGCGCGGGCAGAGGACCGGCGCCTCATGGTGCGCTCGGCGTCGCACCGCGGCCTGGCCGCCTACGCGTACTCCGCGGCGCAGGGCGAGTCGAGCACCGACCTGTCGTGGGACGGCCAGACGATGGTCTACGAGATGGGCGACCTGCTCGCCGAGACCGAGCGCTTCCCGGACGGCGCGCGGCGCTCCGTGGCCGACATCGACCTCGACCGGCTGCGCCAGGAGCGGCTGCGGCAGGGCACGTTCGACGACAACCGCCGCGCCCTGGCCGACCGGACCGACCGCTTCCGCACCGTGCGATGGACCGTGGACCCGCCGTCTGGCGACGTCGGGCTGCACCGCAAGGTCGACCGGTTCCCGTTCGTGCCCGACGACCCCGAGCGCCTGGCCCAGGACTGCTACGAGGCGTACTCCATCCAGGTGGCCGGGCTGGAGCAGCGGCTGCGGGCGATCGGGCAGCCGAAGATCGTCATCGGCGTCTCCGGCGGCCTGGACTCGACGCACGCCCTGCTCGTCGCGGCGCGCGCGATGGACCGCCTCGGCCGGCCGCGCACCGACATCCACGCGATCACGATGCCCGGCTTCGCGACGACGTCCGAGACCAAGGACCGCGCCACGAGGCTCGCGACCTCGCTCGGGGTGCACTTCGAGGAGCTGGACATCCGGCCCGCCGCCGAGCAGATGCTGCGCGATCTCGACCACCCCTTCGGGCGCGGCGAGAAGGTCTACGACGTCACGTTCGAGAACGTGCAGGCCGGGATGCGCTACGACTACCTGTTCCGCCTCGCGAACCACCGCGGCGGCATCGTGCTCGGCACCGGCGACCTGTCGGAGCTCGCGCTCGGCTGGTGCACCTACGGCGTGGGCGACCAGATGTCGCACTACGCGGTGAACACCGGCGTGCCGAAGACCCTCATTCAGCACCTCATCCGCTGGGTGGCCGACTCGGGTCAGCTCGAGGCGTCGACGAACGACCTGCTGCTCGACATCCTCGCCCAGGAGATCTCCCCCGAGCTGGTGCCCGCCGCCGAGGGCGAGGCGCCGCAGTCCACCGAGGCGACGATCGGCCCCTACGCGCTGCAGGACTTCACCCTGTTCTGGACGCTGCGGCACGGTCTGCGGCCGTCCAAGATCGCCTTCCTCGCCTGGCACGCGTGGCACGACGCCGAGGCGGGCGAGTGGCCGCCGAACTTCCCGCACGACGAGCGGTCCACCTACGACCTGGCGACCATCCGGAAGTGGATGTCGGTCTTCTTCCGGCGGTTCTTCTCGTCGCAGTTCAAGCGCTCCGCCATCCCGAACGGCCCCAAGGTCGCCGCCGGCGGCTCGCTCTCGCCCCGCGGCGACTGGCGCATGCCGTCCGACGCCTCAGCCGCCGCCTGGCTCGCCGAGCTGGAGGAGAACGTTCCGGCGGAGTGAGCGCCGGGCCGGTCGGCCGTCAGCCCTCGGCCGTCAGGGCCAGCGCGTCGAGCACCCGTGTGCGCAGAAGCTCGTACTGGGCGCGGTGGTATCGGGGAGCGTCCGGCGGCCGAACGACCACCGTTCCGCCGACGACCTCCTCGCCCGGCCGGAACTGGTCGGCGGTGAGGTCCACGTCCGAACCATCCGGCAACCGGTTCCAGTAGTGGTGTCCGCTCTGAGCGCCCTGCACGTGGACCTCGGCCAGGATCAGGTCGCCGCCGAGGACGTCCTGGACGACCAGCGCCGTCATGCCGCATTGGTCGCGAGAAGGATTCTCGGGCGTCCACTCGGCGCTCATGTGCGGGTAGCAGGTGTCCGGTCCCCAGGCTGCGAGGAAGTGTCGGCGGAGCTCTTCGACGGTAGGCATTCCCGGATCGTGGCACCGGGCACCGACACCTCGGCGGCGCTGTCATGGACGCGCGGCCGGGCCGAACCCGGTCCAGCGCAGCTCGGGCGGCAGGTGGCCCATGTCGTTGTAGACGATCAGGGAGGCGTCGCCGCCGTCGCGGAACTCGATCGTCGTGAGGGCGGCGTTGCCGTACGGCAGGCCCAGCCAGCGCTCGGGCGGCGCGCCGAGGGCGTGCCGCACCAGCCATGCGACCTGGAAGGCGTGCGTGATCAGCACCTCGTGCGTCTCGGCCTCGGCCGGGCGGGCGAACCGTGCGGTCAGCGCGGCGGCGAGCCGCTCGCCCTCGGCCGCCTCGGCGTGGTCCTCGCCGTCGAAGAAGCCGGCCCAGGCGGGCGGGACCGGGTCCGGGATGTAGGGCACGTGGTCGACCAGCTCGGCCGCCGCACGGACCGGGACGTCCGGGAGCTGCGCGCCCACCACCTGCGCGGAGTGCACCGCGCGCGGCAGCGGCGAGTGCCAGACGGCGTCGACGGGCAGGGCGGCCAGCCGGCGGCCGGCGAGCGCCGCCTGCTGCTCGCCCACCTCCGTCAGCTCGCCGAACGGGTCCGCCGCGCCGTGGCGCAGCACGTGCAGGTGTCGGGTCGGCATGCGCAGACGCTATCCGCCCCTGCCCGCCACCGACCAGGCGGTTGCCACCGCATGGCGGCCGCCAGGAGCCGATAAGGGTGTCAACCGCCTGGTCGGCCTGGGCACGGCGGATAGGGTGCTTCGGGCCGTGCCGTCGGGGCGGCCGCAGGGGACGCGGGGAGCGACATGAGCGAGCGACAGCCTTCGGGAACGACGAGGAACGGCGTCGCCGCGCCCGAGGAGCAGCAGGACAAGCTGCTCTGGCCCAAGCTCGGCCCGTACCCGACCGAGGCGCGCGAGACGATCCGCGTGCTCGCGGAGATCCTCGGCGCCCCGCGCCGGAAGAAGAAGGGCACGCCGACGTCGAGCTCCGGCTGGGCGGCGCGCAAGCTCGGCGTGAAGAAGGCCGCCATGTCGGAGGTCAAGCGCGAGCTCTCCGACTCGCAGCTGCTGCTGCACGGCCACGTCCTCGCGCGTTGGATGAAGGACCACGAGGACGTCGTCAAGATCCTCGGCCCGCAGGGGCGCACGCCGGAGTGGCGTCCGCTCAACCTCGGCGAGGACCACACCGTGTCGGTGCCCTACCACCTGTCGGTGTTCTTCCCCGCGGGGAGCCTGCGGGCGGAGCCGGTCGCGATCCACATCTGCGGCGGGCACCCGGCGGATCTCACGGTCTACACCGGCGAGGGCCGGCGCGACGTCGCGGAGACGGTGCTCGACGACTTCCTGCACGCTCTCAAGGGGGAGGGGAACCCGTACCGGGGCCGGATCCTCCAGGTGTCGGTGAGCGGCTACGGCAACCAGGTCGCGTTCGAGCCGGTCCCGGCGACGCGCGAGACCCGCACGGACCTCGTGCTGCCGGGGGCCGTCTGGTCGGAGGTGGACCTGTTCCTGTCGTCCGGCACCACGCGCCGGGACGACCTGCTCTCCCTCGGGCTGCCGACCACGCGCGGCCTGCTGCTGGCGGGCAAGCCCGGCGTCGGCAAGACGAAGCTCGGACGGATCCTCGCGGCGGAGGTCGCGGGGGCGCTGACGGTGCTGTTCGTGGAGCCGGACGTGCTGCGGCAGGCGTCGGAGAACCTCTACAAGGAGGTCGAGGGCCTCGGGCCCACCCTCGTGGTCATGGAGGACATCGACGCCATCGCGTCCCAGGACATGCGCAGCTCGTCCGGGTTCTCGGAGTTCATCAACGCCCTGGACGGCGCGCGGGTGCGCAACGACGTGCTCACGCTCGCGACCACCAACGACCCCGGCTCGCTCGACCCCGCGGTGAAGCGGCCCGGCCGGTTCGACACGATCCTCGAGGTGCCCCTGCCCAGCCAGGAGGGGCGCGTCGCGATCCTGCGGATCTACCTGCCGCAGCACGGGGAGGGCCTCGACCTCGCGGCAATCGCCGGCAGCCTCGACGGGGCGACGGGGGCCGAGATCCGCGAGGTCGCGCGCCGCGCGGTCCTCGAGCACGGCATCGAGGGCGTCACCACCCGGCGCATCCTCGACATCACCTCCACGGGGCGCTGGAAGCCGATCCCCGCCGTCGGGCACTACCTGTAGCCGCCCCAGCCCGAGACCGCCGAACAGGCGGCTGACACCGTTATCGCGCCCTCGTGACGCCCATAACGGTGTCAACCGCCTGTTCGGCGCGGGGGGGCGGCGGCATGATGGCGGTCATGACCTCACCGATCCGCACCGCCCGCTCCTCCGTCGCCATCGTGAACGGCCACGTCGTCCCGGTGGACGGCAACCCCGTCGACGACGGCACCGTGCTGATCACCGACGGCGTCATCACCGCCGTCGGCGCCGACGTCGTCGTGCCGGATGGCGTGCGCACGGTCGACGCGGGCGGGCGCTGGGTGCTGCCGGGCTTCGTGGAGTCGCACGGGCACGTGGGCGTGCACGAGGAGGCCGAGGGCTGGGCCGGCGACGACACCAACGAGAAGACCGGGCCGAACGGCGCGCACCTGCGCGCGCTGGACGCGATCAACGTCGAGGACGAGGGCTTCCGCGACGCGCTCGCCGGCGGCGTGACGTCGGTCGTCGTGAAGCCGGGCTCCGCCAACCCGATCGGCGGGCAGACCGTCGCGATCAAGACGTGGGGCGGCCGCACCGTCGACGAGCAGGTGATCAGCGAGGCCGTGTCCGTGAAGTCCGCGCTCGGCGAGAACCCCAAGCGCGTGTACGGCGAGCAGAAGAAGCAGCCGTCCACCCGCCTCGGCGTGGCCGCCGTCATCCGGCAGGCGTTCCTCGATGCGCAGCACTACGTGGCCGCACGTGACGCCGCCGCGGCGAAGGGCGAGCCGTTCGCGCGCGACCTCGCCAAGGAGACGCTCGCCCGGGTGCTCGCGGGCGAGCTCGCCTGGGACCAGCACACGCACCGCGCGGACGACATCGCCACGGCCCTGCGGCTGGCGGACGAGTTCGGCTACCGGCTCGTGGTCAACCACGGCACCGACGGCGCGGCGATCGCGGACGTGCTGGCCGAGCGGGACGTCCCGGTGATCTTCGGGCCCATGCTCACGTCGCGCTCGAAGGTCGAGCTGCGCCACCGCGACATCGCGAACCTCGCGCGCCTCGCGGAGGCCGGGGTGCGGGTCGCGATCACGACCGACCACCCAGTGGTGCCGATCAACTTCCTGGTGCACCAGGCGTCGTTCGCGGTGAAGGAGGGCCTCGACCGGCAGGTGGCGCTCGAGGCGCTGACGGTGAACCCGGCGTCGTTCCTCGGCCTCGACGACCGGGTGGGCGCGCTCGCGCCCGGGCTCGACGGCGACGTCGTCGTCTGGTCGGGCGACCCCCTCGACATCGGCTCGCGCGCCGAGCACGTGTTCGTCACCGGCACGGAGGTCTACACCTGGGACGCGGACGCCGACGGCGGGCGCGGCGCCGGCCGGGTCCGCGAGCGCGCGGACCGCTTCGTCGGTTGAGCCCGTCGAAACCACGAACCGGGTCTCGACAAGCTCGACCGACGGATGGCGGTTGAGCCCGTCGAAACCACGAACCGGGTCTCGACAAGCTCGACCGACGGTTGTCGGTTGAGCCCGTCGAAACCACGAACCGGGTCTCGACAAGCTCGACCGACGGATGGCGGTCAGTGGGTGAAGCCCGACTGCAGTCCCTCGGTCGGCATCGGGCCGGTGAGGGCGTCGAGGTAGGCGACCTCGTCCTCGAGGTCGGCGAGGAACGACGCCGCGAGGTCGCGGCTGAGCCCGTTGCGCACCACGACGCGCTGCACGGTGACGTCGGCGAGGTCGTCGGGCATCGGGTAGGCCGGGACGAGCCAGCCGCGGGTGCGCAGCCGCTCCGACAGGTGGTACAGGTTCCAGTTCTCCGTGTGCCCGGCGCGCAGCCGCCAGGCGAAGACCGGGATGTCGGACCCGTCGTTCCACAGCTCGAACGCGGGCAGCTGCCCGATGCCGTCGGCGAGGAAGCGGGCCACGTCGTGGGACGCGGTCTGGACGGCGGTGTACCCCGCGCGACCGAGGCGCAGGAACATGTAGTACTGCAGCAGCACCTGCGCCCCGGGTCGGGAGAAGTTGAGCGCGAGCGTCGGCATGTCGCCGCCGAGGTAGCTCACGCGGAACACGAGGCTCTCGGGCAGCGCCTTCTCGTCGCGCCACACGACCCAGCCGAGCCCGGGGTACACCAGGCCGTACTTGTGGCCCGACGTGTTGATCGACGCGACCCGGTCCACCTGGAAGTCCCACACGAGGTCCGGCTGCACGAAGGGCGCGATCATCGCGCCCGAAGCCCCGTCGACGTGGATCTTCACGTCCAGCCCGGACGCGGCCTGGATCCGGTCGAGGGCGGCCGCGACCTGCGCCACCGGCTCGTACATGCCGGTGTACGTGACGCCGAGGATCGCCACGACGCCGATGGTGTTCTCGTCGACGTACTTCTCGAGGTCGTGCCCGTCGAGCACCCGGTGCTCCTCGCTGATGGGCACGTACCGAGCCTCGACGTCGAAGTAGTTGCAGAACTTCTCCCAGCACACCTGCACGGCGCTGGACATCACGAGGTTGGGCGTGCCGACCGGCTTCCCGGCGTCCCGGCGGGCCTCCTGCCACCGGCGCTTCAGCGCGAGGCCGGCGAGCATGCCCGCCTCGGAGGAGCCGATGGTCGAGGTCCCCATCGCGTGGACCGGGTCGGGGGCGTGCCACAGGTCGGCGAGCATCCGCCAGCACCGGTCCTCGACCGCCGCCGTCGCCGGGTACTCGTCCTTGTCGATCATGTTCTTGTCGGCGGCCTCGAGGTAGAGGCGGCTCGCGTGGTCGTCCATCCACGTGCCGACGAAGGTGGCGAGGTTGAGGCGGGCATTGCCGTCGAGCATGGCCTCGTCGTGGACGACCTGGAACGCCGTCTCCGGCAGCGACTCCCCCTCGGGGAGCCGGTCGCGCGGGACCGAACCCGTCTCCCCCGGCCGGACGAAGACGGGGTTGAGCTCGATGTCCGCGCCTCGGACGCGACGTCGGCCGCCCCCTCGGGTCCTGCTGACCATGACGCTCTCCCTCGTCGGTGCGGCGTGCGGCTCGTTCGAGCGTAGGTCGGGTGGCGGGGGCTCACCCGGCCGGTGCGAGCGGCGGCGGGTCGATCATCAACATCTCGTCCGTGGAGGGCCTGCGCGGCAGCCGCGGCCTGCACGGGTACGTGGCGTCCAAGTTCGGCGTGCGCGGGCTCACCAAGTCGGTCGCGCTCGAGCTGGGCAGCCGCGGCGTGCGCGTCAACTCCGTGCACCCCGGGTTCGTCGCCACGCCGATGACCACGGGAATCGACGCCGGCCAGCCGCTCATCCCGCTCGGTCGCGGCGCGCGGCCGGAAGAGGTGTCGCAGACGGTCCTGTTCCTCGCGAGCGAGGAGTCGAGCTACTCCACCGGGTCCGAGTTCGTCGTCGACGGCGGCCTCGTGGCGGGTGTGCCCCGCACCGCGAGCCGCTGACGCCCGCTGGTCGAGCTCGGCTCAACCGACGGACTCGAGGAAGTCCTCCATCAACGGCCCGGCCGTGTCCGACCCGCGGTGGCCGTCCTCGATGAAGACTGCCACCGCGAGGTCGTCGACGATCGCGAGCATCCACACGTGCTGCTTCGAGCCGTCGCCGTATTGCGCCGTGCCGGTCTTGGCGCCCACGATGCCGGGTACGTCCTGCAGCATGTCCGCGCTGCCCTTCGTCACGACGCCGTGCATGAGCTCCCGCACCACCTTCGCCTCGGCGTCCGTCACGCCTGGGGTGGCGGGCTCCTCCGCGTCCTCGGCGGCAGTGTCCTCGCCTGCGCGCACCAGCACCGGCTGCACCCGCTGCCCCGCCGCGACGCTCGCGGCGACCGTCGCCATGCCGAGCGGCGACGCCTGCACCTTGCCCTGACCGATCATCGACGCCGCGTGCTCGGTCCCGCCCGCCTCGGTCGGCACCGCCCCGAGGAACGCCGGCACGCCCAGCGACGCCGTCGCGGCCTTCTCGCCCAGCAGGCCGAGGTCGGACGCCGCCGTCGCCAGGTCCGCCTGGGCGACCTTGTCGCGCTGCGCGATCATCGCGGTGTTGCACGAGTGGGCGAACGCCGTGCGCAGCGGCACGTCGCCGATGGCGGACGACGGGTAGCCGGGCACGTTGCCGAACGTGCGGCCGTCTACGGTGATGGTGTCGGTGCAGGCCACGTCGGTGTCCGGGGTGATCCCCGCCCGCTGCATCGCCAGCGCGTCCACCACCTTGAACGTGGACCCGGGCGGGTACTGGCCAAGGGTGGCGGTGGACCAGCCCTCGCTGCCCGGGCCGCTCGCGGCGGCGAGCACCTCGCCGCTCGACGGCCGGAGGGCGACGATCGCACTGGCCGGGTCGACGTCCTCGAGCACGTTCTCGGCGAGCTTCTGCAGGTGCTGGTCGAGGGTGGTGGACACGGGCGTGCCGTCCACGGGGTCCACGCGGTAGACCTCGCGGGCCTCGTCGTCGTCCTTGGCCGGGTCGCCGTCGAGGCCGACGTCATCCCCCGCCGCGCCCGCCGCCGGCACCACGCTCACGACGACGCCTGGCGTCCCGGCGAGCTGGTCGTCGTAGTCGCGCTGCAGCCCGGAAAGGCCCACGACGTCGCCCGCCCGGACCGCACCGTCGGACTTCTCGACGATCTCCTCGGTGGCCTCGCCTGCGCTGCCGAGCAAGGGCTCCGCGAAGTCACTGGTGGGGCCCAGCTCCCGCGAGTCCTCGACGGCGACGACGCCCTCGATGTCGCGCGCATCCTCGACGGAGAAGTCGGTGCCGGGGTTCTTCTCACGGATGGTGATCGCCTCGACGAACGCCTTCTCCCCGGCCGCGTCCACGCGGGCGAAGAACTCGTTGGGCTCCAGGCCCACCAGCTGGGCGAGGTCCCGCGCCGCCGACTCCTGGCCCAGGCCCTCGACCGCCGTCTTGTCCACCCCGATGTGCCAGACGCCGCGCTCGGTGATCATCGGGTCGTCGTCGCCGTCCAGGACGTCCCCGCGGTCTGCGTCGAGCGTCTCGACGTCCAGGCGCTCGCCGGGCACCAGGTCGGGCACCAGCACGTCCGGGCCCCACACCGCCGTCCACGCGCCCTCGCCGTCGCCGTCGGCCGCCGCCTCGTACGCCAGGTCCGCGGTGGTCGAGTACGTCCAGGTGAGGCTGCGCCCGAGAGGCCACGACCAGTCGAGCGTCGCCTGCGCCGTCGTCGAGCCGTCCTTCGTCACGGGCTTGCCCACCTCGGCGACCGCCACCGTGTGCCCCTGCTCGCCGGCGGCGTCCACCAGCGGGTCCAGCACCTCGGTGAGCTGGGTCTGCGGGTCCACGGACCCGGGGGCCTGGAGCGGGAGGTCGGCGAGGTCGCCGGCGAGGAGCGCGGCAGCGAGCGCCGCCGCGGTCTTGTCGGCGGGTGGGACATCGGGTCCGGTGCAGGCGACCAGGGGCAGGGCTAGCGCGGGCAGCAGGACGGCGGCGAGGGTGAGGCGGTGGCGTCGGCGCACCTTCGCGAGGTTATCGGCTTCCTGCCGGTCGTGACGGCTGGTTCGCCCGTGTCTCGGTAACGGTGCTGCATAGATTTCGTGCGGTCACCGGCGTCGGCTCAACCGGCGAGCGCGCGGCCCAACCGCTGCACGGCCTCGGTGAGGATCGCGGACGACGTGGCAAGGTTGAGCCGCAGCCACCCCGCGCCGCCGGCGCCGAAGTGCGTGCCGTCCTCGAGCGCGACGCGACCGTGTTCCAGCACGAAGCCGTGCGCGTCCGCGGCGGGCACGCCGCCGGGGAGGGCGGCACGCAGGTCCAGCCACGCGAGGTAGGTGGCGTCGGCGGGCTGCAGCCGCACCGCCGGGGCGTGCTCGGCGAGCAGCCGACCGACCAGCCCGTCGTGGTGGTGGACGGCGGCCAGCAGGGCGTCGAGCCACGGCTCGCCGTCGCGGTAGGCGGCCGCGTGGGCCAGCACGGCGAGATGGTTGACGGCGTGGCCGGCCTCCTCCGGGATGCGGCGCAGGTCGTCGCGGGCCTCGGGCCCCGCGAGGGCGACGGCCGCGCGCAGGCCGGCGAGGTGGAACGCCTTCGACGCCGACTGCACGACGATCGCCCGCTCGGATCCCGCCACCGACAGCAACGGCACGAACGCCGGCGCCCCGGCGGCGACCCGCTCGAACGTGAACGGCGCGTGGATCTCGTCCGCGACGACGCGCACGCCGTAGCGGTCCGCGAGCGCCAGAACGGACTCCAGCTCGGCCCGCGTGTGCGCCGTCCCCGTGGGGTTGTGCGGGTTGCAGAGCAGCAGCACGGCGCGCCGTCCGGACCCCGGCCCCGTGCCGTGCGCGGCCGCCCCCGTGGCGCGGGCGAACGCCTCCTCGAGGGTGACGAGGTCGAGCCGGAGGTCGGCCGATAGCGGCGCCTCCAGCACTCGGCGTCCCTCGTTCGACGGGAACCCGTAGAACGGCGGGTACACGGGCGGGGTGACGACGACGGCCTCGCCCGGCGCGGTGAGCACCCGCAGCACCTCGACGATCGCCCCCATGACGTCCGGCATCGTGCGGCTGCTCGCGACGTCCGGCGTCCACCCCCACCGGCGCTCCGCGAACGGCGCCAGCGCCTCCGCGTACGTGGTGCCGATGTCGTACCCCGTGTCGCCGATGGCGAGCGCGCGCTGCACCTCGGCCACCACACACGGCGCCACCGGCGTGTCCATCTCCGCCACGAACAGCGGCAGCACGTCCGGTGGGTACACGCGCCACTTCACGGACGTGCGGCGGCGCAGGTCGTCGAGGGTGAGCTGCTCCAGCGGGGAGTCGACGGCGGTGGCGGGCGGGGTGGCGGGCTCGTACGGGGTCACGGCTCCGGTCTACCAGAACCGAGCGCCGGTCGAGCCTGGCGAAACCCCGGTGGTTTCGACAGGCTCAACCGGCGTCGTGGTTTCGACAGGCTCGACCAACGTCGCGCTCAACCGGCGGCCGGGACGGTCCTCACCACGGTCGCCCACTGCTCCTCGGCGAGCGCCGGACGGTCCTCGTCCGTGTGCCCGGCCCAGCGACGTGCGTCCTCGATGGTCGCGCCGAGGAGGCCGCACAGGCGGTCGTCGACGTCGGGCACGAAGGCCTCGCTGATGCCCTGCACGGCGGTCGACACGACCGACGGCGCGGCGTCGCGCACGAAGCGCTTGGGCCGCACGCGCGTGCCCTCGCAGAACCGGTAGGCCCAGTCGGCCGTCTTGGGCGACGCCGCCAGGGCGTCGGCGCTCGCGGGGGCGAGGGTGCCGTCCGGCCGGCCGTCGAGCACGTCGAGCATGCGCTCGGCGCCGATGATCGCGACCGCCAGCGTCTGCTGCCGGTCCGCCGGGGCAACGGGCAGCGCGGTCTGCGCCGCACGCAGCGCGATCTGCACGTCCCAGCGGGGGTCGGCGCTGGTCAGCCCGATGACGGACGGGATGAGCGGTGCGAGCTGCGGGCGGTTCCCGTCGGACGTCAGGTCGTTCACCGCGCGCGCCAGCATCGCCAGGAGCGGGTGCGTGCACTGCGGATGGTCGCTCCACCGCTCCCCCGCCAGGAACGACGCCAGCTCCATGAAGCACGCGCCCTTCCTCGGATTGCGATGCTTGCCCCTCCCGAGCATCGGCAGCGCGTCGAACGCGCCAGCAACAGATCCAGCCACGAGTCCACCCCCGTATCGGTCCGGTCTCCCCAGTGTGCGACCACTGTGACCCACGTCGCAACGGATGGAGCGGTCGAAAGGTCACCACGCCCCGCCCGCCCGGGCGTGGAGAGCCACCTCAGACCGGCCTCCCCCAGGTCGGACCGCCGTCTGAGGTGCCCTCTGAGGTACCCGGGCCGGCGAAGACCGGTCGATTGCCCGATCCACCGCCGGGGGCCTCAGGACGAGTGTCGTCATCACGAGATCAGGTCAGCCGGCGGTGGCCGGCAGGAGAGGCCGGGAACGCCCGGCCGGCGAGGGGACCGAGATGGACCAGACGATGATGAGTGCGATCCAGGCGGAGCTGGAGTACCGGCGCGAGCGCAACGCGAAGGCGTACCAGCAGGGGAAGCCGGCACCGCTGGTGACGGCGGGCCGGTGGGGGGCACGCCTCGTGCACCGACTGCGGGCCGGCGAGGCCGTGCAGCGGTTCGGCACGACGATCGACGCCGTGGCGGCGCGGACCGACGCGGCGGCGTGGGAGCGCCAGGTGACGCGGCGGGCCGAGCAGATCTCCCACGGGCTCGACACGCTGCGCCCGCAGGACGGCGCCGGACGACGCGCCGCCTGACGTGGCGGTCGGGTCGGCGGCCGGCGCGCCGGTCGCGACGGGCGGGCAGGTCGGAAAACCTACGGCGGATGTGGGCGGGCGGTGGGACGATCACCTGGTGCGTCGTTCCAGCGAAGTTCCCCTGATCGCCCGCCAGGAGGAGGTCACCGCCTTCGGCCGTGCCCTCGAGCGCGCGGCGGAGGGCGAGCCCGGCGTGCTGCTGCTCGGCGGCGACGCGGGCGTCGGCAAGACGCGCCTCGTGACGCACCTGGCCGACGTCGCGCGCGACGCCGGCGCGCGCGTCGTCGTCGCGCACTGCGTGGACCTGGGCGACGTGGGCATCCCCTACCTGCCGTTCACGGAGGCCCTGGGCGAGCTGCGCGCCGTGCCCGGCGTGCGCGACGTGATCGCCGAGCGGCCCGCCCTCACCCGGCTGCTCGACCCTGCCAGCGGCTCGGGCACCGACCACGCGGAGCGCCTGCAGCTGCTGGACGGCATGGCCGGCAGCCTCGCCGCGGCGGGGCGCGCCGGTGCGCCGCTGGTGCTGGTGGTCGAGGACGTGCACTGGGCGGACGAGTCCACGCGCGACGTGCTGCGGTTCGTCGTGGCCCGGCTGCGGTCGGAGCACCTGCTGCTCGTGGTGACGTACCGCAGCGACGACGTGCACCGTCGGCATCCGCTGCGGCCCGTCCTCGCGGAGCTGCACCGGCAGCGCCCGGTGGAGCACGTGGAGCTGTCGCCGTTCACCGCCGACGAGCTGCGCGAGTTCACCACGGCGACCCGCGGCGAGCCGCTCGACGAGCGCGAGTTCGACGCGGTGCGCAGCCGGTCGGACGGCAACGCGTTCTTCGCGGAGGAGCTGCTCGACGCCGGGCAGTCCTCCATGGGCCTGCCCTGGTCGCTGGCCGACGTGCTGCACACCCGGCTGCAGCGGCTCGACCCCGCCGTGCAGCAGCTGGTGCGCCTGGCCGCCGTGGCCGGCCGCCAGGTGGACGAAGCGCTGCTGCGCGCCACCGCCCCGCGCCTGCCCGGCCTCGACGCGCCGGGCGCCGCCGAGCTCGCCCTGCGCGAGGCCGTGGCGCAGCAGGTGCTGGGCGTCGAGGGCCAGCACGTCGCGTTCCGGCACGCCCTCGTGGCCGAGGCGCTCGTGCTCGACCTGCTGCCCGGCGAGCGCACCGCCATGCACCGCGCCTACCTGGAGGCGCTGACGACGGACGTGGGCCTCGGCTCGGCGGCCAAGCGCGCCCACCACGCCCTGCAGGGCCACGACCTGACCGCCGCGCTCGTCGCCTCGCAGGAGGCGGCCCGCAGCGCGGCCGAGCTGCTCGCCCCCGCCGAGGAGCTGCGCCACCTCGAGCAGGTGCTCTCACTGTGGGAGATGGTGCCGGACGCCGAGGGGTTGCTCGGCGCCGACCGGGTGTCGGTGGTCCTCGAGACAGCGGCCGCCGCCAGCTCCGCCGGCCTGGCGCCGCGCGCGGAGCAGCTCGCCCGCCGGGCCGTCGAGACCCTCGACGACGACCCGGACCGTCAGGCGCGGCTGCGGCACGTGCTCGTGCGCTACGTGCTGGACCTGGAGGATCTCGCCGACGCGCTGCGGCAGTCGACGCTCGCGCTGGAGGTGCTGCTCCCGGGCTCGACGGACGCCGACCCGGTCCCGGAGGTCGAGGACGCCGACGCCACGCCCGATCTCGCGTGGACGCTCGCCGTGCACGCCCGCGTGCTGCTCAACGTGGACCGCGACGACGAGGCCGGCGACTTTGCCCGGGTGGCGGTCGACGTGGCGCGGCGGGCGGGCGCCCCGGACGCCGAGGCGGACACGCTGACGACCCTCGCCGTGCTGGAGGTCGGCTCCCCCGACTCCGCCGCGGACCTGCTCGGCCGCGCGTGCGAGCGGGCCGTCGTCGCCGGCGACCTGCGCACCGAGATGCGCTGCTGGTACAACCTGGCGGCCACCCACTTCTACGCGGGCCACCTCGAGCGCGCCGGCCAGGTGCTCGAGGCCGGGCTCGCGCGTGCCCGGTCGACGGGCGTCACCTGGGGCGCGTACGGGGTGCAGATGCTCGACCTCGCGCTGATCCAGCCGTATATCGTCGGCGACCTGAGCGACCACCCCACCCCCGAGGGCGCGCCCGCGCCGACGCTCGTGTTCCTCGACTCCGGGCGGCTGTACTCCGCGGCCGCACGCGACGGCGCCGCCGCCGTGGAGCGCGCCGAGGCGCTGCGGCCGGCGTGGCACGTGGACGGGCAGATCGCGCTCATCGCGGGCGGCACGCTCGCGGACGCCCTCACGTGGGCGGGCCGGTACGACGAGGCCGTGGCGACAGCCGAGGAGGTCGCCGCGCACCTCGGCGCCACCTGGTCGGAGTATTTCCTGGGCCGCATCTGGATCACCGCGCTCGCCCTCGCGGCGCTCGCCGAGAACGCCGAGAGCGGCCCGCACGACACCCAGGCCACGCAGGAGCTGCTCGACCGCGGCGACGGGCTCCTCGCCGTCGCGCAGGAGACGGCGCGGCGCGGGCGGCCGCGCGGCGGCAGCCTCGGGCCGGAGGGGCGGGCCTGGCTGCAGCGCGCGGAGGCGGAGCACTCCCGGCTGCGCGCCGCGCTCACCGACGAGCCCGCCGAGCCGGCCCTCTGGGAGGCCACGGTGCGCGAGTTCGACTTCGGCTACCGGTACGAGGTGGCACGGTCCCGCTTCCGGTGGGCCCAGGCGCTCCGGGCGGCCGGCGACGTCTCCGCCGCCGAGGTGGAGGCCGCGGAGGCGATGGGCGAGGCCCGAGCCATGGGTGCCGCGCCGCTGGCGGACGCGATCCACGCCTGGGGCCGGCGCGCGCGCGTGCCGCTGCCCGGCGCCCGGCGCACGTCGTCCGTCCTCACCGAGCGCGAGGAGGAGGTCCTGACCCTCGTCGCGCAGGGCCTGTCCAACCGGCAGATCGGCGAGCGGCTGTTCATCTCCACCAAAACGGTGAGCGTGCACGTGTCCAACCTGCTCGCCAAGCTCGGCGTCTCCGGGCGGGCGGAGGCGGTCGCCGTCGCGCACCGGCGCGGGCTGCTGAACGTCTGAACGGGCTGGGTCCATACTGGGCGACGTGTCGGAAGCCCCGGCTGGCGGCTCTCCGTCCGGCCCGCCGCCCAGTCCCGTGTCCGGCCACCGCGCCGACCACGTGGTCGCTCCCGCGGTCGGCCCGCTCCCGGGAGAGCCTGTCGCAGACGAGGTGTTCGACCGCATCGCGCGGCTCGTGCACCGCCACCTCGGCGTGTCCGCCGCGGCGATCGTCATGCTCACCGGCGACGGCGACTTGAAGCTGCTCCCGGGCGCCGTGGGCTTCCCGGAGCACACCCAGGCCCAGCGCCGGCTCCACCTGCCCAAGCCGCTGACGGCGATCGTCGCGCGCACCCGGGCCCCGCTGGTCGTGCGCGACGCCGACGACGACCCCCGCGTGGAGGGCCGGCACTCCATCGGCGACCTCGTGCTCGCGGCGTACGCCGGGTACCCGATCGAGGACGCCCGCGGGCACGTGGTCGGCGCCCTCTGGGCGGTGTCGTCCGAGCCCCGCATCTGGACCGAGACCGACCTCGCCACGCTCGCCGACCTGTCCGCCGCGGCATCCGGCGAGCTGCGCCTGCGTGCGGAGCGGGAACGTGCCCGCCTCGCGGAGCAGGTGGCGTTCCGCGCGCACCGCCGTTCGCGGTTCCTGCTGGGTCTGTCGGAGCGGTTCGCCCGCGTGACCACCCTGGACGAGGTCGAGGACGCCATCGCGCACGTCATCGGCACCGGCACCGGGGCGCGCTGGGTGTCGCTGGCGCTCGTCGACGCCGACCGGCGGCACCTGTCGTTCTTCACCGTGGGCCATCACCACCCCGGCGAGCCCGCGCTGCGCAGCACGCGGCTGGACGCGCCCCGGCCGGACACGCACGTGGTGCGCAGCCGCGCCCCGCTGCGCTTCCGCGACCACGCGGAGATGGCGGCGACCTACCCGGAGATGGGGCCGGTGGGGACCGTCTCCGAGGGCGCGCGGTCGTTCCTCCCGGTGATGTCGAACGGGATGGTCGTGGGCGTCATCGCCTGCGTGTGGGACCAGGCCCGCGACCACGACGCCGAGACGGCCGCGCTGGAGTCCACCATCAGCCGGTACGTGGCCCTTGCGCTCGAGCGGGTGGCGCTGCTGGAGGCCCGCCGCCGCGTCGCGACCACCCTGCAGGAGTCGATGCTGACCGCGCCACCGACGGTGGCGCACCTCGACATCGCCACCACCTACTCCCCCGCGGCCCGCACGGACCAGGTGGGGGGCGACTGGTACGACGCGGTGGCTCGCGAGGACGGCACGGCGATCGTCATGATCGGCGACGTCGCGGGCCACGACGTGCACGCCGCCGCGCAGATGGGCCAGCTGCGCTCCATGCTGCGCGCCCTGGCCTGGAGCCACGACGAGTCGCCGGCGGGCCTGCTGACCCGGCTCGACAAGGCGAACGCCCGGCTCGGCCCGCGCGCGATGGCGACCGCCGTCGTCGCCCGGCTCGACCGCGACCCGGCGCCCTGCCCGCAGGACGCTCTGGCGGGCGACGCGGCCGCCACACCGCCGGAGCGCGCCTACACGCTCACCTGGTCGGTGGCCGGCCACCCGCCGCCGATGGTGCTGCGCCGGGACGGGCAGGTGGAGCGTCTGTCGGACGTCCCCGACCTGCTGCTCGGCGTGGTCCCCACCACCCAGCGCACCGACCGCACCATCCGGCTGCTGCCCGGCGACACCCTCGTGCTCTACACGGACGGGCTGGTGGAGCGCCGGGGCGTCCCGAGCGACGACCGGCTGGCCGACCTGGAGAAGGTGCTCCGCGCCGCACACGGCGAGGCCACCTCCGCGGTGCCGCGTGCGCTGGTGCGCGGCCTGGTGGGCGACGCCCAGCGGGACGACGTCGCAGTGCTCGCCCTGCGCGTGCGCGTGCCGGCGCCGTCGGGCCCGCCGTCGTCCGCGGGCCCCGCGAAGGCGGAGCGCCGCGTCGCCGATGACGACCTGAGCGACCTGGGCCCGGCGCGGCGGTGGGTGGACGACATGCTCGAGTCGTGCGACGTCTCCGACGAGCAGCGCCGCACCGCGATGCTGCTCACCAGCGAGGTGCTGACCAACGCCCTCGAGCACGGCGAGAGACCCATCACCGCGACGGTGGAGGTGGACGGGCGGCGCCTGCGCGTGGGCGTGCGCGACGGCAGCACCGACGAGCCGGAGCTGCAGACGCCCCAGCCGCAGGATCTGTCGGGCCGCGGGGTGCTGTTCCTCGACCGGCTCGCGTCCCGCTGGGGCGTGCAGTGGCACGACGGCTCGGACGCCGTGGGGCGGCACTCGGGCGCGGTCGAGGGCAAGACGGTGTGGTTCGAGATCGACCGGGAGGCCCGGCCGCTCACCGGCACGGTGGCCCGCGTGCGCCCGCCCACCCCGGCCACGGGCGCCGTGCCCCTGGTCGAGCGCGTGCTCCGCGGCGACCGCGGCTGAGACCGCGCCGGAGCCGGTGTCGGAGCCCGGGGCACACCCCTCCCGAGCGTCGGTGGTCCGTCGTACCGTGTGAGGCGTGACACACGCCGCCCAGCGCCCCGCGCCGTCCCCCCCGACCCGCCCCGGGCCGGTGTCGGAGGCCGGCCGCCCGCCCGAGGACGTCGGCGCCCTGCTCGAGCAGTACCGCCGCGAGCTCACGGGCTACTGCTACCGCATGCTCGGCGGCGCGTTCGAGGCCGACGACGCCGTGCAGGAGACGCTGCTGCGCGCGTGGCGGTCGTACGACAAGTTCGAGGGTCGGTCGTCGCTGCGCTCCTGGCTGTACCGCATCGCGACCAACGTGTGCTTCGACCACCTCGGCTCCTCCAAGCGGCGCGAGCGCCCGATGGGTCTCGGCGGGCCGCAGCCCGCGGAGGAGCAGTACTTCGGCGACGTGCTCGCCGAGGACCGCTGGCTCGAGCCGGTGCCGGACGACGCCGTGCTGCCGCGCGAGGGCGACCCGGCGGACGTCGCGATCGGGCGGGAGTCGATCCGGCTCGCGTTCGTCGCCGCGCTGCAGCACCTGCCGGCTCGGCAGCGGGCGGTGCTGGTGCTGCGGGAGGTGCTGCGCTGGTCGGCCGCGGAGGTCGCCGCGCTGCTCGACACCACTGTGGCGTCCGTGAACAGCGCACTGCAGCGCGCCCGCGCCACGCTCGGCAGCAAGGGGCTGCGCCGGGAGGGCGGCGACGTCGATGCGGACGTCGCATCGTGGGACACCGTGGACCAGGAGCTGCTCGAGCGGTACCTGGACGCCTTCGAGCGCTACGACATGGAAGCCCTGGTCGCGCTGCTGCACGAGGACGCGGTGCTGAACATGCCCCCGTACACGATGTGGGTGCACGGCCGCTCCGAGGTGGTGCGGTGGATGACGGGGCCGGGCGCCGGGTGCCGCGGCTCGCGCTGCGTGCCGCTCCAGGCCAACGGCTCGATGGCGTACGGGCAGTACCGCAAGGACCCCGCCGGGGGCTGGTCGCCGTGGGGGCTGGCCGTGCTGGAGGACGACGGCTGCGGCCGCATCACCGGCATCACGACGTTCCTCGACACCGCCACCTGGTTCCCCCGGTTCGGGCTGCCGGGCCGCCTGCCGGCCCTCTGAGCGGCCCCCTGACCGGCGCCACCGGGCTGTGGCACGCTGACCCGGTGAGCCTCATGCTGCTGGACTCCGCGAGCCTGTACTTCCGCGCCTTCTTCGGCCTGCCCGACTCGTTGCGCTCCCCGGACGGCAAGCCCGTCAACGCGGTGCGCGGCCTGCTCGACATGGTCGCCTTCCTCGTCACGGAGCACCGGCCGGACCGCCTGGTCGCGTGCTGGGACGAGGACTGGCGCCCGGCGTTCCGGGTCGAGGCGATCCCGTCGTACAAGGCCCACCGCGTCGCGACGACGACGCCCGCCGGCAGCCCCGACGTCGAGGAGGTGCCCGACCTGCTGACGCCGCAGGTGCCGGTGATCGTCGACGTGCTGGCCGCCCTCGGCATCGCCCGCGCCGGCGCTCCCGGCTACGAGGCCGACGACGTCATCGGCACGCTCGTCACGCGCGAGGTGGCGCGGAGCGCGGCCAGCGTGCTGCCCGTGGCCGCGCCGGTCGGGATCGTCATGCCCGCGGCCGTCGACATCGTCACCGGCGACCGCGACCTGTTCCAGCTGGTCGACGACGCCGCCGGCGTGCGGGTGCTCTACCCGGCGCGCGGGGTGCGCGACCCCGACGTCGTCGACCAGGCGCGGCTCGCGGAGAAGTACGGGGTGCCGAGCGGCGCCGCCTACGCGGACATGGCGACCCTGCGCGGCGACCCGTCCGACGGCCTGCCCGGCGTGCCCGGCATCGGCGAGAAGACCGCGGCCAAGCTGCTCGAGACGTTCGGCGACCTGCGCGCGATCCGCGCCGCCGCCGAGTCCGGCGCCCCGGGCCTGACGCCGACGCAGCGGTCGAAGATCCTCGCCGCCGCCGACTACCTCGACGTGGCGCCCACCGTGGTCCAGGTCGCGCACGACGCCCCCGTCGCCGACGTCGACGACGCCCTGCCCGCCGCGCCCCGCGACCCGGAGGCGTTGGACGCGCTCGCCGAGCGCTGGGGCATCCGATCCAGCGTGAACCGCGTGCTCACCGCCCTCGCAGGTGCCGCTGGTTGAGCCGGCCCTTCCCACCCACAGCGGTCAGGGGCGGAAGACGCAGAACTCGTTGCCCTCGGGGTCGGCCATGACGGTCCAGGAGATCTCGTCGTCCTGCGGGCGCAGCACCTGGGCGCCGCGGGCGACGAGGTCGTCGACGGTGACGCCGTCGTCCAGCGTGACGTCCCAGTGCCAGCGGTTCTTGACCGTCTTCGGCTCGGGCACGGGGACGAAGTCGAACGACTCGAACGGCACGCCCGCACCCTCGTCGAGGTAGGCGTAGTCCGCGGCGTCGTCCTGGGTGAGCCTCCCGCCCAGCAGCTCGTGCCAGAACGCGGCGACCTTCCGGTAGTCGGCACAGTCGACGACGACGTCCTTGAGGCGGTACGACGGCGGCTCGTCGGTCGTGAAGACGCAGAACTCGCCGCCCTCGGGGTCGGCCAGCGTCGTGTAGTGGTACTGACCGGGCTCGGTCAGGCGCGGCTGGTCGGGAAACTCGTCGAGCGACCGAGCGCGCACGTCGAGGTGCGCGCGGTGCTTGACCGTCTTCGGCTCCGGCACGGTGTTCACCCAGATCGACCGCTCCGCGACCGGCTCGGGCCCGGGGTCGCGCAGCACGACGTCACCGTCGTCCAGCGGCTCGGCCCGCAGCCCCAACGCGCCGGCCCAGAACTCCCCCAGCGCGGCCGCGTCCGCGGCGTCGAGACAAAGGTCCTTGAAAGTCACCAGGCTCATGACCTGCAGCGTAGCCATATGTCAGCCCAGCGCGGACTCGACGAGGTCGGCGGCCCGCTGGGTGCCGCCCTCGGCCCGCGCGGCGGCCTGGAGCTCGGCGGAGCGGCGCGCGACGGCAGGGTCGGAGGTGAGCCCGAGCAGGGCCGCCCTCAGCTCCTCGGCGGTCGCGTCCTCGGAGCTCAGGCGGCGCGCGACGCCGAGCTCGGCCAGCCGGTCCGCGTTCATGAACTGGTCGACCGCCTGCGGCACGGCGATCATCGGGACGCCGGCCAGCAGCCCCTCGCTGCTGCCGCCCATCCCGGCGTGGGTGACAAAGGCGTCCGCCTGCTCCAGGATCGCGCGCTGCGGCACCCAGGCGTGCACCTCGACGTTCGCCGGGAGCTCGCCGAGCTCGGTCGGGTCCACGTACTTGCCGACCTGCAGCACGAGGTGCCAGCCGGGCAGGTCGCCGAACGCCGCGAGGCACCGGCGGTAGAACTCCGGCTGCCGCGTGTACGCGGAGCCGAGAGAGACCAGCAGCACCTTCTCGGCAGCGGCCGGCCGACTCCACCCCGCCACGTCGCTCCGGATGTCGAAGCACGGCCCGACGAACGTCACCACGTCGGTGTCGACCCGGTCGGCCTGCGGCTGCATCGCCCGCGGGATCATCGCCAGCACCGTGCCGGGCGCCCCCGGAAAGGCGTCGACGTCGGTGGTGGTGGCCCCGTTGGTCGCGAGCCAGCGCCCGAACTTCTCGCGGTACGCGTCGGCGCCCGGCAGCTGCCACAGCGGCGCCGCGACCTCCTCCGCGTAGCCGTCCCAGGCGACGAACGTCGGGGACAGCTGGACCACCGGCCTGCCCTGGGACTCGCCGAGCGCCCGCGCGGAGTACCCGCCGATGTCGTAGAGGTAGAGGTCCGCTGGGTCGTCGTCGTAGAAGGCGCGCAGCTGCGGCAGCACCTGGATCTGGTCGTCGAGGAACGTCTCCATCGCGCCGATCGCGTCCTCGGGCCAGTCGTTGTCGGTGACCGGCAGCGTGGACGTGACCGGCACCAGCTCCGCCCCCGTGGGTGCGATGAGGTCGGCCACCGGAGCGTCGTTCGCGTAGGTCACCCGGTGCCCGCGCGCGACGAGCTCGCGGACGATCTCCAGGCTCGGCAGGACGTGGCTGACAGCGGGCACGCCGACCATCGCGATATGGGCAGGGCGGCGGGGCATGCGATCACTCCAGGGGCGCGGCGGGACGGTGTCGTCCGCCATCGTGCCAGCGCCCCCGGCGCCGGGACCAGCGCTTTTGCCCGCCCCGGCCGATCAGCCCGTGTTCTGCAGGCCGGCGCTGACTCCGTTCACGGTGAGCAGCAGCAGGTGCTGCCAGCGGTCCTTGTACCCGCCGTCCACCCACTCGCCGTCGTCCACGGTGAGCCCCTCGCTGGCGCCCTTGCTGCGCAGCGCGCGCAGCGCCCGCACCTGCAGCAGCGACAGGGCGTCGACGTACGGCGAGCGCAGCTGCACCGCGCGGCCGAGGACGCGACGGTTCTGCAGCGGCCACTCGTTGCCCGTGACGCGAAGCACCCAGGTCCGGGTGAGCTGCAGCTCCTCGAGCACGAGCCGCGCGAGGTCGTCGCGGTCGCCGAGCGCCAGGTACTGGGCGGCGATGTCCTCCTGCGTCTTCGCGACGCCCATCTCGACGGTGTCGAGCAGCGTCGTGAACAGCGGCCAGTCGCGGTAGGCGGCCCGCAGCTCGTCGAGCCCCCCGGGCTCCTCGGCCCGCGAGCTCAGGGCCGTGCCGAGCCCGAACCAGCCGGCGAGGTTGATCCGCGCCTGCGACCAGGAGAACACCCAGGGGATGGCGCGCAGGTCGTCGAGCGAGTTGACGGACAGGCCGCGCTTGGCCGGGCGGGAGCCGATCGGCAGCAGGCCGACCTCCTCCAGCGGCGTCACCTGGGCGAACCACTGCGGGAAGCCCTCGGACTGCACCAGGCCGTGGAACCGGGCGCGGGACGACACGTCCAGCGCGGCGGCGAGCGGCGCGAACCGCTGCGTGGCCTCGGCGTTGCGCTCCTCCACCGACGGCGCGGAGGCGAGCAGCGTCGCCGCGGCGACCTGCTCGATGTGCCGGGCGGCGATCGTCGGGTCGCCGTAGCGGGCGAGGATGACCTCGCCCTGCTCGGTGAGCTTGAAGCGCCCGTCCACCGAGTGCGGCGGCTGCGCGAGGACGGCGCGGTTGGCCGGGCCGCCGCCACGGCCGAGCGACCCGCCGCGGCCGTGGAACTGGGTGAGGGTGATGTCGTGGCGCTGCGCCCACTCCGCGATGCGTGACTGGGCCGAGTGCAGCACGAGGGTCGCGGCGACCGGGCCGACGTCCTTCGACGAGTCGGAGTAGCCGAGCATGACCTCGACGCGGCGACCGTTCTCCGCGAGGCGGCGCTGAACCTGCGGGAACTCCAGCATCGCCTCGAGGATGTCGACCGAGTTCTCCAGGTCGTCGAAGGTCTCGAACAGCGGGACGGCGTCGATGACGGGCAGGTCGTCGGTCCCCTCGAAGGCGAGCTCGGCCAGCCGGTAGACGGCGGCCATGTGCTCGGGCGCCTGCGTGAACGACACGATGTAGCGGCGCGCGGCGCGGATGCCGAACCGCTTCTGCACCGCCCCGAGGGCGCGGTAGGTGTCGAGCACCTCGCGGGTCCCGTCGGACAGCTCGCCGTGGATCCCCTTCTCGTCGATCTCGGCGAGGGCGGCGGCGTGCACCTGCGAGTGCTGGCGCACCTCGAGCTCGGCGAGGTGGAAGCCGAAGGTCTGCACCTGCCACACGAGCTTCTGCAGGTCGCCGAACGCCGCGCGGGGTGCGCCGGCGGCGACGAGCGAGGCCTGCACGACCTCCAGGTCGGCGACAAGCTCCTCCGGCTCCCGGTAGGCGAGGTCGGCATCGCGGCGGCGGGTCGCGGCCACGCGCCCCGCGATCGCGAGCACCGCGGCACGGTGCGGCTCGTTGGGCGAGTCCGCGGACGCCTGGGTGACCAGCTCGTCCGAGAGCTGGCGCATCCGCTGCCACAGGGCCTTGAGGTCGGACGACGCCGGAGTGCCCGCCTCGTCGAGCGTGAGCTTGCGGCCCGTCTCGCGCGCCGCGGTCTCCAGGGCGCTGAGCGCGTGCTCGGCGGCGAGGGTCGCGGCCTGCCGGGTCACCTCCGCGGTGACGTTCGGGTTGCCGTCGCGGTCGCCCCCGATCCAGGAGCCGAGGAAGACGAACGGCCGCGCGACGGGCGGCACGCTCCCGGCCTCACCGTCCAGGAGCCAGTCGTCGAGGCGGCGGTACACCTCGGGGAAGGTGCCGAAGAGGGTGGCGTCGAAGACGCCCATCGCTGTCTTGACCTCGTCGATGACCGACGGCTTGCGGGCGCGGATCGGCGACGTGCGCCACATGGTGTCGATCTCGGCGAGGAGGCGGCGCTCGTTCTCCGCGAGGGTGGTGCCGCCGGGGCGCATGACGTCCCGGTCGGCGAGCAGCGCGGAGATGCGTCGCACCGCGCCGGACACGGCGCGGCGACGCGCCTCCGTGGGGTGCGCGGTCAGCACGGGCCGGAACTCGAGCTCGCCGAGGCGGCGCAGGGCCTCGTCCCGCCCGACCTCCTCGGCCAGCAGGGTGAACGCCTGCGGCAGCGAGTCGTCGACGGCGCCCGGCGTCGTGGAGGCCTCTCGCTGCCGCAGCACGCGGACGCGGTGGTACTCCTCGGCAAGGTTCGCCAGGTGGAAGTAGCACGTGAAGGCCCGCGCCACCTGCTCCGCGCGCTCCAGCGGGAAGCCCGCGACGACCTCGGCGGCCTCGGCCAGCGCCGCACCCCCGTCGTCGGCCCCGTAGGCGCGGATGGTTAGCTCGCGGAGCCGCTCGACGTCGTCCAGCAGGTCCTGCCCGCCGGCCTCGCGCAGGACCGTGCCGAGCAGGCTGCCGAGCAGGCGGATGTCCTCGCGCAGGAGGTCGGGCATCTCGTGGCGCGCGACCACGCGTTCGATCGAGCCGGTGGATCCCAGGTTCTCGCTCACGGGACTAGAGGGTATGCCGTCGCGGCGCCGGGCGGTCGTCGCGTCCGGCAGGTGACCCTGCGACGGGGCCGCGCATTGCCCTGACGCCCTGTCGGGCCGGGGCTCAGGCGTCGGCGGCGTGCCGGGCCAGGATCGCCGCGGCGTCGGTGCCGCGCGGGAGCACCCCGTAGCCGTGCCCGCGGCCGTCGCCGAGCCGAGCCGCGACGAACGCTTCGGCTGAAGCCGTCGGCGCGTGCCGCACCATGAGCGACGCCTGCAGCCCCACGGCCAGCGCCTCGACGACGCGGCGGGCGGACGCCTGCCGCTCGTGCTCGTCGGCCGTGCCGAGCAGGGTCAGGAGGCCGCGCGTGCGGACGACGTGCCTGTCGAGGTCCGGGTGGGCGCCGGCCGCGAGCGCGATCTCGGCGTCCACGGCGGCGAGGGACGCGGGCTCGCGCGTCATCGTGCGCAGCACGTCGAGGGCGATGACGTTGCCCGAGCCCTCCCAGATCGCCATCACCGGCTGCTCCCGGTAGCGCCGGGCGAGGGGAAACGCCTCGGTGTACCCGTTGCCGCCGAGGCACTCCATCGCCTCGTAGGCGTGCTGCGGCCCGCGCTTGCACACCCAGTACTTCGCGACGGCGGTGGCCAGCCGGCGGAACACCCGCTCACCGCCGTCGTCCTCGGCGTCGTGCGCGGCCGCGAGCCGCATCGACGTGAGCGTCGCGGCCTCGGACTCCAGCGCGAGGTCGGCGAGCACCGTCGTCATCGCCGGCTGGTCCACGAGGCGCGCGCCGAACGCCGCCCGGTGCCGCGCCTGCCACAGCGCCTCGGCCACGCCCTGGCGCATCCCCGCGGCGCTCCCGTGCACGCAGTCGAGGCGCGTGCGCTGCACCATCTCGATGATGGTGCGCACCCCGCGCCCCGGTTCACCCACCAGGTGCCCGACGGTGCGGTCCAGCTCGATCTCGCCCGACGCGTTGGAGCGGTTGCCCAGCTTGTCCTTGAGCCGCTGGATACGGAACGTGTTGCGCGTGCCGTCCTCGAGCACCCGCGGCACGAGGAAGCACGAGAGGCCCGCGTCCGCCTGCGCGAGCACCAGGAACGCGTCCGACATCGGGGCCGAGCAGAACCACTTGTGCCCGGTGAGCAGGTGGTCGCCGTCGGCGCCGCCCGCCGGCACGGCGCGGGTGGTGTTGGCCCGCACGTCGCTGCCGCCCTGCTTCTCCGTCATCGCCATGCCGACGAGCGCGCCGGGCTTGGTGCCGGGCGCCGCGAGCGCGCCGTCGTAGCCCGTGGCCAGCAGCCGTGGCTCCCACCGCCCGGCCAGCACGGGCGCGTGCCGCAGGCTGGGGACGGCGGCGTGCGTCATCGAGACGGGGCAGGCGTGGCCGGGCTCCACCTGCGCGAACAGGGAGAACATCGCGCCGCGCACGACGTTCGCGCCCGGCCGCGGGTCGGCCCAGGCGCTCGTGTGCGCGCCGCGGCCGACGGCGGCCGCGATCACCTCGTGGTACGCCGGGTGGTACTCGACCTCGTCGACGCGGCGGCCGCGTCGGTCGTGGGTGCGCAGCACCGGCTCGTGCGTGTTGGCGAGCTCCGCGGCCCGCTGGAACGCGGCGCCCCCGACCATCTCGCCGACCTCCGCCAGCCGTTCCTCGCCCCAGCCGCCGCCGAAGGCGTGCACGGCGGCGCGCAGCACCGGGAAGTCGAGGTACTCGTTGACGCCTACCCGCTCCGGCGGCTGGTTGGTCACGTCGTGCGTGCGGTGCTCGCCCGGTGCCACGTCCTCGTCGACGGTCACAAGCCGGCTCCTTCCCTCGGACCGCCGTCAGGAGGCGGTGTACGCCCCTTGCCATACGGTGTCGAACGGGGTGCGGGCGGCGACGCGTGCCACGATCCCCTGCGTCACCATGTCCTTCGCGATCCGGACGGCGTCGTGAATGTCGGTGCCCTTGGCGAGCTCGGCCGTGATCGCGGCGGCGAACGTGCACCCGGCGCCCGACACGCGCTCCTCGCCCACCTTGGGCGCGGCGTAGACGGTGACGCTCTCGCCATCGAACAGCACGTCGACCGCATCCGGGCCGGGCAGCTCCACGCCGCCCTTGGCGACGACGTAGCGCAGGCCGTGACCGTCGCCCAGCCGGGCGTGGATGCGGCGGGCGGCCTCGGTGAGCTCCTCCACCGACGTGATGTCGTCCATACCCGCGAGCGTCTTCGCCTCGAAGAGATTCGGGGTGATCACCGTCGCGAGCGGCAGCATGCGCTCGCGCAGCGCGGTGTCCGTGTCGAGCGCGGCGCCCGGCTCCTGGCCCTTGCAGATCAGCACGGGATCGAGGACGACGTGCCGCCACGGCTGCGTCTCGAGCGAGCGCGCCACGACGTCGATCGTCGCGGGGGTGCCGAGCATGCCGACCTTGACCACGTCGAGCGCGTGGGACGAGGTCGCGGCCTCGAACTGGTCGGCGATGACCTGTGGGTCGACGGGGACGAACCGGTGGCCCCAGCTGTGCTTGGGGTCGAACGAGACGATGCAGGTCAGCGTGCCGACGCCGTAGGCGCCGAGCTCCTGGAAGGTCTTGAGGTCGGCCTGGATGCCGGCCCCTCCGGTGGCCTCGGACCCGGCGATGACGTACGCGAGCGGCGGCGTGGTGCTCATGGGGCCACAGCCTACGACGCTGTCGCCGGCGGTCCGTAGGGTGGGCACATGAGCGTGAAGATCGGGGCCCACGTCGACCGGACCGACGCCGTCGCGCAGGCGAAGGAGATCGGCGCGGAGGTGGTGCAGGTGTTCCTCTCCGACCCGCAGGCGTGGAAGGTCGCGCCGTTCGACGACACCTTCCATCCGGGCGGCGCGGAGGCGTTCCGCGAGGAGACGACGGCGGCGGGACTCGACGTGTTCGTGCACGCCCCGTACGTGATCAACGTGGCGTCCACCAACAACCGCATCCGCATCCCGAGCCGCAAGCTGCTGCAGCAGATCATGACCGGGGCCGAGGCGATCGGGGCCAAGGGCGTGGTGGTGCACGGCGGCCACGTCACGGGCAAGGACGACCCCGCCGTGGGCTTCGACAACTGGCGCAAGGCGATCGACTCGCTGGAGACCGACGTGCCGGTGCTCATCGAGAACACGGCCGGTGGCGACTTCTCATTGGCCCGGCGGCTCGACCGCATCGAGCAGCTCTGGGGGGCAGTGATGCAGGCGAACGGCGCCGAGAACGTCGGCTTCACCCTCGACACCTGCCACGCCTGGGCCGGCGGCATCGACCTGGCGACCGCGGCCGACGACATCCTCGCGATCACCGGCCGCATCGACCTCGTGCACGCCAACGACTCCCGCGACACCGCCGGGTCGGGTGCCGACCGGCACGCGCACTTCGGCGACGGGAACATCCCGCCCGAGCTGCTGGTCGGCGTGATCGCCGCCGCCGGCGCACCCGTCGTCTGCGAGACGCACGGCGACATGGGCCCGGACATCGCCTGGCTGCGGGAGCGCCTCGCCGCCTGACCCGGTCTCGACAGGCTCGACAGGCTCGACCGGCGGAGAGCCTGTGGATGACGACCGTGTGCCGCCCGCCCACCAGGGCAGGCTGGCGCGGTGCCCGATGACACCCCTGATGACACGGCTGACGACGCCCCTGCGCGGCCCGACTACGCCGCCATCCTCGGCGTGCGGCGTTCCACCGGCCCGCTGAACCCCCACCTCGTCCCCGGCGCCGACCCCGATCTGGACGCGGACCTCGACGACGCCGAGGGCGGCCCCGGCGCGCGTCGTCCCCGCCGTCGACGGGCACCCCGGCTTGCCACCGACGGCCTGGCCGAGGTGGCTGCGGGTGCCGTACGCCTGGAGAGCGCGCGGCGCGGCTTCGCCCAGCAGGACCTCGCCATGGCCCTGGGGATGTCACGGAGCGCCGTGTCCGCCCGGTACACGGGGCAGGTCGCGTGGACTCTGGACGAGATCGGCCGGCTCGCCATGCTCTACGGCTGCCGTGTCGTAGATCTGCTCACGGAAGCCCCGAACGCTCGCGGCCGCACCACCTGGTGAGCATGGGCGCGGGCAGCGCCGCGCCCACGTCGCCGCACCGCTCGGAAGCCCTTGTCGTTTTCCGCTCTGTTCGCCCGGCAGGAGATCCGACCGGCAGCCTGGCGGAAATCCTGCACGGCAAGAGATTCCCGCGACGGCGGAGCCGTGACCCCTCCGCAGGAGACACTCCCGCCCTGCCGACAGGGCGAGAAATGCACATGCCCGCGCGGCGGCGAGCGGCGCCGGCTCAGCCGGCGAGGCCGGCGTCGTGCACCGTGATCGCAGCCTGCACGCGGTTGGCGGCGTCGAGCTTGGTGAGGATGCGCGAGACGTGGGTCTTCACGGTGGGCACGCTCATGTAGAGCTCGGTGGCGATGTCGGCGTTGGACAGGCCACGCGCGATGGCGAGGGCGACGTCGCGCTCCCGGTCCGTCAGGGCCTCGACCCGCGCGGCGGCGGCCCGACGCCCGTCGGGCGCGGACCTCACGGTGACCGCCGCGATGAGCTGCTCCGCGACGCGGGGCGACAGCGTGGGCTCCCCGGCCGCCGCGGCACGGACGGCCGCGACGAGGCGCACGGGCGGGGTGTCCTTGAGCAGGAAGCCCGCGGCCCCGGCCCGGAGCGCCTCGACGATCATGTCGTCGGTGTCGAACGTGGTGAGCACGATGACGCGGACGGCGGACGCGGCGACCAGGCGGCGGGTGGCCTCGATCCCGTCGAGGCGCGGCATCCGGATGTCCATGAGGACGACGTCGGGCCGCTCGCGCGCCACCACGTCCAGCGCCTCCAGCCCGTCGGCCGCGGACGCCACGACCTCCAGTTCCGGGTCGCCGCCCAGGATCAGGCTCAGCCCCGACCGCACCAGGGCGTCGTCGTCGACCAGCACCACCCGCGTCTTCTCGCTCACGGCGCCCACGGTAGCCACGCCTCCAGCACGAACGCGGCGCCGCGCCCGTCCGCGCCGTCGCCCGTCCTCCCGAACGACAGGCGGCCCCCGACCAGCTCGGCGCGCTCGGTCAGGCCCACCAGACCGAGCCCCGACGGCGGCGCGGCCGGCGCGTCCTTCGCCGGCCCCACGGTGCTCACCGGGTTACGCACGGTCACCGTCAGCCCCTCACCCGGGGCTCCCGCGACGGTGACCGCCACCGGCGCCCACGGGGCGTGCTTGCGCGCGTTCGTCAGGCCCTCCTGCACGATGCGGTACGCGTGGCGGCTCGCGGCATCTCCCAGCCCGTCCAGCCGCTCGACGCGCCGGTCGAGCCGCACCTCGACGCCGCTGGCGCGCGCCTCGGCCAGCAGCTCATCGAGGTCGGCCAAGGAGGGCTGCGGCGGCTCGGGCGCCCGCCCGGCCCCGGTCGAGCCCGTCGAGACCTCCGCGGGATCGACCCCGGTCTCGCGCAGGACGCCGAGCACCTCGCGCAGCTCGACCAGGGCGGTGTGCGCGTTGCTCTGCACCACGGTGGCCGTCTCCGCGACCTGCTCCCGCGGCAGGTCCGTCCGGTAGGCCAGGGCGCCCGCGTGCATCGCGACCAGCGACATGCGGTGCGCCAGCACGTCGTGCATCTCCCGGGCGATCCGCGCCCGCTCGGTGGCCCGCGCCTGCGCCACCCGGCTCGCCTGCTCGCGCTCCGCCGTCTCGGCGCGCTCCCGCAGCGACGCCAGGTGCTCGCGGCGCAGCCCGATGTACGCGCCGATCCACACCATGAGCGCGTACGAGAGCGAGCTGGCGATCACCTCGAACAAGGGGCCGCTGCCGTCGGTCGGCGGATGGACGCGCGAGTAGAGGGTCCCCGACAGGCAGAAGACGACGCCCACACCGACGAGCGCCCACCATCGGCGCGTCGTCGCCAGGGAGATGACGGCGATCGCCGAGGCCCCGGTGACCGAGACCGACACGGCGTTCGCAGCGGCGAGCAGGAGCGCGATGGTCAGCGGCGCCCGCCGGCGCAGCAGGAGCAGCGGCAGCCCAAGCACCCCCACGAGGACGTCCACACCCCACAGGTCCGACGGGAACTCCCGCCGCCCGCTGTCGTACTCCCACGCGACCGCGACGAAGCCGACGAACCCCGCGAACGCCGCCAGAAGCACGCGCCACACCTCGCCCCACACCCGGGCGGGCCGCGTCCGGGAGGGGGCGCGAGCGACGTCGGGAGCGGACATGCCCCGAGACTAGGCAGCCGCGGGTCGGCGGGCATCCGCCGGGCGGCTCCTCCGCATCCACCGGAAGGAGGACATGGACCATCCTCTCGCCGGACGCGGCGCGCCCCCGGGGCCGGGCAGGATGGAGCCATGATCACCGTGGAGCACCTGACCAAGAGATATGGATCGGTGGCGGCCGTGGACGACGTGTCGTTCACGGCCGAGCCCGGGCACGTGACGGGCTTCCTCGGCCCCAACGGCGCGGGCAAGTCCACCACCATGCGCATGATCTGCGGCCTGACCCCCGCGACGTCGGGCGCCGCCCGCGTGCTCGGTAAGCCGTTCACCGCGCTCACCAACCCCGGCCGACGCGTGGGCGTGCTGCTCGACGCCGCCGCCCAGCACTCCGGCCGCACCGGCCGCGAGGTGCTCACCCTGGCCGCGCTCATGACGGGCGTCGACCGGCGCCGCATCGACACGACCCTCGACCTCGTGGGCCTCACCGACCGCGAGGCCGCCCGCCGCGTGGGTCAGTACTCCCTCGGCATGCGCCAGCGGCTGGGGATCGCCTCCGCGTTGCTCGGCGACCCCGAAATACTGGTCCTCGACGAGCCGGCCAACGGCCTCGACCCCGCCGGCATCCGCTGGATGCGCGACCTCCTGGACGACTTCGCCTCCCGCGGCGGCACCGTGCTGCTCTCGTCGCACCTGCTGCGCGAGATGGAGGCGGTCGCCGACCGGCTCGTCGTCATCGGCCGCGGCCGGGTCGTGGCCCAGGGGCACAAGGACGACCTGCTGCGGCAGGCCGGCACGTTCGCCCGCTCCACCGACGACGTCGCCCTTGCCACGGCGCTGCGCCGCGGCGGGGTCGAGGTCGACGTTCCCGCGACGGGCGGCCTGTCGGTCGCCGCCGAGCCGATCGACGTCGGCCGCGCCGCCGCCGCGGCGGGCGTGGTGCTCGTCGAGCTGCGCGCCGCCGACTCCCGCGGGCTCGAGGACCTCTTCCTCGAGCTCACCGCCGAAGACGCCCGCGAGGCCGTCCGAGAGGAGGTGTCCGCATGACCGCCACATCGTCGGTCGAGCCTGTCGAGACCAGGACCCGCCGCCCCCGCACCACCTCCGACGTCCGGCCACTGACGTTCGCCACCCTCACGCTGGTCGAGTGGCGCAAGCAGCTCGACACGCGCGCGGGCCGCTGGATGCTGGCAGTCATCGCCATCGTCACCGCCGGCGTGCTCGCCGTCATGATGGCCGTGAACGGCGGCAACCACTCGTTCAGCGCCTTCGTCGCCGGCACCACGACCCCGATGGCGATGCTGCTGCCCATCGTCGGCGTGCTCGCCGCCACCTCCGAGTGGTCGCAGCGCACCGCGCTGGTGACGTTCACCTTCGAGCCGCGACGCACGCGCGTCGGGCTGGCCAAGGTGGTCGCCGCGATCGGCTCGGGCCTCGTGCTGCTCGCGCTGACGATCGGCCTCGCCGCCCTCACCCACCTGCTGGTCGTCGCCTTCCGTGACGCCGACCCCGCGTGGGACTTCACGGTGCGCGGGGTCGCCTACCTCGCGATCACCGTGGTGCTGTTCATGGCGCAGGGCGTGGGCTTCGGCCTGGTGCTGCGCAGCACCCCGGCCGCCATCGTCACCCTGATGCTGGTGCCCACGCTGTTCGGCCTCCTCGGCGGGCTGGTGCCCGGCATGGCCGACGTGCTGCCGTGGGTCGACCTGGGCACGTCGAGCGAGCCGCTGCTCGTCGGCGGCGCGCTCGACGGCGAGGGCTGGGCGCAGCTCACGACCGCCTCGCTCATCTGGGTGGTCGCCCCGCTCGTCGGCGGCCTGTGGCGCGTCGCGCGCAGCGAGATCAGCTCGTCCTGACCGCGTTCGCCGGTTGAGCTCGTCGAAACCAGCCACCCGGGTTTCGACAGGCTCAATCAGCGGAGTCGAGGTGCCCCCGCATCTCGACGGCGATCTGGTCGGCGTCGAGCTGCTCCAGGGCCCTGCTCAGCAGGTCCGAGTCGTAGGTCCCCACGGCTCGGGCCTCGAGCAGGGCCTTGCGCTGTGCGGCGATCGTCGCGAGCCGCAGCTCGAAGAACTGGGCCGACACCTCCTCGGGCGTCGCGTCCTCCTCCTCCTGGTCGATCTGTTCGCGCATGACGACGTTGCGCACGCGCTCCACCACGTACGGCGCGTACGGGGTGCCGTCCTTGCGGTGCAGGTCCGGGCTGTCGAGCATGTCGCGCGCCGTACCGTCGACGACCTCGCGCAAGCCCTGCGTCCCCTCGACGAACCGGGACGACGTGACCCCCGCCAGGCCGAGCCGGCGCACCACCCACGGCAGCGTGCCGCCCTGCACCAGCAGGGTGCCGGCGGCGACGCCGAACGCGACGAGGATGAGCAGCGAGCGCTGCGGAAAGTCCTGGGGTAGCGTCTGGGCCGCCGCGAGCGTCACGACGCCGCGCATGCCTGCCCACACGATGACCACGCCCTCCCTGGGCCCGAGCGGCGCGGCGAGGAGATAGTCCACGTCCGCGATGCGTCGCGTGAACCGGCGCCGGAACTCGCTGATGCGGTCCATCCGGCGCTGCCGCAACCGCTCCTGCTGGTCGTCGGACAGCTCGCCGGAGGCCGCCCGCCGCCTGTCGGCCTCCGCCTGCACGCGACGCTGCATCGCCCGCACCTGCCGGCGCGGGTTGCCGGCCTCCCACACCCTCTGGTCGCTCTGGGTCAACACGCCGGAGAGGTCCTTCGCCGCCTCCGGGGTGATGATGCCTTGGGGATCGCTGAACTGGTCGAGCTTCGCGGCGACCCGCTCCTGCATCCGGTCCAGCGTCTCGCGGACCTGCTCCGCCCGCCGTCGCCGGGCCGAGAGGTAGCGCAGCAGCGGAAGCACGAACAGCGCGCGCAGCCCGACGACACCCGCCGCCGCGAGGCCCGCGACGCCGACCGCCATCCAGACGGACCCGTGCGCCTCGTGCACGTCCTCGACGAGCGCGAACACCTCGAGGCCCATGGCGAGGAAGAGCCCTCCCTCCAGCAGTGTCTCGATGGTGCGCCAGTTCATCCGCTCGGCCACCCGGTCCTGCGGACTCAGGTGGCGTGCGGAGAGCGTGCTGGTGACGAGCCCGGCGGCCACAGCGGCCACGATCCCGGACGCGTCGAGCTCCTCCGCCGGCAGGTAGGCGGCGAACGGCACGACGAAGGACACCGCCGTCGACAGCGTCGCGTGCCTCAGGTGCTCGCGGGCCCAGAGCCCGAGACGTCCGACGATCACCCCGATGAGGACGGCGAGCAGCACGGCCTTGAAGAAGTTCCCGACCACGCCCCACAGACTCACGCTGGCCGCCGTCGCCGCGATCGCGGAACGCAGCAGCACCAAGGATGTCGCGTCGTTGAGGAGCCCCTCGCCCTCGAGCATGACGACGACGCGCTGCGGGGCACCCAGCTTCTTGATGATCGACGTGGCCACGGCGTCCGTGGGGCTGACGATCGCGCCCAGCGCGATCCCCGCCGCCAGGTCGATGTCCGGGATCACGCGGGAGAAGACGAACCCGAGCAGCACCGCGGAGATGACCACCAGCAGCACCGACATCCCGCCGATCGCGGTGAAGTCGCGGCGGAAGTCCATGGACGGGAACGACGCCGCCGCCGCGTAGAGCAGCGGGGGCAGCACCCCCGCGAGGACCACCTCGGGGTCGATCTCGATGCCCGGGATCGCGGGCACGAAGCTCACGGCGACACCGATCAGCACCAGCACCAGGGGTGCGGCCACCCCGGCCCGGGGCGCCAGCGCAGTGACACCGATGACGACAATCGCAGCGGTGACCGCGACGAGTAGCACCTCCATGGCGACCAACGTAGGCGTACCTCCTCGCGTTCTCCTGGGGCCGTCACCAAGGCGGTACGGACGTGACCCACATCACATCGGCACTCGTTGCGTAACGATATATCGCGTTCTATCTTAGACGTGTCGTCACCCATCCAAGACAGATCTTAGACGTGTCGTCATCCATCCAAGACAGCAAGGACATCTCTCATGCGAACCCCACGAGACACCTCTTTCGACCCCCGATCCTTCGACCCCCGGTCCTCCGACCGGCATTCCGACCCGCGCGGCGACCGCCGACGGCGCGGGGAGTTCCCCGGCGCCGAGGGCTTCAGCCCCGGCTTCGGCCCCGGCTTCGGCGGCCCCGGCGGACCCCGTGGCCCGCGCGGTCACCACGGCGGACGCCGCGCCGGGCGCGGCGAGATCCGCGCCGCCCTGCTGCTGCTGCTCGTCGAGCGGCCGATGCACGGCTACCAGGTCATCACCGAGCTCTCCGAGCGCACGGACGGACGCTGGCGGCCCAGCCCCGGCGCCGTGTACCCGGCGATCTCCCAGCTCCGGGACGAGGGCCTCGTCACAGTGACGGAGGACGGCGGGCGCCGTCTCGCGTCGCTCACCCACGAGGGCCGCGCGTACGTGGAGGAGCACCGCGAGGAGCTCGGCAACCCGTGGCAGAAGGTGGCCGACGACCCGCGCCGTCAGGGCCACGAGCTGCACGTCGCGATGCGCGGTCTGGGCGGCGCCGTCGCACAGGTGGCCCGCGCCGGTGACCGCGCGCAGGCCGAGGCGGCCGCGGCCGTGCTCGACCGGGCGCGGCGCGAGGTCTACCTGATCCTCGCCGGCCCGCAGGACGCCGGTACCGAGAGCGGCGTCGACAACGACGCCGACCCCGGCACCGAGGAGCCGTCAGCCGAGTCCGACGATCTCGGCCGGTGACCACCGCACGAGCCGGCCGTCGACGGCGAGCTGAACGCCCCAGCCGTCGCCGCCCAGCTCCACCCGCCACAACTGCACACCCGTAGCGGCGTCGAGCGCGACCCAGTGCACGACGTCGCTACGGGTGTAGTCCGGCACGACGAAAGCGGCCAGCCGCCCGTCGGTGAAGGCCGCCTCCACGAAGCGCGGCCCGTAGGCCCCCCATGCGTCGAGGCCCTCCACGAGGTCCTCGCGCATCCACAGCACCTCACCCGTGCCGAGATCCAGTCCGTGCACGCGGCGCCCCTCGTCCACCACGACCGCGACCTGCGCGGTACGCACCAGCAGGCTCGTGCTGCGCACGTCGTCCTTCCACAGCTCGTCGCCGTCGTCGTCCGTCGCCACGGTGGTGCCCCGACGACGCTCGAGGTGCACCCCGTCCCCGCCGCCGTCCGTGCTCAACGGCACCAGGTAGCGGCCCCGCACCTCCCGCACCTCGCTGCCGTCGCCGCGCAGCAGGCGGTCGGTGGCGTCCTGCGGGGCGGCCGCGTCCGCGTCGACGCGGGCCACGTAGCCGCCGCCGGTCAGCGGCTCCACCGAGAACCCCTCGAACGTCCCCGGGTCCCCCGGCCGGTCCAGACGCTCGCCGCCCGGCGTGAACCAGGCGTCGATGCCGCAGCCTCCCAGCCACACCAGCTTGTCGGTGACCATCGCCTGCACGCCGCCGCGCAGGTCCACCCCGGACGTCGTGCCGTCCTCCGACCAGCGCACGCAGAGTGCGGGGTCCACCGCGCCGTCGAACTGCACCGTGTGCTCCCAGCGGGCGTCACCCGTGGCCGCGTCCTCGAGCCGGACCCGCAGGTCGTACCCGTCGGGGATCGCCCCCGCATCGGCGGTGCCCGCAATCACGTCGTCCGCCACCCTCGGGTCCACCGGGCGGGCGGCGCCCACCCACGCGACCGTGACCAGCCCACCGCCCGAGCCCGGGAAGAGCATCGCGTGCGAGGCCGCGACCTCACGGGTCGCCGCGACCGTGCCGTCCGCGGCCACCACGGTCACCGTGCTGCGCTCGTGCGAGTCGTCCCCGGCGCCCTCATCGGCACCATCGGCACCATCGGCACCGTCGGCGCCCGCCGTCGCCGAAACGCACACGAGCTCCTCCACGGGCTCGACCGAGACGCTGCCCGACCGGGTCTGCGTGCCCGGCCCCGGCCCGCACGAGCTGGACCCGTCGGGCAGCTCCACCTGCCAGCGCTGCTCCCCCGTCTCGACGTCCAGCCCGAGCAGCGCGTCCTGGTGCTGGGCCACGACCAGGCCGTCGACGACGCCCACCAGCCCGCCGTGCGCGCGGCCCTCCGCCCCGACCCGCCACACCTCGCGCGGCTCGTCGGTCAGGTCAACCACGCCACCGGGCGCGTCCCGCAGCGCGGCGAGGCGACTACGGTCGCCCACCGTGTCCACGACGACGAACGTGAGCGCGGCCGCCACCAGCACCACCGCGGCGACCAGCCGACGCCCCCGCAGCGCCCGGCGCAGCCGGTCTGCGGCACGCCGCAGCCCGTCGACACCCCCTGCCGGTCCCGACATGCCGCCGAGGTAGCCCTCCGCGGGGGCCGCGGCGTCGTCGGCGGCGTCGTCGGCCGGGCCCTCGGCAGGATCGAGATCGATCAGCAGGGTGTCCGTCGGGCGCTCGCCGCGCCGCCGGTGCCGACCTGGAGTCGTCTCCGCCGGCGTGTCCGCGATCCGCGCCGTCCGCGTGCTCCGCACGACGGCGGCAACGTCGGCCCCCTCGTCGCCGTCGGGCTCGAGGTCGAACGTGTAGGCGTCACGGCCGGCGCCACGTCGTCGGGCCACCTCTCGAACCTAAGCCTGGCGGCCGGATCCTGCCGTCTTCGTGCCCTGGCGAAGTACCGCCGGTCGAATGGTCCGGCGGCGTGCGACGGCGGGGCCGCCGGCGCCATCGTGCGCCTCGTCATGAGGGTGGGCATGAGGGTGGGCATCGGGACGGGCGTCGGGACAGGCGTCGTGGGCCTCATGCTCGCGGCGCGGTCGGCCGCTCACCCCCATGCTGCGCGGCGACGATTTCGTCGGTGTTGCCCCGGCGTGTCGTCCGCGTCAGAGCCCACGTCAGAGGGTTCAGAGGAAGACGGCGGTGCGGGGCCCGAGCGGCCGCACCAGCACCCGCCAGCTCACGGCCTGCGCCACGAGGACGGCCGCGAACGCGCCGAGCACGGGCCACGTCAGGCCGTGCAGCACGGCAACGGGGGCGGCGAGGGCGATCACGGCCGGGCCCACCACGGCCGCCGTCGCCGCCACGGGCACGACGGCGAGCACCGGCCCCGCCCAGCGCACGACGCCGCTGCGCCGCAGGCCGTTGTCAAGGTCGAACCGGGCCGCGAGCGCCACGCACGCCGCCGCGATCAGCAGCACCGCGGCCAGCAGCGCCGACGCCGTGCCCAGAGCGGCGATCCCCAGCGCGCCGAGCGCGGCCAGCGTCGTGAGCGCCGCGGCCGGCACCAGAGCGCGGCGCACGCGCCGTCGGGCCTCCTGCGCGATCGCGACGGGCGCGCGCGCGGCCACGACCAGGCCGCCGTGCACCCGGGCCGCGGCGACGCCGAGCCCCGCCGTCACCACCGGCACGCCGAGCACGAGGCCCTGGGCCGCCGTGAAGCCGTCCGCGGCCTGCGAGAGCACCCCCGAGAGCAGCACCCACGCCACACCGGAGAGCGCGCCGAACGCCGCCGGGAGCGCGACGCTCGCCGCCTGCCCGACGACGTCCCAGCCGCGCCGCCAGCGCGGCGACGTGAGCCGGCTGCGCAGCCAGAGCGCGGCGTCGCGGGTCACCCACGCCACGAGGAGCGCGACGACCACGGGGTACGCGGCGGCCCAGAGCTCGGCCTCGACGTGCCCGAACGCTGCGAGCAGCACCCCCGCCACGGCGACCAGCCACACCTCGCCGAGCAGCAGGAACGGCGCGACGGTAGCGAGGACCACGCGGCGTCGGGGGTCGTCCCGGCCACCGAGTCCGCGCACGAGCTGCGCCCCGCCCTGCACCGCGCCGTCCAGCACGGCCCATCCCGCGAGCAGGACGGCGAGCAGCAGCCCCCAGCCGAGCGCGTTCATCGTGTACCTCCGAAGGTGAGGATCTCGGTGCGGTCGGGGTCGACCGCGGGGTCGAACGCGTCGTCAGTGTCGGGGCGGCCGTCGACGGGCGACGAGCTTTCAGGGCCGTCGCGCAGGGCCTCCCCGGGCGGCGCGCCCAGGGTGAGCCGCGCGGCGCCCCGCCGGGAGAGCCGGGCCATGACCGACCAGTCGACGACGGCGAGCGTGAGCATGGTGCCGACCAGCACCACGAGCGAGGCGATGACGACGCCGGCGGACGCGTCCGAGACGGCGTCCTCGGTGCGCAGCACGCCCTCGATCGCCCACGGCTGCCGGCCCACCTCGCGCGCCACCCAGCCGAGGAGGCCGGTGACGAACGGCAGCGGCAGCAGCACGGTGAGCGTGCCGAACAGGGCGACGCGCAGCGGCCGCCACATGCGGAACAGGACGTTGCCCGGCAACAGGAGCAGCATCACGACGCCGCCCAGGAACGTCAGGAACGCCACCGTCTGCATCACCGCGTACGCGGTGCCGATCACGCCGGGGGCGTTCGCGACCGAGGCCCCGGCGTCGAAGTACGAGTACTGGCCGTAGCCGAACCCGATCGCGAGGAACGACCCGACCGTGCCGGTGACGAGCCCCATGCGCAGCGACCGTCGCCACACGTCGTTCTCCGGCGACATGACGGCGCCCGGCCGCCCCGCGGCGACGATGCCCGGCAGGCGGGACGGCGACCGGCGCAGGTGCCACGCGCTGACGCCCACCAGCAGGAACGCGCCCGCCATGAGGCACGCCCCCAGGACGTGCAGGGCGGACAGGATCGCCGCCGGGTTGGTGATGAGCGCGGCGGCGTCGGTCACCCGGGCGACGCCGTGCACCATCTCGAAGCCCACGGGATTCCGCAGGAAGCCGTTCGCCACCATCACCGTGAACGCCGACAGGTAGCCGGTCGCCACCACCGCCCAGAACGCGGCGGTGTGCGCCCACCGCGGCAGCACGTGCCAACCGAACACCCACAGCCCGAGGAACGTGGACTCCAGGAAGAACGCGGCCATCGTCTCGACCACCAGCGGGGCGCCGAAAACCCCGCCCGCGACGTCGAGCAGGCCCGGGAAGTGCAGGCCGAGCTGCAGCTCCATGACGATGCCGGCCGCGATGCCCAGCGCGTAGTTGACGAGATACAGCTGCCCCCAGAACCGCGTGGCGGTCTCGAGGGTCGCGGCCTTGCCGGCGTCGCGCGCCACCGCCCACCGCGTCTGGAGGATCGCGACGACGGGCCCGAGCCCCAGCGTCACCAGGACGAAGAGGAAGTGGGTCCCGGCGAGCAGCGCGAACTGCAGGCGGGCGGCGTCGACGGCGGTCATAAGTGCGACGCTAGACCCGCGGAGGCCCGGAATTCTGCGCCTCCGGGCAGGTTCGGGGGGTAACCCTGAGCGATTTCGGGGGACACCCCTACCCCACCCGCGAGTTGTCAGGACCACGCGCATGGATACGTGCGCGTGATCCTGACAGGTCGCAGCCGCCGTGAGTTGTCAGGGCCAGGTACACCAATACCTCCCTCTGGCCCTGACAACTCGGTCAGGACGCCGTGAGCGCGCGCTTCCAGCTGAGGCGCCCGCCGGTCTGCAGCAGCGCCCCGCGGTAGGCGCGCTCGCCCACCAGGAGCGCGACGACGGCGAACGCAAGGAGGATCAGCAGCGACAGGATCGGCTCCCACCACAGGGCGTCGCCGGACAGCACGCGCACCGGCATCGACACGACGTTGGCGACGGGCACGTACGACAGGACGGTCTCGAGGGTGCCGCTGGCCGAGAACGTCAGGAAGTAGATGCCCATCACCGCCATCGTCATCGGCGTGGTGGTGTGCTGCAGGTCCTCGGCGCGGGACGCGAGCGCCCCGGCCACCGCGTACAGGGCCGCGAGCCCGAGGAAGCCGACGGCGAAGAACAGCACGAACCAGACGAGCGACGTCGACAGCGCCGGCAGGATCGACGCGGTCGGCGTGAACGACAGGGCAGCCAGGCCGACGGCCGCGAACACCACGTTCTGCGCCAGCGCCACCACCGAGCTGCCGAGGATCTTGCCCACCATCAGCTGCCGCAGCGGCACGGCGGTGGCCAGGATCTCGACGAGCCGCGACTGCTTCTCCTCCACCACGCTGCCCGCGATCATCTGGCCCGAGCCGATGACGCCGATGAAGAACAGCAGCGCCAGGGCGAGCGACGCGAAGAACAGCGTCTGCGAGTCGACGGCGTCGCCGTCGATCCGGTCGGTGGACAGGGTGCCGCCCTCGGTGAGCTCGGCGGTGGTGGTGCCCGCGGCCTCGGCGTTGTCCTCGAGGGTCTGCTCCGCGACGCCCGCCGTGAGCAGCCCAGTCAGCGTCGTGTCGGGGTCGGACTGGCCGGTGAGCACCCAGCCCCCGTCAGCGGGGTGCAGCCAGGCGTCCGCGTCGCCGTCGGTGAGCGCGGCGCGGGCGGCGTCGCCGTCCGCCACCTCGACGACCTCGAGCTCGGCGCCGCCGCCCTGCTCCTCGGGGACGGCCCCGGCCGTCTCGACCGCCGCGGTGGCGACCGTGTCCCCGGCGGTGACGGCGACGGTGAAGCTGTCGGTCTTGCTGCCCTGCCACGCCATGAACGCGGCCAGCACGGCGATGATCGCGACCGAGACGAGCAGCCCCACGAGGAACGTCTTGTTGAGGGCGCGCACCACGATCTCGCGGTTCATCACGACGAGCCAGGCGCCGCGGGTGCCCTCCTCGCCCTGTCGGTCGAGCGGGCGACGTCCTGAGCCGGTCGAAGGGTCGAGACCCTGCGCATCCGGACGGGTCGTGGCGGTCGTGGTCATGCCGTCACCTCGCGGTAGATCTGGGCCAGCGTGGGCTTCAGGGGAGTGAGCTCGCGGACGCCGCCGCGCTCAAGGGCCGTGGCGAGCAGGCGCTGCACGGTCGCGTCGTCGGCGAGCTCGAGCAGCGCGACGGGGCCGTCGACGTCGATCGCGTGCACGCCGGGCACCTCCCGCACCCAGCCCGCGTCGCCGCCGGTCACGAGGCGGTGGCGCACCCGGCCCGCCTGCTGCAGGTCGGCGGGGCGGCCGTCGGCCATGACCCGCCCGGCCTTGAGGATCACGAGCCGCTCACACAGCCGCTCCACCAGGTCGAGCTGGTGCGAGCTGAACAGCACGGGCACGCCGCGGGCGGAGTGCTCGGCCAGCAGGTCCGCCATCCCGTCGACGGCGGCGGGGTCGAGGCCGCTGAACGGCTCGTCGAGCACCAGCAGGCGCGGGGCCCCCATGAGCGCCGCGACGATCTGCACGCGCTGCTGGTTGCCGAGCGACAGCTTCTCGACGTGCTCCTTCGACCTGTCGCCGAGCCCCAGGCGCTCGAGGTGCTCGAGCACCTCCCTCTTGGCCGTGGCGGCGGGGATGCCGCGCAGCCGCGCCAGGTAGACGAGCTGGTCGAGCACCGGCTGCTTGGGGTACAGGCCGCGCTCCTCGGGCATGTACCCGAAGGTGCGCCGGTCGCCCCGCGTCACGGGGTTCCCGCCGAACCGCACCTCGCCGGCGGTCGGGCCGAGGACGCCCATGATCATCCGCATGGTCGTGGTCTTGCCCGCGCCGTTGCCGCCCACGAACCCGGTGAGCAGCCCGGGCGGGGCGGTGAACGACACGTCGTCGACGGCGGTCAGGTCGCCAAAGGTGCGCGTGAGGCCGCGCACCTCGAGGGCGGCGTCGGCACGGTGTGCCCGCCCGGCGGGTGTTGCGGGAGTCGTGAGGCTGGTCATGGCGTCCACGCTAGGCAGCCGCGGGGCCGCGCGGATCCGCCCTACGACGGAGATCGCCACCTCCGCCCCTGGGCGGAGACGGCGTCTCTCCTGCTCAGGCGCCTACTCGCGGGTCTCGGACACCCAGTCCGGGTTCGACCGGTCGGAGCGGGCACCGACCACGCCGTCGGCCAGCTCGCCGAGCGCGGACGCGGCCTCGTCGTCGAGCTCCAGGCGCAACGACGCGAGGTTCTCGTCCACCCGGGCCGCGCGGCGGGAGCCCGGGATCGGCACCACGGGCAGCCCGAGCACCTCCCCCTGGCGGCGGAGCCAGGCCAGCGCGACCTGGGCCGGCGTCGCGCCCCGCTCCTCGGCAATGCCGCGGAGCACGGCCACCAGCGCCTGGTTGGCCTCGAACGCCGACCCGCGGAACCGCTCGAGGTTGCTGCGCCAGTCCCCCGCCGGCATCTCCGCGCCGCCCAGGGTGCCCGTGAGGAACCCGCGGCTGAGCGGCGAGTACGGCACGAAGCCCACCCCGAGCTCAGCCGCCGTCGGCACGACCGCACGCTCCACGTCGCGGCTCCACAGCGACCACTCGCTCTGCACCGCCGCGATCGGGTGCACGGCCTGCGCCGCGCGGAGCTCCGCCGCCGTGACCTCCGAGAGACCGAGGTGGCGCACCTTGCCCGCCGTCACCAGGTCGGCCATCGCCCCGACGACCTCCTCGACCGGCACCCGCGGGTCGCGACGGTGCAGGTAGTACAGGTCGATGACGTCGACGCCCAGGCGGCGCAGGCTCGCGTCGGCCGCCTCGGCGACGTACGCCGTGTCGTTGCGCACGCCCATGCGCGTGTACGTGTCGTCCTCGGGCACGATCCCGAACTTGGTTGCGAGGGTGACCTCGTCGCGACGGTCCGCGAGCAGCCGCGCGATCAGCCGCTCGTTCGAGCCCGCGCCGTACAGGTCGGCGGTGTCGATCAGGTCGATGCCCGCGTCGAGGACGTGGTGCAGCGTGGCGAGCGCGTCCGCCTCGTCCACCTCGCCGTAGACCTGGGCGAGGCCCATCGCGCCGTAGCCGAGCAGGGAGGTGGTGAGGCCGTCGCCGAGCGTGGTGCGCGGGGTGGTCGTGGTCATGAGTCGTTCCTCTCGGGGGTCACGGGCAGGCCGTCGCAGTCGAGCCCCGCGGCGATCAGCTCGCCGTAGTGGTCGATCTTGTGCTCGACCGTGGCCAGGTCCTGCGCGAGCTGGGCCTGCTGCTGGCGGATGTTCGCGCGCTGCTTCTCCAGCAGCGCCAGACGACGGCCGTGGGAGCGGGCGCCGGCCTCGGACATGCGCACGAACTCGCGCACGTCGGCGACGGGCATCCCGGTGCGCCGCAGCGCCACGACGAGCCCCACGAAGACCACCAGCCGCTCCGGGTAGCGCCGTCGCCCGTCCGTCCCACGCGGGGTCGGGGGCAACAGCCCCTCGCGCTCGTACCAGCGCAGCGCGTCCACGCTCAGGCCGCTGTGCGCGGCCACGTCGCGGATGCCGAGCGTGACTTCCGTCTCCACTGCCGTCATGGGTCGACCGTAGGAGCTGGAGTGCACTCCAGCGCAAGGAACTTCCGCTCTCGACGTAGCGACTTCTTCGCGTCCGGGCGCAGGACGGCGAGAGATCGCTACGTCGACCGACGAGGGCTGTGGATGACGGCTGCCAGGCCGGCCCGACCCCGGTCTGCTGCACGGATGCATCGTCGCCTCGTCGTCCCCGGGCGCCTCCGCGCTGTCGCCGCCAGGCAGGAGGGCCTGGTGTCCTCGGGCCAGTGTCACGAACACGGCCTCACCGACCGGCACGTCGCCCTGCTCGTGCGTCGCGACGAGTGGAGCCGCGTCCTCTGCGGGTCGGCGCGGTGCCGCCCGTGCAACCTCATGGTGGGACGAGTCCGACCCGCGGGCGGAGTCGCCGATCGAGACCGCGACGCGGCTGGCCTGCGCGGACGCGGGTTGCCCGCCCCGACGCACTGCAGCTCGTCGTCCACGACGCCGACGGCCGGTTCCTCGCACGCGCCGACCTGGCGTGGATCCTGCCGGGTGGCCGGCTGCTCCTCGCCGAGCTCGACGGGCGCGACACCCACACAACGCCGGAGGCGCTGTTCGGCGACCGACGTCGGCAGAACGGGCTCACGAGCCGCGGGGCGGTGCTGCTGCGGTTCACGGGGCGCGACGTCACCCGGGGCGTGGTCGTCGCGGAGGTGCGCCGGCTCCTGGCCAGCGAGGGCTGGACTACTCGCCCGTGGGCTCCGGACCGGCCGTACGTGCTGTCGACGTCACACGTCCCGCACGTCCGTGCGCAGGACGGTGAGGGATCGCTACGTCAGCGTGCGGTGGTAGAAGACCACGGCCTGCACGCGGTCGCGCAGCTGCAGCTTGGCCAGCAGGTTCGACACGTGCGTCTTGACCGTGGCCTCGCCGAGGAACAGCTCCGTGGCGACCTCCGCGTTCGACAGCCCGCGGCCGACCAGCACCAGCACCTCCCGCTCGCGCGGAGTGAGCTGCTCGAGCCCGCCACCGCCGGTCGAGCTTGTCGAAACCCGGGTCTCGACAGGACCGACCGACGACCGGACCGCCTCGACCGACGGCCTGCCGGAGACCATCCGCTCGATGACGCGCCGCGTCACCTCCGGGGCGAGCAGCGCGTGCCCGGCCGCGACGGTCCGGACGGCGTCGACCAGCCGGTCGGCGTCGGAGTTCTTGAGCAGGAAGCCGGACGCGCCGGCGCGCAGCGCGTCGTCGACGTAGGCGTCGTCGTCGAACGTGGTGAGCACGAGCACCTTGGCAAGGTCGGCGACGACGATCCGGCGGGTGGCCTCGATGCCGTCCATCACGGGCATCTGCACGTCCATGAGCACGACGTCGGGGCGCAGCGCCCGCGCCTGCTCCACGGCCTTGGCGCCGTCGGCGGCCTCGCCCACCACCTCGACGTCCGGCTCGACGGACAGGATCATCGCGAAACCGGAGCGCACGAGGCGCTGGTCGTCGACGAGCAGCACGCGGGTCGGTGCGCCGCCGCCGGGGGTGTCGACGCTGGTCACGGGCGGTTCTCGGGCAGGGGCAGGCGCACCCGCACACGGTAGCCGCCAGTGACGCGCGGCCCGACGTCGGCGAGCCCGCCGTGCGTGGCGACCCGCTCGCGCACCCCCATCAGGCCCATCCCCGTCCCGGTGGACCCCGGGCGCGGACGACCGTCGTCGAGCACCTCCACCTCGGCGAACCCGTGGCGGAACCGCTCCGCCCCCGGCTGACCGATCGAGACCGGACGCCGGTCCACCCGCACGACGACGCTCGCCCGCCGCGCGGTGGAGTGCTTGCGCACGTTGCTCAGCGCCTCCTGCGCGGTGCGGTAGAGGCTGAGGCCGACGGGCGCGGGCACCCCGTCGACCGCGCCCGGGTCCGCCACGACGCGCACCTCGACGTCGAGCCCGCCGGCGTCCTCAGCGAGGCCGGGGATGTCGGGGAGCCCCGGCTCGGGGGCGCGGCTCTCCGGGGCCGCGCCCCCGGCCCGCGACCCGTCGTCCGGGCCGGGGTCGACCCCGCGCAGGGTGCCGAGCAGCCCGCGCATCTGCGTCACGGCCTCGCGCGACTCCCCCTCGATGGTGGCCAGCGGGACGGCGGCGGCCTCGGGGTCGCGGGCGAGCATCCGGCGGGCGGCGGCGGCCTGGATGCCGATGACGGACACGTGGTGCGCGACGACGTCGTGCAGCTCGCGGGCGATGCGCAGCCGCTCCGTCACCACCGCCTGCCGCTGCAGCTCCAACGTCTGGCGCTCGATCGTCTCCGCCTGCTCCTCGAGCTGCTCGCGGCGTCGCGCGGCGTGCCACATGAGCTGGCCGCCCGCCACCGCCCCGTAGAAGTAGGCGAAGTTGAAGAGCCAGGTGTAGGCGACCATGGCGATACCCGGGCTGATCAGGCCGGGGTGCGGGACGTCCAGGTCGAGCTGGTCGACGATCCCCTGCACGCCGGCCCCCGCCGCGAACTGCCACGCGAGCCAGAGGAACATCGCCAGCAGCGCGGCCCCGACGACGACCGTCATCGCCTGCCGGTCCCGCGCCCACGCCACCGCGCTGAACAGCGCGACGAAGTAGACGACCTGCAGCGGCGCGACCGCCGTCACCATCGGGACGGTCAGGCCCACGACGAGGAAGTGCAGGTACACCAGGGCAAGCACCGTCAGCGGGTACCGGCGACGCCACGCGAGCGGGACGGCGCCCGCGGCGGCGATCACGAACAGGCCCCAGGCGGGGGTGTCGACCCCCACGAAGCTGCCGAAGCTGCGGGCCAGCTCGGTGCCCACGACCGTGACGACGACGAACGCCGCGCCGAGCCACAGGTCGTTCCGGTAGGCGCGCGACGGGTCGGCGGGGATGCGCTCCCAGCCGGAGCCGATCCCCCACCAGTCGGAGAGGCGCGTGGTCATACTCGTGGTCTCCTGCGGCACCTGCCCAGCCTAGGGAGCGCAAAGCGCTGGGCGCCTCCGCCTCGAGGTGGAAGTCTGGTCGACATGGCCACGGATCAGTCGACCACCGATGAGTTCTGGATCTGCCGCACCTGCGCGGTCGAGCACGCCTCCCGCCCGGACGTCTGCGCGATCTGCGCCGACGAGCGGCAGTGGGTGCCCGCCGCCGGCCAGGCCTGGACCACCCTCGACGAGCTGGCGGCCGAGGGCCGCGCCGTCGAGGTCGTCGAGCTGGAACCCGGCCTGCTCGGGCTGCAGACCGCGCCCGGGGTCGGCATCGGGCAGCGGGCCAAGGTGGTGAGCACCTCCGCGGGGGCGCTGCTGTGGGACCCGCTGGGCTTCGTCGACGACGGCGTGGTCGCGGCAGTCGTCGACGCGGCCGGGGGCGGCGACGTCGTGGTCGCGGCCAGCCACCCGCACATGTTCGGCGTGCAGGTGGAGTGGAGCCGGCGGATCGCCGCGGCGACGGGCCATGATGTCCCGGTGCTGGTCAGCGAGGCCGACGCCGGCTGGGTGGCGCGCCCCGACGCCGTCATCGAGACGTGGTCGGGAGAGCGTGAGGTCCTGCCCGGCGTGGTGCTCAGCCAGCCGGGCGGGCACTTCCCCGGCTCGGCGGTCGTGCACTGGGCGGACGGCGCCGACGGGCGCGGGGTGCTGCTGTCCGGCGACACGATCTTCGCCAACCCCGACCGCACGTCCGTGAGCTTCATGCGCAGCTACCCCAACCGCATCCCGCTGTCGGGGGCGGTCGTGACGCGGGTCGCAGAGCACGTCGCCCGCCGACCGTTCGAGCGGCTCTACAACAACTTCGAGGGCGTGATCCCCGCCGACGCGCGCGACATCGTGCTGCGCTCCGCCGAGCGTCACGCCGCGTGGGTGCGCGGGGACTTCGACCACCTCACCTGACTCCTCGCCGGAACCGGGTCTCGACACGCCCGACCGACGGGGACAATGGCGGCCGTGGCAACCATCGCGACCGGGCGGCAGCGCGCCATCGGCGTCGGGCTGGCGATCGTCGCGGGGGTCGCCGCCGCGCTGCAGAGCCGCGTCAACGGCACCGTCGCCACCGAGACGGGCACGGCGTTCGGCACGGCGGCGCTGTCGTTCGGCTCCGGCTTGGTGCTGCTCACCGCCGCCCTCCCGTTCTCCCGCGCCGGGCGGTCGGCCGGGCGGCGACGTTCGTGAGCTTCCTCGTGGGGACGGCGGCGCTGCTGGTCGTGTTCACGGTGTCGCTCGTCGTCGAGGGGGCCCGCCCGCGGGCGCGTTCCCCCCGGACCTCCTGCTCTACTCCGGCGGCCTGCTGGGGATCGTCTTCATCGCCCTGCAGGCGGCCGTGGTGCAGCGCATCTCGTCGCCGTCGCCGTCCCGCTCGTCGAAGCGCCACTCCGCCGCCACCGTTGAGTTCCCGGCGGCTGCGGGCACGACGACGCCGCCACGGCCGGTGGCCGTGGCGGCGTCGTCAGCCGCCCGTCGAGCCTGTCGAGCCTGTCGAGCCTGTCGAAACCAGGGTTTCGACAGGCTCAACCTGCGGCGCGGTGCGTCAGTTCTGCCAGCCCCAGTTCTCCGGGTGCGGGGCCAGTCCCTCGAAGCCGGAGGTGAGCGGACCGTAGTTGGCCAGACCCTTCTTGACGCCGGTCATCTCGGGGCCGAAGTCGATCGGGAAGGTGCCGTACTGCTCCAGCGCCTCCTTCTCCGCCTCGTTGAAGGCAGCGACCGCCTCAGGGATCTCCTCGATGGTGCCCGGCTTCTTCATCGCCGCGTCGATCTCCGGAGTGCCGATGTAGGTGAAGTTCGAGTCGGAGTCCGAGCAATAGAGCTGGCAGCCTGAGGTGCTGTAGCCGTACGGGTCGGAGGACGACCAGGCCATGATGAGCATCTCGTACTTGCCGCCGACCACGACGTCGGAGAACTTCGACGAGTCCTGGTTGTCCAGCTCCACCTCGATGCCGGCCGCCTTGAGCATCGCCTGCACGGCGTTCGCCATGGCGGTCTGCGTCGGGCTGTCGCCGAAGAAGGTGTACTTGAGGTGGGCGGGCTTGCCGTCCTTCTCGTAGTACCCCGAGCTCTCGTTGAGCGCGTAGCCGGCGCCCTCGAGCGTGGCCTTGGCGTTGTCCACGGAGAACGCGGCGTCGGCCGGCATGTTGTTCTCGTAGCCGTCCTGGATGGGCGACATCACCTCGGACCCGGCAGGGTCCTCCTCCCAGCCGAGACCCTGGAAGTCGATCTCGGCGAGCTTGGTGACGTCGGTGGCCTGCGTGACGGCCTTGCGGACCGCGATGTCCTCCAGCGCCTCGGCCTTGGCGTTCAGCGTGAAGACCCCGGTCGACAGGGCGTAGTTGATGAGGATCTGCACGTCGTCCATGCCCCGCGCCACCTTGAGCCGGTCGGCAGCGGCCACACCTGTGGCGTCGACCTCACCGTTCTGGAACGCGTTGATCGCGGCAGCATCCTCCATCTGCTTGTAGACGATCTTCTCCAGCTTCGGTGTCTCGCCCCACCACTTGGGGTTCGGCACGAAGGTGGCCTGCGTCTCGTCCTGCGAGTCGACGATGAACGGGCCGGCCGCCCACTCGTTGCGCGGGTCGTTGACCCAGCCCTCGGTGTACGTCTTGGCGTCCAGGCTGTCCGGGTGCAGCAGGTTGATGAACAGGTACTGGTACGGGAAGAAGGGCGTGTCGAAGGTGACGACGACCTGCTTGTCGTCCTTGCCCTTCTCCACCGACTTCACCTGGTCGTAGCCGGTGGTGGAGGCCGGGTTGTACCCCTTGCTCTTGCCCGACTGCGCCTTCCAGGTGGCCTCGAAGGCCGTCCAGTCGATCGGCGTGCCGTCGTTCCACGTAGCGTCGGGGTTCACGTCGTACGTGACGACCAGCGGGTCGTCGGAGGTGACCTCGACGTTGGAGAGGTAGTCGGGGTTCGGCGCCGGGTTGCCGGCGGCGTCGTAGTCCCACAGCGATGTCTGATAGATCTTCCAGAAATCGGCCATGTACCGCGTGTTGCCGTCGACGGAGAACCCGTTCCAGTTCGGGGTGATCTCGGCGGTGGGCAGGGTCAACGTGCCCCCGTCCTCGACCGCGTCGCGCTCCTGCGGGTTGTTGTACGCCTTCCCGGCCTCCGGCTTGGGCAGCTCGCCCTTGTACGACGAGGGGACGCCGTCGGCCGCCTCGGTCGTCACGCTCTTGTCGCCGTTGCCCTCGGCGGTGCCTTCGTCCTCGCCGCCGGAGCCGCACGCGGTGAGGGCGAGCGCGAGCACTGCGGCAGCAGCGACCGCGCCGGCCCCCTTCTTGCGGATCGTTGTCATGGTTCTCCTTGAGAAGCGTCTACCGCTGGGTAGATGACCCGGACGGGTCAGGCGCGGGAGGGTTCCCGCACGTCTGGTGTGGCCGCTGGCGTCAGCGGGAAATGGCAGGCGGCGAGCTGGTCGCTGCCGGTGAGCACCGGCAACAGGGAGTCGCAGCGGTGCTGATCCTCGGCCGGCAGCGCCGCGCGCACGGGGCACCGGCTGGCGAACCGGCAGCCGGGGATCTCCTCGGCCGGGCTGGGCAGGTCACCCTCGAGCACCACGCGCTTGCGGCCGCGCTCCAGCGCGGGGTCGGGCAGCGGGACCGCAGACAGCAGCGCCTGCGTGTACGGGTGGCGCGGCGTGGTGAACACGGCCTCCGTGGGTCCGGACTCCACGACCTGGCCCAGGTACATCACGGCCACGCGGCTGGCGATGTGCCGGATCACGGACAGGTCGTGCGCCACGAACAGGAACGCGACGCCGAGCTGCGCCTGCAGGTCCTCGAGCAGGTTGATGACGCCCGCCTGGATCGACACGTCGAGGGCGGAGACCGGCTCGTCCAGCACGATGAGCCGGGGGCTCACCGCCAGCGCCCGCGCGATGGCGATGCGCTGGCGCTGCCCGCCGGAGAACTGCGACGGGAACCTGTCGACGTGGTCCGGGTTGAGGCCCACGAGCTTCATCAGCTCGTCGATGCGGTCGTTGGTCTTCTTTCGCGACCAACCGTGCACCTTGAGCGGCTCCGCGAGCACGTCGTAGATGGGCATCCGCGGGTCGAGCGAGCTCATCGGGTCCTGGAACACGATCTGCAGATCGCGGCGCAAGGCCGCCCGCTCCGGCCTGCGCAGATCCGCGAGGTTCTTGCCGAGCACGGCCACCCGGCCGCCCTGCGGCGCCTCGAGCTTCATGATCTCGATCAGCGTCGTCGTCTTGCCCGAGCCCGACTCGCCCACCAGTGCGACGGTCTCCCCGGCGCGCACGTCGAACGTCACGCCGTCGACAGCCTTGACCGTCCCGACACGGCGGCGTAGGAAGCCGCCCTTGGTGAGCGGGAAGTGCCGCTGGAGGCCCTCTACCTCCAGCACGACCTCGCGCTCCTCGCGGGGGACGGCATCGAGCGTCGACTCCGCGGCCTCCTCCACCACGTAGGCGTCGTCGAACGTGACGCCCTGCTCGGCCAGCTCGTCGGCACGCACGCAGGCGGCGAGTGTCTCGGGCCGGCCGGTGACGGGCAGCAGGTCGGGCTCGACCGTGCGGCAGCGGTCCTCGACCAGCGGGCAGCGCGCAGCGAAGGGGCAGCCGGTGGGCAGGTCGACGAGCGACGGCGGGTTGCCCTGGATGGGGATGAGGCGCCGGTTCTCGCCTCGATCGGGACGGGGCACGGCTCCGAGCAGACCCATCGTGTACGGCATGGCGGGTCGCGCGAACAGCTCGTCCACCGGCGCCTGCTCCACGGGCCGCCCCGCGTACATGACGAGAACGTCGTCCGCAACGCCCGCGACGACGCCCAGGTCGTGGGTGATCATGACGACCGCGGCGCCGGTCTCCCGCTGCGCCTTCTTCAGGACGTCGAGCACCTGGGCCTGGATCGTCACGTCGAGGGCCGTGGTGGGCTCGTCCGCGATCATGACGTCGGGGTCGTTCGCGATCGCGATCGCGATCATCACGCGCTGGCGCATGCCACCGGAGAACTGGTGGGGGTACGCCCTGAGTCGCTCGGCCGGGTTCGGGATGCCGACCAGGTCGAGCAGCTCGATCGACCGTTCCCGCACCTGCTTGCGGTTCAGGTCCTGGTGCAGGTCGAGCGCCTCGACGATCTGGTCCCCGATGGAGAACACCGGGGTCAGCGCAGACAGCGGGTCCTGGAAGACCATCGCCATCTCGTTGCCGCGGTACTTCGAGAGCTCGAGCTCGCTCAGCCCGAGCAGCTCGGTCCCCTTGAGCCGGATCGAACCCTCGACGCGGGCGTTCTCGTCGAGCAGGCCCATGATGGACAAGGACGTCACGGACTTGCCGGAGCCGGACTCGCCGACGATGCCGAGCGTGCGGCCGGGAAGCAGGTCGAAGTTCACGCCGCGCACCGCGCGGACGGCGCCCGCCTCGGAGGCGAAGCTGACGTGGAGGTCTCGCACGCTCAGGACGGGGTTCATGCTCGGCCTCCCGACCGCGAGTTCGGGTCGATGGCGTCGCGCAGGCCGTCGCCGATGAGCTGCACCGAGAAGGTGAGCAGCACCAGGGCGATCGACGGGGCGATGAGTACCCAGGGCGCGGTGAGTATCACGCTCTGCCCCGCCTGCAGGATGGTACCGAGCGACGTGTCAGGCGCCTTGATGCCGAGCCCGAGGAACGACAGCGCCGTCTCGGAGTTCACTGCGCTGACGACACCGAGCACCGTCTGGATGATGAGCACCGAGCCGAGGTTCGGGATGAGGTGGCGGCGGATGATCGTGAACGAACGCACCCCCATGTACTTCGCGGCGTGCACGTAGTCGAGCTCGCGCAGTGACAGGGTGAGCGTGCGCAGCACGCGGGCGTACCCGATCCACCCGAACAGCGTGATGCCGAGAGTGAGCCAGAGCCAGCCGTTGGAGCCCGACGAGGACCGGACGATCATCGCGATGAGCAGGAACGACGGGACCACCAGCAGCATGTCGAGAACCCACATGCCGGCCCGCTCCACCCAGCCCTCGAAGAAGGCGATGGTGGTGCCGATCACGGCGGCGATCACCGTGATCGCGACGGAGGACAGGATGCCGATCGCCAGGGAGCGGCCGAGGCCGCGCGCGACGAGCGCGAAGACGTCCGACCCGCCCGTCGTCGTCCCGAGCCAGTGTTCGGGTCCGGGCGCCTGCGCGAGGGCGAGGAAGTCTGGCTCGTCGTATCCCCACTGCGCGATCTTGGGCCCGACGATCGCGAACGCGACCAGCAGGACCAGCATCACGACGCCGAACAGCGCGGAGGGCCGGCGGGCGAATCGCCTGGCGATCAGGGTGAAGCGCCCCGTGCGGCGCAGGCCTGTGCTCTGTTCGTCGTCGGCGGCCAGGACGGCGGCGGAGGTGACGGTCAGCTCGGAGTCAGCCATGGTGCGTCCAGCTCCTCTCAGCTGATCCGGATGCGGGGGTCGAGCCAGGCGACGATGAGGTCGGCCAGCAATGCCCCGACGAGCGTGCACACGCCCGCGAAGGCTGCGATGCACGTGGCACCGTTGATGTCGTTGTTGATGATCGTCGTGACGAAGTACCGGCCCAGGCCGTTGATCGCGAAGATCGTCTCGGTGATGACCGCGCCGGTGAACACCGTCGCGATCGAGAACGCGACGTTGACGGCCGTCGGAATGAGCGACGTGCGCAGGGCGTGCTTACGGATCGCGACGTTCAGCGGCAGTCCCTTGGCCCGCGCCGTGCGCACGTAGTCGGCCTTCATCGTGTCCAGCAGGTACGTGCGCTGGGTCAGGTGGTAGCCGACGGCACCGATGATGGTCAGCACGATCGTGGGCAGGATCAGATGCTGGGCGAAGTCGAGCAGCCAGGGCAGGAAGCTGTCTCCGTCATAGCTGTGCAAGCCGGTGACGTAGAAGAGACGGAAGCCGAGCCACTCATTGACGTAGATGGCGCCGATCACGACGAAGAGGGCGAGCACCGCCGTCGGGATCACGAGGAAGAAGGTGCCGAAGCCACCGAGCACTCGGTCCTGCCACTTGTACTGACGGATCGCGGTGTACACGCCGATGGCGACACCGATGACGATCGCGAGGACGGTGGCAAGAAGGACGAGCTGTGTGGACGCGGCGATCCGGCTCGCGACGGCGTCGCCGACCGGCGACTGGTCCGGGCTCAGGCCCCAGTTCCAGTGCAGCACGATGTCGGTGAGCCAGCGCCAGTAGCGCAGCAGCAGCGGGTCCTCGTCGTTGACGTTCGCGGCCGTCAGGGACGCGTTGATCGAGTCCATCGGCGGCCTCGGGCTGCGCGACAGATAGTTGGACCGGGGGTCCATGAACGCCGAGGCCAGCAGGTACGTCGCAGAGACGGCGACGAAGAGCATCGCGACGTAGTTGGCGGAACGCCGCAGCAGGAAGCGCCCCATCAGACGGTGCCGCCAGGCCCGCGGTGCGCCACCCGCGGACCGACCAGCTCCGACGGAGACCGCCGCGCGGCCAAAGGCACGATGTGCATGAAGCTTCCCTGTGCTGCTGGGGGCCAGTGGCCCACGAATCGGTGGCGGCCGTGCAGGCCGATGATCAGCTCTGCCCGGCACGCCGGATGACGATACGAAGCGCAGATCCCTGAGTCCGTCCGAGGGCTTCGACGACCTCGACGACGAGACAGAGTGATCTGCGCAACTGTTTTCGGAGGTTACCCCCCGCCGTGTCACCAGCACGGCACCGTCTCACCGTCCCGAGGGGGGCGGGAGTGCGGTACGCCGCAAACTCTCCGGCATCATCCCAGGTCATGCTTGATATTTACGGCCGACGTCTCAATTTGGTCACGATCGGCGCGCGGGGCAACAACCTCCCCGGAACACCGTCCGGGACCCACTTGAGATGGCTCCCGGCGACCGTCTGACATGCATCGTCGCAGGTCGGAGGTCCGATCAGCCGAGGCAGTCGAGGATCGGGTCCCTCACGACCCACGCGAGGCCGTGCTCGCGCTCCAGCGAGCCCCGCACCAAGACAAGACGGCGGCCGACCACCCGCGAGGGTGACCGGCCGCCGTCGTGCCACGTCTACCGGCCCGGCGATCAGCCGGGCTCAGAGGCTCAGAACTTCTGCTGCATCTGCGGGTTCAGCGACTTGAGGTTCGTCTTGGCCTTGCCGTCGATCGAGTCGTCGATGTCGAACGCATCGAAACCGATCCCCAGGTCGTTCGAGTAGGCGTAGCCGTTGTACCAGTAGGTGGACCAGGAGCCACCGCTGGAGATGCCCGCGCCGCGGTCGAACCAGGCGACCTCGGTCGGGTGGGACGAATCGGTGAAGTCGAACACGGAGACGCCGCCCTGGTACCAGGCCTGGACCATGAGGTCCTTGCCCTTGACGGGGATCAGCGAGCCGTTGTGGGCCACGCAGTTCTCGGTGCTGTCGTTGATGCGCGGGATCTTGTAGTAGCTCTGGAACGCGAGCTTCTTGCCGTTCTTCCCGCCGTGCTTCTTGACCTTCTCGATGTCGTAGATGCCGTTGGCGCCGAGCTCCGGTGCATACTCGCCGGTGCAGGTCGCCAGGCCGCCGCCGCCGAGCTCGTCGGTGAAGACGACCTTGGTCGCGTCGTTGTTGAAGGTGGCCGAGTGCCAGAACGCGAAGTTCTCGGTGTCGCGGACCGTGCTGATCACCTTCGGGTGGGCGCGGTCCTTGATGTCCATCAGGATGCCGTCGCCCATGCACGCTCCGGCGGCGAGGTCGTACTTCGCGTAGGTGGTGATGTCGTGGCAGCCGGAGGTCGCCGAGGCTCTGCGATCCGGGTCGCCCTCGTAGCCGCCCTTCGGGAAGAGGTTCGGTGTGCCGACGAGCTTGGCCGCCGCGGGGTTCTTCACCGGGACCTTCACGATCGAGATGATGTCGTGCGGCGGGCGGCAGTCGGGGTACGACGAGCTCGGGCTGTACGACGAGACGTAGACGTACAGGTCCTTGCCGTTCTTGGTCGGCGCCAGCGAGTGGGTGTGGGAACCGCACGCCGTCTCGACGGCCTTGACGTACTCGGGCTCGAGCGGGTCGGAGATGTCCCAGACCTTGATGCCCTCCCAGGAGCCCTTCTCCGTCGCGGGGCGGGTCGTCGAGGCGCACGAGTCGTCGCTGCGCGACGAGTCGGTGGAGAGCACCAGGATGTCGCCGTAGACGGAGACGTCGTTCTGCGAGCCGGGGCAGTACACCTGGAGCGCCTGGACGGGCTCCTCGGGATCGGACAGGTCGTAGACGGTGAAGCCGTCGTAGTTGCCCGCGTAGGCGTACTTGCCCTGGAACGCGAGGTCAGAGCCGGTGCCCTGCAGGGCGCCGTTCTTCGGGTTGTTGCTGAGGTGCTCGATGTTCGACGACGCCACCTCGCCCGGCAGGACGTCGGGCTCCAACGCATCGGACTGGGCGTCGGACGCTGATGCCGGGGCCGCGAGCCCCAGCACTCCGGCCGTCAGGGCCAGCGAGAGGGCGACGCCGGCGGCGCCCCTCGCCCGTGAACTTCTCATCCGTGAACTCAGGGTTGGACGACGCACAGGCGCCACACCTCCTTGTTGGGTCACACTGAGTGTCGCCTGGAAGCATCCTCCCAACCAGGTGTGCGGGCATCTTTTAACGCGGTGGCAACAACCTCAGGAGAGGATCCACAGGTGACCACAGACCCCCGGCTCCGTCACACGAGCGGCAGTCGCGCCGTCCTGACCTGCGCCTTCGTCCTTGCCATAGGGCTCACCGCCGCGGGGTGCACCGCCGCGGAACCCGAGGTGACCTCGACGCCGTCATCGGCGGTGCTCGCGCCGGGGAAGCCCGGCGAACCCGCCCGGACGATCGCACCCGAGGACTACGAGGGCATGGGTGACGCCGACGTGGTCACCGACGCCGATGCCGACTTCATGACCCGGATGATCGGCCACCACGCCCAGGCCGTGGAGATGGCGCAGCTGGTTCCCGGGCGGTCGACGTCGGCGCAGATCGCGAAGTTCGCCGATCGAATCCGCCTGACGCAGGACGGCGAGATCCAGTACATGAGCCGTTGGCTCGAGGACCACGACCTCCCGGTGCCCGCGGTCGCCTCACCGACGTCGTCGACGGCGCCGTCGGACGGGAGCGGGCCACGCGCCCCCCAGGCCCACGACCACGACTCCATGCCCGGCATGCTGACCGACGCCGAGATGACAGCCCTGGCGGACGCCGACGGCACCGAGTTCGACCGGCTCTTTCTCAAGGGCATGATCAAGCACCACGCGGGTGCGCTGGAGATGGTCGAGGACGTCGGCTCCGCCGGGCGGGACGAGACGGTCCAGGAGTTCTCCGGGAACGTGGCGGCGGACCAGATCGCGGAGATCGACCGGATGTCCCGGCTGCTCGACGAGCTCGCCGGCTGAGCGTCAGCCCCGCGCGGGCCCGGACGCGGTCACCAGCAGGGTGGTCGAGTCGTCCTCCGACTCCAGGCCCGCGAGCTTGTGCTCGAGCACCTCGAGGTCCAGCGTCAGCGCAGCCGTGGCACGGAGCTCCTCCAGCCGGGCCCGAAGGGACGTACCGCGCCGCTCGACGAGCCCGTCCGTGTAGAGCAGCAGCGACTGACCCTCGTGCAGCTCGAGCCGGCCGACCTCGGGAACCGCGGGCATGGCGCCGATCGGCAGGTTCCGCACCACGTCCACCCACTGCGCGCCGTGGCCGTCGACGACCAGGGGCGAGAGGTGGCCCGCGCAGACGTACTCGATCGTCCTGGCGCCCGGGTCGAGGATCGCGGCGAACAGGGTCGCCATGTCACCGCTCAGCAGCGTGCGGGCGAGATGGTCGAGCGCCCCGACGGCTCTCCCCACCTCGCCGTGCGTCAATAGCAGCGACCGCAGCCCGTTGCGGAGCTGGTTCATCGCGGACGCCGCGGGAAGGCCGTGCCCTGCGACGTCGCCGATCACCAGGGCGACGCGCCCGTCCGGCATGTCGAACGCGTCGTACCAGTCGCCTCCCACGGACCCGCCGTGGGCCGGGCGGTAGCGGGCCTGGAGTCGCCAGCCCGGCGGGGCGGGCAGCGTGGCGGGCAGCGACGAGTGCTGCAGCACCAGGGCGGCGCCCAGGTCGGGCCGGGTGCGGCGGTAGAGCGCCTCGACGACGGTCCGGCGAGCCACGACCGCGGAACGGACGTCGTCTCCGGACCACGGCTCGCTGGTGCCGTGCACGATCTCCCGCCACCGCGCGAACGAGCTGCGGGGGCCGATGCGCACCGCCCCGTCGTCCTCGCGAACCACGGTCTTAGCACGGGGGTCGCCGGCCCAGGTCACCTCGCGCGTGATCTCCCGGCGGAAGAGCGCCAGCAGGTCGCCGTCGGGCAGGGGCGCCACGAGCGCGCCCGCGACCTCGCCGAGCCCGGCCAGCGCCGGATGATCGGCCCGCAGCTCGTGGGTCGCGAAGACGGGGTTGCCGCCGCCGTCCTCGTGGCGCGGCGGGCTCGCCGACTGCACGGCCTCGACGACGGCGTCGAGCGCGGCCGGCACCGTGCCGATCGTCGCCGAGGTGCCGCCGGTGCGCACCAGGGCGCCGTCGACGCCGAGCACCCGCAGGAGCTCCGGCCGCGCGACCACCTCGGCGATCGGTCCGTCGCTGGCGCCGACCAGCACTTCCAGGGCGTTGGTCACCCGGCGGGCGCGCTGCGCCCGGTCGGCCGCGGCGTGCACCACCATCTGCAGGGACAGGCCGGAGGCGAGCGCCTCCGCCGCCGCGCGCACCTCGAGCGAGGGGGTGTGCGGGCCCCCGTGGTGGCAGGCCACCATGCCCCACAGTCGTCCGCCGTCGAGCAGGGAGATCGACATGGACGCACCCACTCCCATGTTCTTCAGGTACTGGATGTGCACGGGCGAGACGGCCCGCAGGCCGGCGAACGTGAGGTCGGCCGGCACCCCCGTCACCGGGTGCAGCACCGGCACGAGGGCCACCGGCTCGGACCGGACGTCGGAGATGAGCCGCAGCCAGCTCTTCTCGTACAGCGCGCGCGCCTGCGGCGGGATGTCGGACGCCGGGTAGCGCTGCCCGAGGAACGGCTCGAGATCGTCCCGGCGGTCCTCGGCGACCACCTCGCCGTGGTGGTCCACGTCGAACCGGTACACCATGACCCGGTCGAAGCCGGTCACCTCCCGCACCCCGCGCGCCGTGAGGTCGTAGAGCTCACGCAGGGAACCGGCTGTAGCAGCCCTGCCGAGCACGGCGTAGGCGGTGCGGTACCCGTCGCCCGGGTCGGCGTCCTCGTCCCTGGGCTCGAGCTCGACGACGACCGTGCCCTCGGCGGTCCGGTGCGTCGCGGCGATCCACGGGCGGCCGTCGACAGTCACCCGGCGCAGCACCTCGGACAGGGGGCGGGGCTCCAGCGCCCTGGCATGGCGCAGCAGTCCGGCCGCGTCACCCACCGTGGCGTCGAGGCGGTGCCCCAGGATGTCGGGCAGGTCCCGCCCCAGCAGGTCGGGCGCGTTCGCCGACGCCTGGACCACGATGTCGTCGTCCACCACGAGCAGCACACCCCGCGGCTGGACGGCCCCGGGAGCGTGGATGGGCTCCGTGGCACAGGCCTCGAGGTCGACGTCGTCCACAGGGTCGTCCATCGTTGCCTCGCTCATTTCCGCACATCGCCCGGGGCCGCACTTTCCCACGGCGACCGCCTCGCGCTCAACACGTCGCCCGGGGAGGGCTCAGGGCGCGGTGACGAAGACGTCGAAGAGCTCGGGGTGGTGGCCGTGCACCAGCACGGCGAACACCACGGCGTCGAACAGCAGGTGCACCGTCACAACGTACGGCAGGCTCTTGTAGCGGGCGAAGATCCAGCCCTGCACCAGCGCGAACGGCACGGTCAGCAGCGGCCCCCACTCGCGGTAGCCGAGCTCCCACAGGAACGACACGAAGATCACGGCCTGCAGGGCGTTCGCCGTCCACACCCCGAAGTGGCGCCGCAGCAGGGCGAACACCGTGCACACGAAGAACAGCTCGTCCCAGATGCCCACGGCGTTGACGCCGACGAACAGCCGCGCGATGTCCTCCCCGCCCTCCAGCGCCGGCCAGTTGAGGTACGCGCCCGACCCGAGGAAGTACCAGGGCAGCACCAGGTAGCCCACCAGCACCACGATCGCCAGGTACACGTACTGCCCCGGCGACCAGCGTCGCCCCGTCGCGATCGGGAAGCGCACCACCCCTGGCCCGGTCCCCCCTGAGCCTGTCGAAGGGTCGCGGAACAGGTACCGCGACGCCGCCCACGGCACCAGCACCGCCAAGGAGAGGACGACGGCGAAGCGCGCCATCCCGGCATCGGACAGGTCCGCCTCGAGCGAGATGGTGGAGATGATGCCGAGCGCGACGGCGATCAGCGCCAGGTCGCGGCCCAGCCGCCGGTCCACCAGGAGTCCCAGCCCGACGCCCGCGACCAGCGGCACGTACGCGACCGGGCGTACGTGCACCGCGAACAGGAGGACCGCCGACGCCGATACGAGCGCCGCGGCGACGAGCCGCAGCACCGTCCGCCGCGTCGAGGAGGCGGACGTCGGGGTGCGGGCGGCGATGTCCATCGTCCGGCGAGGATAGCCGTCCCCGTGGAACAATCCGAGCATGGTCGCGGGTCGACGGGCGCACAGCGGGGACGAGGGCGCGGCGCGATGACGACCTCCTACTCCTACCCTGCGCAGGCGCTCGAGGCGGCCGGGCTGGCCCGCGCCGCGGCAGACGCGTCGTTCGACCGCTTCGCCCGGCTGGTGCAGCGCCAGCTCGGGGTGCCCACCGCGCTGGTGACGATCGTCCTGCCCGACGCGCAGGTGTACCCCGGGGCCCTCGGACTGCCCGAGCCCTACCAAGCCGCCCGGCGCACCACCCTGACCGAACCGCTGTGCGGCGAGACCATCAGCCGGGGCGGCCCGCTGGTGGTGGAGGACTTGCGCGCCGACCCGCGCCTGTCGCAAACCGCGACCGTCACCGAGCTGGGCATGGGCGCATACGCCGGGTTCCCGATCTACGACCGCCACGGCACCGCAGTCGGCACGGTGTGCGCGCTCGACCAGGAGGCGCACGCGTGGAGCTCCACCGACCTCGCCACCCTCGCCGACCTCGCCGCCGCCTGCACCGCCGAGCTGCGGCTGCGCCTGGAACGGCATCGCGCCCACCGCATCCAGCAGGTCGCCGTGCACGCCACCCGACGCACCCGGATGCTCCTCGACCTCACGGGCCGGTTCGCCGAGGCGACCACCCTGGACGAGGTCGTCGACGCTCTGCGGGCCTCCGGCCAGGGGCTCGGGACGATCTGGGCCACGCTCGTCCTCGCCGACGGGGCGGGCGCGACGCTCACCCTCGTCGAGCGCGAGGGCGCCTACCCGTATCTGCCCCGGCAGTGGCGCCTCGACCACCCCGCCGTGGCCTCCGTGGCCCGCACCCGACGACCCACCTTCTATCGCGACGGCGCTGCGGCCCTACGCGACCAACCGTCGCTCGCCCCGTGGGTCGTCCCGTCGCTCGGCGGGCTCGCGCTGCTGCCGATGGTCACCGACGACCGCCTGCTCGGCATCGTCGTGCTGGTCTGGCACGGCCCGCACGACCACGGCGACGAGAACAGGCGCACGGCCGTCACGCTCGCGACCTGCGTGGCCCAGGCCCTGGTACGCGTCCGCGTGCTGGAGGACCGGCACCGTGTGGCGACCACGCTCCAGGCGGCGATGCTCACCGACCTCCCCCCCGTGCCGTACCTCGAGCTCGCCTCGACGTACGCGTCGGCCACCAGCACCGACAAGGTGGGCGGCGACTGGTACGACGCCGTCGTGCTCGATCCCCGCTCGAGCGTGCTCATGATCGGCGACGTCACCGGGCACGACATGCAGGCGGCCGCCCGGATGGGTCAGCTCCGCTCGATGCTGCGCACGCTGGTGTGGTGCCACGATGTGCCGCCGGCGCGGCTCCTGGGCGAGCTCGACCGCGCCAACCAAGGCCTGGCGCTGACGGCGACCGGCACCGCCGTCGTCGCCCGGCTGGACCGCACCGGCAGCGAGGAGCCAGGGGCGGCCGACGGCGGCTGCCGCGTCTGGTGGGCGAGCGCGGGCCACCCGCGCCCGGCCGTGATCCGGGCCGACGGCACCGTCGAGGAGCTGCCCGGCCACCCGGACCTCATGCTCGGCGTCGACCCGACGGCCCCGCGCCACGACCACTCCGCCGAGCTCTCCCCCGGCGACACCCTGCTGCTGTACACCGACGGGCTCGTGGAGTCGCGCACCGTCGACTCCACCGCCCGCGCCCGCGACCTGCACCGGACGCTGCAGGACCTGGCCGGCTGCCCGACGGCCGAGCTGCCCCGGCGGCTCGTGGATCGGATGGTGCAGGGCCTGCAGCGCGACGACGTGGCCGTGCTCGCCGCCCGAGTCCGCTGAGATAGTCCGGATCCCCGCGAGGTAGTTCGGATCCCCGCGAGGTAGTTCGAATCCCCGCGAGGTAGTTCGAATCTCGGCGAGGTAGTTCGAATCTCGGCGAGGTAGTTCGAATCTCGGCGAGGTAGTTCGGGTCGGGCCGGTAGAGCCTCGGCAGGCGCGGTCAGGGGTGTGCGACGCCCAGCTCGACGAACATCGCGCGGTTCAGCCGAAAGGCCTCCTGGGCCTCGGTGACCGCGAGGTCGACCTCGGCGTCGTCGAGGTCCAGCGCGTCCAGTCGCTCGCGGTAGAGATCCTTGAACGGCTTGGCCTTGGGGATCTCGGGGAACGCGTAGAACTCCAGACCCGCGCCGGACTCCCCTGAGCCGGTCGAAGGGTCGAGCACGTAGTGGCGCTCGAGCATCCGCTTGATGACCTGGCCGCCCGAGAGGTCCCCGAGGTAGCGCGTGTAGGCGTGCGCGGCGTAGCACGCCACGTCCTCGGTGACGGCGAGCAGGCGCGCGACGTAGCGCTCCGTCGCCGGCAGCATGCGGACGACGTCGCGCCACTGCGGACCGTACAGGTGTGCGAGGTCGCGCTCGATGGCGGGCACGCGGGTCAGCTCGTCGAAGACGAGCCCTCGCCCGCGCGCGTCGTCCCGCATCCGCGCGCTGCCCCGCTCCAGGGCCGTGTAGACCGCGAGCTGCTGGGCGGCGAGGTCCGCGTACGCCGCGACGTCGAGCCGGCCGGCGAGGAGACGCTCCACGAACCCCTCGGACTCCGCCCGCGTGTGCTCGGCGCGCGTCCCCTCTCGCAGCAGGGTTGAGAGCAGCGCAACCTCCGTGAACATCGTCAGGGGACCTCCAGGTCGAGAACCGCCGGACGCCCGGCGCGACGTCGTGACAATTCGTCACGACGTGGCGTCACCGTAGCAGGCAAGGTAAGCCTTGCCTACCTCTTGCCGAGTAGTCCTGGATCCCAGCGAGGTAGTGGGTGGGAACCGCGAGGTAGTTCGAAATTCGGCGAGGTAGTTCAAGATCCGGTGAAGTAGTTCAAGATCCGGCGAAGTAGTTCGGGACTACCTCGGCGATTCTTGAACTACCTCGGAGAAAGGGGTCGCGGGATGTCGGTGGGCGCGGGCACGCTGGGGCGATGACGACGACGCCCCCGGACGCCAAGCCCGTGCTCCGCCGCTACCTGCAGGCCGCCCGCGAGGCGCTGCTGTGGAAGGTCGAGGGTCTGCCCGAGCGGGAGACCCGCCTGCCCCGCACCCCGACGGGCACCAACCTGCTCGGGCTCATCAAGCACGCGGCAACGGTGGAGATCGGCTACTTCGGCGGGGTGTTCGGGCGTCCGTGGCCCCGCCCGGACGAGACACCCTGGCTGGCGGCAGCCGACGCCCCCGACGCCGACGCCGACGCGCTGCAGGCGGAGTTCTTCGCGACCGCCGACGAGTCGGTCGAGCAGATCGTCGGCCTGTACCGGCGGGCGTGGGACTTCGCGGACGAGACCATCGAGGCGCTGCCACTCGACGCGCCCGGGCGCGTCGGCTGGTGGCCTGCCGACCGGCACGACGTCACGCTGCACCAGATCCTGGTGCACGTGATCGCAGAGCTGCACCGGCACGCGGGCCACGCGGACATCCTGCGCGAGCAGGCCGACGGCGCCGCCGGACTCCGGGCGGACAACTCGAACCTGGCGGAGGGCTTCGACTACGCCGCGTTCACCGTGACCCTGCGCGGCATCGCCCAGCAGTTCCCCGAGGAGGTCCGATGACCGACGCCCACCAGCCCGCCGTCCCCACGATCCTCCAGGTGGTGGTGGACACCACCGACGCGCGGGGGCTCGCAGAGTTCTACCGCGAGATGTTCGGCCTCGCCTACCGGCCCGGCGACGAGCCGCCCGCTCACGGCGGGCCCGACCCGCGCGGCGCCGACTGGCTGGTGCTGCGCAACCCCGGCGGCGCGCAGCTCGCATTCCAGCAGGTGGAGACGCTGACGCCGTCCACCTGGCCAGACCAGACCGTCCCGCAGCAGCTGCACCTCGACACCACCGTGCCCGACGTCGCCGAGCTGGACCGCCAGCACCAGCGCGCACTGGCCCTCGGGGCGCGGCTGCTGCACGATCGGTCCGACGACCCGGAGGAGCCGCTGCGGGTCTACTCCGACCCCGCTGGCCACCCGTTCTGCATCTTCGTCGCTTAGAGGTCGCACGATGACCTTCACGGTGCTGGCGCGCGACGCCGCGAGCGGCGACGTCGGCGTCGCAACCGCGAGCTTCGTCCTCGCGGTAGGCGCGCGGGTCCCCGTGGTCGTCCGCGGCAAGGGCGCCGCGGCCGTCCAGGGCGAGACTCCGCTGCACGTACGGGACACCGTCCGCGAAGGCCTGCTCGCGGGCCAGTCAGCCCAGGACATCGTCGACGGCGTGGTCGCGGGCCTTCCCGCTGCCTCCCAACTCGGAGTCGTCGACTCCACGTGCGCGGTCGCGGTCCACAACGGCCCGGCGCTCGAGGCGCACGTGGCAGTCGCCCAGGTGCCGGGCCTGCTGGTGATCGCGAACCTGATGGAGCGCGCCGACGTGGCGGATACCGCGCTGCGCGACGCGGCCCCCATGCTGGGGCGGGCGACGCTGCCGGAGGTCCTGCTCGCCGCCCTGGCGGCGTCGGACGAGCGGGGAGGCGACCTGCGAGGGCGGATGTCGGCCGCGCTCGTGGTCGAGGGGCCGAGCACCGAGGACCTCCGGGTCGACCGGCACCCGCGGCCAGTCCCCGAGCTGCAGCGCCTCCATGAGGTGCACCTGGCGCACGCCGCCCTCGAGCGGACCCGGCGGCGGCACGGTGCGTACCGCGACCTCGACGACGTGCGGGCAGCTCATGCGCTCGCGCCCGAGGACCCGGTCTGCCTCGGCGCGCTGCTCCTGGCCCTCGTCCGGTCGGGGGCCGTCGAAGACGCCGTCGCCCACGCCCGCGCGCTGCTGGTGTCGGAGCCTCGGACCGCCGCACGCCTGCGACGCGCTGCCGCGACGGGTGACATCGATCCCGGCGCGGTCGAGGAACTCCTCCAGCAGGCCGGGGAGGGCTGACCGCCTCAGCCCCACTGCCCGGGAGACAATGGGCGGGTGCAGTGCCCCCACTTCGACGCCGGCCGCTGCCACTCGTGCACCCTGCTGGCGACGCCGTACCCCACGCAGGTGCGTGAGAAGCAGGAGCACGTGGCGGCCCTCCTCGCCGACGACCGGATCGCCTGGCTGCCGCCGGTGACCGGCCCGGAGTCCGGGTTTCGGAACAAGGCGAAGATGGTGGTCACGGGCACGGTCGACGACCCGGTGCTCGGCATCCTCGGCTCGACGTCGGGGCCCTTCGCCGGGCAGGGCATCGACCTCACCGACTGCGGCCTGTACCCGCCCGCGCTGCAGGAGTCGTTCCCGGTCCTGGCCGAGCTGATCACCCGCGCCCGGCTCCAGCCGTACGACGCGACGGCGCCGTCCCGCGGGCCCCGGCGCCGCGAGACCCCGCGCGAGTCGGCCTGGCGGGGCGAGCTCAAGCACGTGCTCGTGACTCTCTCCGCCGACGGCGAGCTCATGGTGCGGTTCGTGCTGCGCAGCCAGGAGCCCGTCGCCCGGATCCGCAAGCACCTGCCGTGGCTGCTCGGCGCGCTGCCGCAGGTGGCGGTCGTGAGCGTCAACGTGCAGCCCGCGCACGCCGCCGTCCTCGAGGGCGAGCAGGAGATCGTGCTCACCGAGCGGCAGTCCTTGCCGATGCGGCTCGACGGCATCACGCTGCACCTGCGCCCCCAGAGCTTCTTCCAGACCAACACCGCCGTGGCCACCGCCCTGTACGCGCAGGCGCGGGAGTGGGTGGGCGAGGTGGCGCCCGCCTCCCTGTGGGACCTGTACTGCGGCGTCGGCGGCTTCGCGCTGCACTGCGCCGCGCCGGGCCGTGCCGTCACCGGCATCGAGATCTCTGCGGAGGCGATCGCCAGCGCCGGCGTGACGCGGGACGAGCTCGCCCACCTGCCCGCGGGCACCACGGTCGGCGGGCACGACGCCGCGTGGTGGGCCGACGCCGTGCGCGACGTGCGCTTCGCCGCCGGCGACGCGACCGCCTTCGCCCGCGGCGGCGACGCGCCCGAGCTGGTGGTGGTCAACCCGCCGCGGCGCGGCATCGGCGCCGACCTGTCGCACCGGCTCGAAAAGTCCGACGTCGCGCACGTGCTCTACTCCAGCTGCAACGCCGTGACGCTCGCCGAGGATCTCGCGCGCATGCCGTCGCTGCGACCCCGCCGCGCACGGCTGCTCGACATGTTTCCGCAGACCAGCCACTACGAGGTCCTCGTACTCCTCGAACGGGCGCCATTCGTCGGTTGAGCTTGCGCCGTCTGGGTTTCCTGGACGCCCGCTGAGGCTTACGCTCACGCCAACCGCACCCCGCAACGTCGCGCTGTGTGTCGGGGCCCGACCCGGGCCTCGCGGGGTCACCCATCAGGAGGTCGACCGTGAGAACAAAGATGTTCACCACGGCCGTCGCGACTGCCGCCCTCAGCGGGCTGGTCGTCGCGGCGTCCCTCACCCCCACCGCGACGGCGGCGCCGTCCGTGGTCACGGGCAGGCACGGCCCCGGCCCACACGTCCCGGGCCCGGACCTGTCCAAGAAGGTCACCGGCGAGCGCGTCTTCCGGCACCTGGAGGAGCTCCAGGAGATCGCCGACGAGAACGACGGCAACCGTGCCGCAGGCTCCGACGGCTACGAGGCATCCGCGCGGTACGTCGAGAAGACCCTGCGCAAGGCCGGGTTCACACCGGAGCGGCAGTACTTCGAGTTCGACACCTTCGACGTCCTCGATCTGGCCGTTGCGGTGCCGGGCGCCACGTTCGATCCTGCGGCGATGACGTACTCCACGTCCACGCCCGACGACGGCGTGACGGCCGGCCTGGTGCAGCCCGCGATCGTGGACGGCTGCCCGGCCAGCGACGACCCCGAGGCCCCGCACGACGACTCGTGGGCCGGCGTCGATGCCACCGACAAGATCGCCGTCGTGCAGCGCGGTGCCTGCACCTTCGGGGCGAAGGCCCTCGCCGCGGGCGAGGCCGGCGCGGCAGGGCTGATCATCTACAACAACGAGATCGGCGCGCTCAACGGCACCCTGGGCGAGCGCAACGACGGGTACGCGCCCACCGTGGGCGTCACGCAGGCGGAGGGCGAGTCGATCCTCGCGGTGCTCGCGGCCGACCCCGCCGTGCAGGCGTCGTTCGACCTGCAGGCCGAGATCGGCACCGCCGAGACGTTCAACGTCATCGCCGAGACCCGCAAGGGCCGCGACGACAACGTGGTGATGCTGGGCGCCCACCTCGACGGCGTCCCGGAGGGCCCGGGCATCAACGACAACGGCACCGGCTCGGCGGCGATCCTGGAGACCGCCGTCCAGCTGAACAAGAGCAAGAAGCTCAACAACACCGTGCGGTTCGCGTGGTGGGGCGCCGAGGAGCTCGGGCTCGTCGGCTCCACGCACTACGTGGACGATCTCGTCGCGAACGACCCGGAGGCGCTGGACGACATCGCGACCTACCTCAACTTCGACATGGTGGGCTCCCCCAACTACACGATCGGCGTGTACGACGCGAACGAGTCGACCTTCCCCGCCCCGGTCACGGTGCCCGAGGGCTCCGTGGCGACCGAGGCGCTTCTCACGGACTACTTCGACGCGATCGACCAGCCGTGGGTGGACTCGGAGTTCTCCGGCCGCTCGGACTACGACGCGTTCATCAGCAACGGCGTGCCGGCCTCAGGCCTGTTCACCGGCGCGGACGCCATCAAGACGGACGAGGAGGCCGCGATCTTCGGCGGCACGGCCGGCGAGGCGCTCGACCAGAACTATCACTCCGTCGGTGACGACCTGGCGAACGTGAACCTCGAGGCGCTCGACATCATGTCCCGCGCCATCGGGAACGCCGCCCAGCAGCTCGCCTGGAGCACCGAGGCGATCAACGGCGTCGAGCCCGGCCGTCCGGGTCATGGCCACGGTCACGGCCACGGGCATGGCCACGGGCACGGGCACGGTGGTGGACATGGTCACGGCCACGACCGCGGGGCGCACGGCTTCGACCGGCGCTGACGCGTCGCTCTCCTCGCTGGTTGAGCCTGTCGAAACCGGGTTTCGACAGGCTCAACCAGCGGTCGGTTTCGACAGGCTCAACCAGCGGTCGGTTTCGACAGGCTCAACCAGCGGTAGGCGTCAGCAGGAGCTCAGCCAGCCCGGCCAGATCCCGGTCCGGTCGAGGATCACGTCGGGCGGCACGCCCGGCGGCGCCTCGACCTCGACGCTCACGTCGGCCTCGTCGTTGCGCTTCGAGGCGATATACCAGCCACCGCCGTCGCACTCGCGTGCCCGGACCCAGCTGTTTCCGGACTTGACGCCGACGACCTGCTGCGTGTCCGGGTCGGACACGTCCACCCGGAAGACCCCGCGCAGCCCCGGCACCTCGGCGTTGACCGTGGTGCGCACGGGGTCAGGCTCGTCGGTCGGCGTCGGGTCGGGCGTCGGAGTCGGGCTGGGCGAAGGCGTGGCGGTGGGCGACGACGTCGCGGTGGGCGTGGGCGACCACGTCGGCGTGGACGTCGGCTCCGAGGTCCCAGTGGGTTTCGGCGCGGGGACGGGGGTGGTCGACGTGGGCGCCGGCTCCGTGGGCTCCGTGCCCGGCGCCCCCGTGGGGGTCGTCGTCGGGGAGATCGGGTCGTCGGTGGACGGCTCGGTCGGCTCCGGCGTCGGCGCGGGGCCGGACGTGCCGCCGGGCGTCGGCTCGGGCGGGGCCGCCGGCGTCGGCTCGCCGCCGGGCGCGGGCGCCGCGGCGGAAGATGTGGCCGACGGCACGGGCGGGGCCGCCACGGGGCTGCCACCGCCGCCGCTCACGGCGACCGCGACGGCAGCCACGGCGACGCCCGCCACGGCCCCGGCGCCGATCAGCCCGACCTTGCCGAGGTGGGTGCGCCGCAGCGCCAGCACCCGGACCCACTCCCACGCGACCGCGAGCGCGGTGCCCACGGGGCGGACCAAGGCGAGGGCCCCGGCCCCCGCCGTCCCAGCGCCCAGCGCCCCCACGACCACCGGGGCCACCGCACCGCCCGCGACCGTGCCGGCGAGCAGCAGTGGGCCGGCGTCGCGCAGCGCCCAGTGTGCCTCCCGCACGTCGATGAACGCGCGCATGCAGCCGTCGCAGCCGAAGATGTGGCTCTCGAGCGTGGTGCGGCGCCCCGGCGTGAGCCGGTGCCGCGCGTAGGCGTGCAGGGACTGCCGCGTGTCGACGCACCCCGGCGGGCAGGCACGGGTGTGCGCCGCCGCGAACGCCGCGGCGAGCCGCTGCTCCGCCCGCCCGAGCCGCCGCAGCACCGCCCGGCCGTACAGGCCGAGCTCGGTCGCGATGGCGCCGAGGTCGCGGCCCATGACGTGCCGGTCCCACAGCAACCGCTGGTCGTCGTGCGGCAGGGTGGCGAGCACGGTGCGCAGCACGTCCGGGTCCGCGGTGCCGGCGGCGCCGGGTCCGCCGTCGCGCCCGGCCCTGGTGGCGGCGGCCCGCATCCGCCGGATCACGTCGTCGACGGCGGACCGGCCCTCGGGCGCGTCGTCGCCGTGGATCGCGGTCACGCGACGCCCCCGTCCCAGCATTTTCCAGCGGTCTCGCGGCGCGCCGACATGCGCGCCGGGGGCAATGATCGCAGCGACCCACGGGGCGAAAGCAAATCCCGGCGCCGTCCCGGGGCCCGGAACGGCGCCGTTTAGGGGTCAGCCGCGCACGGTCGCGAGCGGCTCGGCGTGCCCGCGGCCGGCCAGACCCATCAGCCGGTCGAGGGCCTGCCGCCCTGAGGCGAGATCGTCCTGCTCGCCCGCGCGCACCAGGGAGAACAGGTCCTTGGGGTCGTCCGGCTCGGCGACGAGGTCGAGGTGCTGCAGCAGCGCGGCGGGCACGTCGTCGCGCACGAACCGGAGCGCGGCCCAGTCCTCGACGGCGAACCCCACGGAGTCGAACACGGTGAGCGTCTCGTCGTCGCCGGCGCGGCGACCGTCCCGGCGCCCGGCGACTACTTCCCACAGCTCGGTGACGGCGATGTCCGGCGTCTGCTGGATCTCGCCCTCGATGCGGGTCTGCGGCTCGTACTCGACGAACACCTCGGCGGCACGCAGGATCGCCGGGTCGAGCTCGGTCTTGCCGGGGCAGTCGCCGCCGATGGCGTTGACGTGCACGCCCGGGCGGGCGAGGGCGGTGACCATCTCGTAGGTGAGCACGGTGGCGTTCGTCTTGTCGGCGGTGCAAGTAGTGACGACGTCGGCGCCCGTGACGGCGTCGGCCGCGCTCGCCGCCTCATGCACCTCGAACCCGAGCGCGCGGGCGTTGCGCGCGAGCTTGGCCAGCGCACCCGGGTCGGTGTCCCACGCCCGCAGGTGCGTGACGCCGAGCTCGGCCCGCATGCCCAGCGCCTGGAACTCCGACTGCGACCCCGTGCCGATCAGCGCGAGAATGCGGGAGCCGGGCCGGGCCAGGTGCCGCGCGGCGAGCGCCGACGTCGCCGCGGTGCGCAGGGCGGTGAGCAGCGTCATCTCGGCGAGGAACGTGGGGTAGCCGTTGCGCACGTCGGCGAGGACGCCGAACGCGGTGACGGTCTGGAAGCCGCGGGCCGGGTTCCGCGGGTGGCCGTTGACGAACTTGAAGCCGTACGTGACGTCGTCGGAGGTGGGCATGAGCTCGATGACGCCCTCGCGGGAGTGGGTAGCGATCCGGGGGCGCTTGTCGAGGTCGGGCCAGCGGGCGAAGTCGGCGGCGAGGGCGTCCACGAGGCGGCCGATCACGGCCTCGGGCCCGCGGTGGGCGACCCACCGCGCCGTCGAGGCGACGTCGAGGAACGGGACGGTTGTCATGCGCGGGCCTCCGCTGGCGTGGTGGTGCTCGGGCGGGTCGGGGTGGGGGGTGCGGTCCGCAGCTCGAGCGTGCAGCACTTGACCGAGCCGCCGCCCTTGAGCAGCTCGGACAGGTCGACGCCGACTGGCTCGAAGCCGCGCTCGCGCAGCCGCGCGTGCAGCCCGGTGGCCCGGTCGGTGAGGAAGACGTGGCGGCCGTCGGAGACGACGTTGAGGCCGAGGACGGCGGCGTCCTCGGGGGTCGCGAGGATCGCGTCCGGGTATCGCTCCGCGAGCACCGCCCGCGACGCGGGGCTGAACGCCTCGGGGAGGTAGGCGATCGTCGCCGGCGAGGTGCCGGTGTCGAGCACGGCCAGCGCCGTGTCGAGGTGGTAGAAGCGCGGGTCGACCAGCTCGAGCGTCAGGACGTCGACGCCCAGCCGCTCGGCGACCTCGGCGTGCGCGGCGCGGGAGGTGCGGAACCCGGTGCCGGCCAGCATGACGTCGCCGGCGAGGAGCAGGTCGCCCTCGCCCTCGTCCTGCTCGGCGGCCTGGCCGAGGCTCGTGACGCCGAGGGCCCCGGCGCCGGCGAACCAGGCCTCGTATGCCGCGCCCTCGGGCTGGCGCTCGGGGAACGTGAACCGCGCCGCCAGCGCCCGGCCGCCCACCACCACGCCGCCGTTCGCGGCGTACACCATGTCGGGCAGGCCCAGCACGGGGTCGATCACCTCCACCCGGTGGCCGTGCGCCTCGTAGGTGGCCCGGAGCCGCTCCCACTGCGCGACCGCGCGCGCGCCGTCCACCGGCACGCCGAGGTCCATCCAGGGGTTGATCTCGTAGACCACGTCGAAGTAGGTGGGCGGACACATGAGGTAGTGCCGCGGGGTCGCCGTGCGCTCGGTGGCCGGTGTAGTGGCCGGAGCGGGAGCCAGGTCGGGCTGGGGCGCTGAGACCGACGTCGTCGTCGGTGAGGTGAGGGCCGTCATAGCCGGACGCTAGGGCCGCGGTCGTTGCGCGGGATGCGCGATTCGTTGCGCGTCCTCGCGGTAGACCTGGCGGATCGTGCGCGGGAGCTGAAGAATCCGAGCATGGACTGGTCATGGACACGGTGAACCGGAAGATCGTGGGACACCTGCTGCGCGACGGACGGGCGACATACGCCGACATCGGCGCCGAGGTGAGGCTGTCCGCGCCCGCGGTCAAGCGCCGCGTGGACCTCATGCTCGCGCGCGGCGAGATCACCGGTTTCACGGTGCGGGTGGCGCCCGAGGAGCTGGGCTGGGGCGTGGAGGCGTACGTCGAGCTGTTCTGCCGCGGCAACGTCTCCCCCGCCACGCTCCGCCGCGATCTCGCCACGATCCCCGAGATCGTGCGGGTGGACACCGTGACCGGCGAGGCCGACGCGATGGTGCAGATCATGGCCGGCGGCATGACCGACGTCGAGCGCACGGTCGAGGCGATCCGCGGCAGCGCCCGCGTGGACAAGACGCGCACGTCCCTGGTCATGACGCGCGTCATCGACCGCCCCGCGCGGGCGGGGTCGCCGCCCTCGGGCGAGGCGTGACGTGCGCCCCGGACGCCGCGCGGCCGCGCTCGTCGTCGTGCCCGCCGCGACGCTCGTCGTGGCACTGGCGGGCCTGCTGGCGGCCTGCACGGGCACCGGGCCCGACACACCCGACCTGCCCGACGGCGTCGCCGAGCACCTGAGCGCGGAGCTGCGCCAGGACCGCATGCAGTACGCGGACCGCACGGCCTCGCTGCGCGTGGTCAACGGCTCGGGCCGGACCGTGACGCTGCTCGGCGGCTCGCTCGACGCACCCGGCTTCGGGCCCAGCGGCGCGGACGGCGACCCGCACGTCCGCACCCTCGCCCCCGGCGCGGGCCGCGACGTGCGGCTGCGGCTCGGCGAGGTGGACTGCGACGCGGACGCACCGGACGCGCTCGCCGGCAGCGCAGCCACCACGACCGAGGTCGCCACCGCCACCGTGCGGCTGGCGCCCGGCGAGGACGGGTCGGCCTCGGAGGGTGTCGACGTCGAGGTCGGCGTCACCGACCCGCTTGGCCGTCTCGCCGCCGTGCACGCGGAGGCGTGCGCCGAGCGGCTGGTCGAGTCCGGCGTCACGCTCCGCGTCACCGCGGTGGAGACTGCCCAGGTACGCACCGGGACGGGGACCGAGCCCGGCGGGCGCGTGACGCTCGCCGTCGACCCCGTGCCCGACGGTCCGGCCGTCGAGCTCGTGCGGGTGTCCGGCACGACGCTGCTCTCCCCCGCCGCCGGGGACGCCTGGTCGGGCGACGACCTGGCCGGCCAGGCGGACGGCAAGGTCGTGCTCGACCTCGTCCCCGCGCGGTGCGACCCGCACGTGGTGGCCGAGGACAAGCGCGGCACGTTCCTGCCCGTCACCGCGGACGTCGAGGGCGCCCGGCAGCCCGTCATCTACGTGCCTATGACCGACGAGCAGCGCGCCGCGACCTACGGCCTCGTGCACGACGCCTGCGGCTGGGGCTGAAACTTCACCCGCGGCGTGTCCCAATCGTTACCCGCCTCCGTCGCCACTATTGAGGCTGCATCAGTAGGCTCCCTCCAGACCCGTCGACGGCGATGGGCCACGGCCCGGTGCCGTGCTGGGACTGCGTCGACGACGACGCGGACTGGAGTGAGGCTCCGATGACCATGACCACCCCCGCGCGTCGCAGACCGCACGGCCCGTTCGTCTCGGCCGCGGCCGCGGTCGCCGCGCTCGCGATTGCAGCGCTCGTCGCGCTCGTCGTCCTCGTGCTGATGGACGGCCAGATCGCCGACGGCACCACCCGCCTCGACGCCGGGGCGGTGCAGGTCGACGACGGCGCGGCCCGACTGTCCGACGGCAGCGCCCAGGTCGCCGACGGCGCGAGCACGCTGTCCGACGGGGCTGTGGAGCTCGCCGCCGGAACCACCCGCCTCGTCGACGGCACCGACGACCTGACCTCCGGGTCGGCCCGGCTGGCCACCGGTGCGGCCGAGCTGTCCGAGGGACTCAACGACCGACTGAGCCCCGGCACGACGCAGGCGTCCGCCGGGATCGTCACGCTGCACGACGGCACCGTCCAGCTCCACGCAGGCAGCGGAGAGATCGCTGACGGCGCCGCGCGAGCGAACGACGGAGCCGGCCTGCTTGCCGAGGGCTCCGGGCAGGCGGCCGACGGCGCCCTCTCGCTCGCCGGCGGGGCGTTCGCGCTCCGGGATGGCAACCACCAAGCGGCGAAGGGCGCCGGCGCGCTCGCCGAGGGCACAAGTCGGCTCTCGGCCGGTTCGGCGGCCATCGCAGACGGCGCCGACACGCTCGCGTCGGGAGCGGGTCAGGTCGCAACGGGGACCGGCGCCATGGTCACGGGGAGCGCGAAGCTCGCCACTGGCTCCGGCGACCTGTCGACCGGCGCGGCCGACCTCTCTGGCGGCGTCAGCGCGCTGTCACAAGGCATCGACGAGCTCGTCGGCAAGGGCAGTGAGCTTGCCGACGGTGCCCGCGAGGTCGCGACCGGAGCACAAGACCTGGTCGGCGGCGCCGACGCCCTCGCTGATGGCGCCCAGGCCGTTGCCGCGGGGGCATCGGAACTCTCAAAGGGTGCGGCTGCGGCCGCCACCGGTGCGGCGCAGGTGGGTGGCGCGACCGTGCAGCTTGCCGACGGCCTGAAGGGCGCCTCGTCCGGGGCAGCACAGGTCGCCGCGGGCACGAGCGGCCTCGCCGACAGTCTCGCGAAGCTGGCCGCCGCCACGGAGGACTCGGAGACCAAGGGACGCCTCGAGGCGCTCGCCGTGGAGGCCGAGAAGCTTGCCGGGGGTGCATCGAACGTGGCCGACGGCGTGGCGAAGGGCAGCGACGGTGCCGCTGCACTCTCCGCGGCGCTGCAAGGCGACGACGGTCTCGTCGCCGGAACTGATGCCGTGCGCCAGGGCGCGGCGGGCCTCGCTGCGGGTCTGACGAGCAAGGACGGCCTCGTCGCCGGAGCGACGAAGGTGGCCATGGGGGCGGGAGCCCTCGCCGACGGCAGCGCCCGCGTCAGCGGTGGTGTCGACGCCGTGCTTGAAGGCGGCGGCCACCTGCAGGAGGGAGCCCAGAAGACCGTTGATGGCGCGATCAGTGTCGCCTCGGGCTCCGCACGCCTCGACGCAGGAATGACGGACCTGGCGGGCAAGAGCGTCACTTTGAACGACGGCGCGCTGCAGATCTCGACAGGCAACACGACTCTCGCGGCCAACACGTCGACGCTCGCGACGCGGATGGGTGAAGCCGACACCGGTGCCCTCTCGCTGGCGGACGGGACGGCGAAGCTCACATCCGGTGCCGACGAGGTGGCCGGGGGCTCATGGTTGGTCGCCCTGGGTACCAACAGCGTTGCCAACGGCGCTGCCGAGCTCGCGGGTAACCTGCCAGAGCTCGCCGCCGGTTCGGCGACACTGGCCTCGAAGATCGGCGACGCGGAGGCAGGAGCCAGCAGGCTGGTCGACGGTCTGGACGAGCTGGCGACCGGCGCCACCGACGCCGCAGCCGGTGCCAAGCAGCTCAGCACCGGCGCACAGGACCTCGACGAGGGCGCCGGGGAGCTGGCGGACGGGTCGACGGAGCTCGCGGACGGCGCGGGCCAGCTGTCCACCGGCGCCACACAGCTCGCGGACGGCAGCACCGACCTCGCCGACGGGGCGGCCACGCTCGCGGCGGGCACCACGGAGCTCGCGGACGGCACCACCACCATGCGCACGGAGGTCGAGACGAGCCTCGCCGACCCCGCGGCACTGGCGGGCGGGCTGCTGCTGGCGCTCGGACTCCTGGGCGGGGTCGTGGCCCTGACGCTCCACCTCCGCCGGCGCGGGTAGCCGGGAGGACGACGGACGGCCCGGCTCGGGAACTCGAGCCGGGCCGTTCGTCGTGGTGCTACCGCTCCGGCGGGCGACCTACCAGGCGCGGCGTACGCCGGCCTTGGTGCCGGTGACGAGGCTGCGAGCCGGTACGTCGTCGGCCACGACCGCGCCGGCGGCGACCACGGCGTCCCGGCCGATGCTGACGCCCGGCAGGATCGTCGCGCCCGCGCCGATCCAGACGTTCTCCCCGATGTCGATGGGCCCGCCGGTGAGGTACAGCCGCCGCTCGGCCGGGTCCACCGGATGGCTCATCGTGATGAACGTGGCCCGCGGGCCCACCATCGTGCCCGCGCCCAGCCGGATGCCGGCGTAGTCGAGGAACGTGCAGTTCTGGTTGACGAACACCCGCTCGGCCAGGTCCAGGCGCAGCCCGTGGTCCGTGAAGAAGGGCGGGTAGATCGTCACCCCGGTGGGGAGCGAGCGCCCGAGGATCTGCTCGAACAGCGCCGCCTTCCCCGCGTCGTCCTCGAACGGGAGCACGTTGAGCCGCGACGTGAGCGCCGTGACCTCCAGGACCCGCTGGGACATCGCGGTGAACTCGGCCCCGAGGTGCCGCTCGGTAGCGGTCGGCACCTCGGGGTCATGGATGGGCATGATCCGTTCGCTGGTCACCGCGCGATCCTCTCAGCGGCCACCGACGGTTCCCACGGCTCGGTCCCCACCGACTCAGCGCCCATCGACGACTCAGCGCCCGCCGAAGATGATCTCCCACAGGCTCTTGACCCGGATGGTGGTGGTCGTGGTGGCCGCCTCGGTCGCGTCGTTGCCGGAGTAGCGGAGCTCCACCTCGACGGTGCCGGGCGCGAACGGGCCGACGCGCAGCGCGGCGTCGCCCTTCTTGTTCAGCGTGTCGGCGTCCACCTTCTTGCCCTTGATCACCGCGGTGACCTTGCCGGTGGGCGTGCCGTCCGGGGTCTCGACCGAGACGTCGATGCGCGGCGCCTGGAACCAGGCGACCACGGTCTCGGGCGCGTCGACGGTGAGCGTCGGGGTGGCCTGGGCGGGCTCGGCCACCTCGATCGGCACGGTCACCTCGGTGCCGGTCGCGGCGCCGGTGAGGGTGAGCGACGTGGCGCCGGCGGGGGCGTCGGCCGGGAGCTGGACGCTCACGGATGCCGTGCCGATCGTGTCCTCCGGCGTGGCGCCGGCGGTGCTGTCCACGGCGGCGGTGCCGAGCACCTGGTCGCCGAGGGACACGGTGAGCTCCGGGTCGGTGACGTCGCCCGGGGCCGACATCGACCAGGACGAGACGTCGAACGCGACGGTCGCGCCGGGCTCGTACGCCTCGGGGGCGTCGGTCGGGAACGAGGCGCCGACGGCGCGCTGGCTCGGGTCGACGGCCAGCGGCTCGTCGGCGGTGTGCGCCGCCATGTAGTCGACGAAGGCGGTGAGGTCAGCCTTGCCGGTGTCGCGGGCGCCCGCGCCGTCCGCGAAGGCGCGGAAGTTGTCGCCGCCCGAGGCGAGGAACGAGTTCACCGTGACGGAGTACGACGTGGCCGGGTCGATCGCCTCGCCGTCGAGCCACATGCCGGTGATGCGGTCGCCCTCGTCGCGGTTCGCGTCGAACGTGGACGTGAACCCGTCCGAGACGCCGAGCCGCAGGAACGGGCGCGACGGCACGTTGCCGTCGGCGTCGCGCTGCCACTGCTGCTCGAGGACGGCCTTGATCTGCTCGCCCGTGAGGTCCATGTTGACGAGCGTGTTGGCGAACGGCTGCACGCCCGCCGCCTGCTTGTACGTGAGCGTGCGGGGGAACGCGTCCGTGCCGGAGCCCACCATGTCGGCCCGCAGGCCGCCCGGGTTCATGAACGCGATCTGCGCCTCGCCCGACTCCGGGGCCTCCGTGGCCCAGCGCTGCACCTCGGCCACGAGGTTGCCGAGCGTGGACTCGCCGCCGCGGTTCTCCGCGCCGTCGGCGAGCTTGGCGCGGTTGAACGCGCCGCCGATCTCGCCCAGCGGCTCGGCCCCGAGCACGTCGGCCTCGGCGACGGCGTCGTCGACGATGGCGGTGACGTCCGGGTCGGCCGGGTAGTTGCCGGCGAGCGGCAGGACGGCGGTCTCGACCCCGCCCACGTCGCCGGTCGCGGCGTCCACCGAGTAGGTGAGCTGGTTGAGGTTGTAGCCGTACTGGCCCGCGGACACGACCGGGCGGTCCGTCACGGCCTCGCCGGCCCACTCGTCCACGGGGAACGCGCAGTCGTAGGCGAGGTGCGTGTGCCCGGAGACGATGGCGTCCACCTCGGGGCTCACGTCGTTGACGATGCTCGCGAACGCGTTGTCCGCCGTCGGCATCGACGCGCAGTCCGTGGACTCCGCGCCCTCGTGCACCAGCAGGACGACGACGTCGGCGCCCTCGGCCTTGAGCGCGTCGGCCTCCTCGTTCGTGGTGTCGACGATGCTGGCCACCTCGAGGTCCGCGATGCCCGCCGGGCTGACCAGGGCGGGCAGCTCCTCCGTGACCGCGCCGACGAAGCCGACCTGCACGTCGCCGAAGTCCTTGATCCACGTGGCGGGGACGGCGTCGTCGCCGGTCGCCTTCACCTTGAGGTTGGCCGCGAGATACTGCCACTGCGCGCCGCCGTACGGGTTGGTGTCGGCGTCGTACGGCGCCATCACGCGGTTCACCAGGTCGTCGTAGCCCTGGTCGAGCTCGTGGTTGCCCACCGCCGAGACGTCGAGGCCCGCGGCGTTGAGGGCGTCGATCGTCGGCTTGTCGTGCTGGATGAACGACTCGAACGTGGAGGCGCCGATGAGGTCGCCCGCCGCCGCGAAGACGGTGTTGGGGTTCTCCCCGCGCAGCTGCTGCACCGCGCCGGAGAGCACCGCGGCGCCGGCCTCGGCGCCGTTCTCCTGGATGCGACCGTGGAAGTCGTTGGTGGCGAGGATCTGCACGTCGACGATCGGGTCGGCGCTGGCCGACACGGCGCCGGTGGCCGCCAGACCCGCGAAGGCGAGGGTCAGGCTCGCGACGCCGGCGGTCCGCCGTCGTACTGAGGGACGGGCGAGAGACATGGGTGCGCTCCTGGGTATGCGGTGGTGACCGAGGCCACGCTAGCGGCGTCGTACGACACCGGCGTGGCCTCGGGGATAACGATTCGGAAATCCCTCCCGCCGCGCCCCCGCGGGTGCCACCCTCGGTGGATGGCACAGGACACGCGCACCGTCGTCGGCAACATCTCCGTCTCGCTCGACGGCCGGGTCAACGGGCCCGGCGGCGACAACGACATGGGCTGGGTGGCGAAGCACGCCGTGAGCGACGAGGCCTTCGAGAACCTCCTCGACCTCATGCGGGCCAGCACCACCGTGCTGCTCGGCCGGTCGAACTACCAGGGCTTCGGCTCCTACTGGCCCGCGGTCGCGGACGACCAGAGCGCGGACCCGCGCAGCCGGGAGTTCTCCCGCTGGCTCAACGACGTCGAGAAGATCGTCGTGTCCCGGACCCTCACCGAGGCGACCTGGTCCGGGTCGCGCGTCGTGGCCGACGACCCCGCCGACGTCGTCGCGGGGCTGCGCGAGCGCGAGGGCGCGGACGTGTGGGTCATGTCGAGCCCGGTGCTCATCCGGCGCCTCGTCGCGGCCGGGCAGCTCGACCGCCTGCGGCTGCTGCTGTGCCCCGAGATCTCCGGCGGGGGCCGGCCGCTCTTCGACGACGGCCTCACGCCGTCGAGCTGGCGCGTGACGAGCTCGACGCCGACCGGGTCAGGGGCGCTGCAGCTCGAGCTCGCCGTCGACCGCTGAGCCCGGCGGCACCGCACCGCCTGCGGTGTCGGTTTCGACCCTTCGACAGGCTCAGGACGGCGCAGGCTCGACCAGCGTGGCGCTCAGGTGGCCGGTGCGGCGCAGCCAGCGCTCGGCGAGCAGCGTCGTCAGGGGCGGGACGGCGGCGGCCAGGGCGACCAGCGTGCGGAACCAGCCCCAGCGCAGCAGCACCGCCGCGACCAGCGTGATCACCACGTAGGCCACGAACGCCGCGCCGTGCAGGCGCCCGAACAGCCAGACGCCCGCCTCCGTCGTCCCGGTGACGTACTTGAGGAACATCCCCACGAGCAGGCCCGCCCAGGTGAACGCCTCGACGACGGCGATGACCGCGAACACGCGGCCGGCGCGGGAGAGCGGGGGGCGGGTGGACGACAGGGTTGTCGGCGTGGTCGACGTGGGCGACGGCGCAGGCATGGCGGGCCTCTCGTGGTGCGGGCGGTCGGACCAGTCTGCCGTGATCAGACCGCGGCTCGGGACGGATCCAGGACGACGGGCTGCCGGATTGATCACGGCCTGCCATCAGGATCCGTCGGACTCGCGAGCGGGCCGTACGCCGAGCGCCGGTCGGCGCCCGCGAGCGCCGCGGCGACGGCCGGCTCGTCGAGCACGTCGACCAGCCGCTTCTCCTCGTACCGGAAGTGGGTCTCCATGACGGCGTCGATGCCGTCGAGGTGACGTTCTAGCGTGGCGGCGTCGGCGCCGGCGTCCACGGCACGGGCGAGCTCGCCGAGCAGGTGGTCGAGCATCGTGTGGTCGCGCTGCAGCTCGGCGACGAGGCCGGCGAGGTCCGGCCGCAGCTCGAGCAACGCGGTGAAGACGGTGGAGTCCTCGCCGCGGTGGTGGCCTTCGAGGGCCCGGCAGAAGCCGTGGCAGTACAGGCCCGGCAGGCGGCGCGGGTCGGCGTCGGGGGCGGCGACCGCCTCGCGCGCCGCCTCGAGCGCGTCGCGCAGGCGGCCGTGGACGGCGAGCAGCTCCTGGCCCCACGCGACGAGGCGGGCGGTGTCGGAAGACGGGTCGGGGCTCGGGTTCGGGTTGGGGTTCTGGTTGGGCACGATGCGCCCACGATAGCAACGCGGGGCGGTCGAACCCCTGGTCACGGCCTCGCCGCCCGGCGTCCACCCGCGCGTCGCCGCGCGGTCGCCCGCCCCCGATGGGATGGTCAGGCAACAAACACGCTTCCACCAGCACGACCAGCAGCCCGACCCCGCACACGACACGGAGGACCACATGGATCACCGCAGCTCCGACGCTCCCACCGGCATCACCCGACGCGGCGCGCTGACCGCCGCGGGCACGCTCGGCGCCCTGGGCGTCGCCGGCGCGCTCGCCGCCCCGAGCGCCTCGGCGGCGACGGCCGCGACGACCGCCAAGCCGGGCAAGGGAGCGCTGATCGGCCCTGCCAAGGGATCCACGATCCACGCGATGAGCTTCAACATCCGCCTGGACCGCGAGGACGAGACCCAGCCCGGCGAGCCCGACCACTGGCCCGACCGCGCGCCGCTCGTCACGGCGCTCCTCGCGCTGGAGCAGCCGACGATCCTGGGCGTGCAGGAGGCGGAGTTCCAGCAGCTGGTGGTCGTCGAGGACGGCCTCGGCACGCACTACCGCACCGTCGGGTACGGGCGGTCGGGCGGGGCGGACGGCGAGCACTCCGCGATCTTCTACGACGCCCGCCGCCTCACCCTTCTGTGGTGGGACCAGTTCTGGCTGTCGGACACCCCCGACGTCATCGGCTCGGCCACGTGGGGCAACTCGGTGACCCGCATCGTCACCTGGGCACGCTTCCGCGACGAGCGCACGGGGTCCGAGTTCGTGCACGTCAACTCGCACTTCGACCACGAGTCCGAGAACGCGCGCGTGCGCAGCGCCGAGGTGGTGCGCGACCTCGTGGCCGGCTTCGGGCTGCCCGTCGTCTTCACCGCCGACTGCAACGTGCCCGCGGGCGCCTCCGCGCCCTACGACGTCCTCGTCCCCGACGGCGGCCTGCTCGACGCATGGGACTCCGCGGACGAGCAGCTCACCCCCGCGGTGGGCACGTTCCCCAACTACGGCGAGCCCGTGCCCGACGGCGAGCGCATCGACTGGTTGCTGGCCACCCCCGGCACGCAGGTACTCGCCGCCGCCATCAACACCTGGACCAAGAACGGCCGCTACCCCAGCGACCACACGCCGATGCAGGCGCTGCTGCGGCTCCCCTGACCCGCGGCCCGCACCCCGTCGTCGATGAGTTCGGCGGCCCGCCGGCGTCCGACCCCCATGAGATCCACGATCGGGGCAGCGGGCATCGGTCCCGCCAGCGGCGACGCGCTCGGCCCGGAGAGGTTCGCCGAGATTTCGGCCCTTCGACAGGCTCAGGACGGCGCGGGCTCAACGGGCGACGGGGTGCGGCTGTGCTTCCAGTCCGTCGGCGACCCGGCCGACCCGACCGTCCTGCTGGTCGGCGGCGTCGGGTCGTCGATGGACTGGTGGCCGGCGGACCTCTGCGCAACCCTCGCGGCACAGGGGCGGCACGTCGTCCGTTACGACCACCGCGACACCGGCCGGTCCACTACCCGCCCGCCCGGCGAGCCGGACTACACCGGCCGCGACCTCACGGAGGACGCGCTGCGGGTGCTCGACGCCGTCGGCGCTGTGAGCGCGCACCTCGTCGGCCTGTCGATGGGCGGCGTCATCGCTCAGGAGCTCGCGCTCGAGCACCCGGACCGTGTCGCGTCGGTCACGCTGGTCGCCACGAGCCGCGCCGTCCGCGGCCCCGACGACGCGGACCTCCCGCCGTCGGCACCCGAGCTCGCAGGGCTCTGGGACGGCCCCGCCCCCGATCCCGCGGACACGGCCGCGCTGATCGACGCCGCCGTCGCGGAGGACCGCGCGCTCACCGGCCGGGGCGACTTCGACGAGGCGCGCACCCGCGCCGTCGCGACCCGCGCCGCCGAGCGCTCGATCGACCCGACCGCGGGCGCCAACCACTTCGCGGCAGAGGGCGGCGGCCCGTTCGCGGGCACGCTCGCGGACGTCCGCGTGCCCACCCTCGTGGTGCACGGCACCGAGGACCCGCTGTTCCCCGGCCATGGGGCGGCGCTCGCCGCGGCGATCCCCGGCGCCCGGCTGCTGCTGCTCGAGGGGATGGGCCACCAGGCGCCGCCGCCGTCGTCGTGGGACGTGCTGCTCCCGGCGCTCCTCGAGCACACCACCGAGCGCACCACTGAGCGCACCACTGAGCACCCGCGCCGGTAGCGGGGAGAGGATGGCGGTATGTCGACCACCACCCTCACCACCTGGGGCCACGCCGGCGTCCGCCTGGAGCGCGACGGCCAGGCCCTCGTCATCGACCCCGGCACGTTCACCGACCCCCACATGCTCGACGGCGCCGCCGCGGTGCTGATCACCCACCAGCACGCCGACCACGTGGACCTGCCTCGCGTGGTGCCGGCGCTCGCCGCCGACCCGGCCCTGGAGCTGTGGGCCCCACGGCCCGTCGTCGACCAGCTCGGGGAGGCAGGCGCCCCCGCCGACCGGCTGCACGCCGTCTCCGGGGGTGACGCCTTCACGGCGGCCGGCTTCGCCGTGCAGGCCCTGGGTCACGTGCACGCCACGATCCACCCCGACATGCCGCCACCCGCCAACGTCGCGTTCCTCGTCGACGGCGCCGTGCTGCACCCGGGCGACTCGTTCACCCCCGCGCCGCAGGGCGCGACCGTGCAGGTGCTGGCGCTGCCCGTCGCCGGGCCCTGGATGAAGCTCGGGGAGGCCGTCGACTACGTGCGGCAGGTGGCGCCCCGCGTCGCCGTCCCCATCCACGACGCGATCCTCAACGACGCCGGCTGGGCTCTCGTCGACCGCATCGTCGGCGGGCTCGCGGGCGTCGAGTACCGCCGCCTCGCGCACGGCGAGGGCCTCGAGGTCCCCAGCGCTGGTTGAGCCCGTCGAAGCCGTCGGTTGAGCCTGTCGAGACCAGGTTTCGACAAGCTCAACCAGCGGGTTTCGACAAGCTCAACCAGCGGGTATCGACAAGCTCAATCAGCGGCGAGGCGCCGCGTCGGCACGACGTCGGCGAGGGACGCCTGCAGGTCGGCCGAGCCGCCGGCGGGCCGGAAGCCGAGCGCCACGTTGATCGCGAGCATCGGCGCGTTCGTCTCGTTGTTCCACGTGGAGATGCGGCGGGTGTCGGGGCGCAGCCGGGTGTGCTCGCGCAGGTTCACGGCCTTCAGCAGCATGCCCAGCCGGTGCCCGCGGTGCTCGGGCAGCACCACGGTGCTGTCCTGCTCGGTGAGCTCGGGGCGATCGGCGTCCCAGATGAACAGCGTCATCCCCGCGAGGGTGCCGGTGGGCACGTGCTCCGCCACCGTCACCAGCGCGCCCTGCCCGCGCTCGGCGCGCTTGGCCTCCTCGAGCCGGATCCGCTGCCCGTCCCACTGCTCGACCTCCAGGGCGAGGCCACCGTTCGGCTCGTCCTCGGACAGGCGCTGCTCGAGGGCGGCGAGCTGGTCGACCCACGCCTCGGGCGCCGGGTCCTGCCAGGTGTGCAGGCGGTAGGCGTCGCCCGCGTGCGCGGCGGCCTCGGCCACGAACCCCTCGACGACCTCGTCGGGGAGGGGGACGTCGAGCACGGAGCGTCGCGAGACGATCTCGAGCCCCAGCCCGGCGCGACGCGCGAGCCGCATCCCCGGCAGGTCGGCGGACACGAGGCCGTCTCCCTCCCGCGGCACGACGGCGTCCGGGGCGTCGGCGGGCGGCTCCTCGGCGAACTCGACCTCGGCGACGACGGTCGTGCGCCCCTCGGTGAGCGCGATCCGCCGCAGCCGGTCGGCGATCGCCGAGCCGATTCCCCGCCCGCGGTGCGACGGCAGCACCGCGATGCGGACGACGGCGAGGTGGCGGTTGTCCGTGACGGGCAACGTGAGGACCCCGTGCCCGACGACGCGCGGCGCCGCCCCGGGGGCGCCGGGACCGTCCTCGACCGCGACGAGGCGGTGGCGGCGCAGGTGCTCCTGGTGACGGTCGCCCACGAGGAGGTCGACGGCGCGGGGCGGGAAGTCGTCGTGACCGAGGTCGGCGAGCGCGACGGTGCGCTCGAGCTCGGCGATGCCGTGGTACGCCCAGGCCTCCGAGACGTCGAGCGTGTCCGGCCGGGGCGGGTCGACGAGGCGCCACGTCGGTGTGGCCGCTGCGGTGTTCATGCCCCCAGGGTGCGTCGCGGGCCGCGGCGCCGTCACGCCAATTCTGCGCCGCCAGCAGCCATCGAACTGGCGGCCGGGCCCGGCAGGCGCCGCACCTGCGCGGCGTCCGGCAGCTTCGCCCACCAGTGGTCGTAGCGGCGGTACGGGTGCCGGTCCCGGTCGCCGAGCATCGCCAGCAGCGACGCCGCCTCGTCGGCCAGCGCCGCCCACACGGCGTCGGGCAACGGTGTGAACGCACGTGCCTCGACGCACGGCGCCCCGTCGGCGTCGTCGACCGTGCGCCAGACACCCGCCACGTACCCGTCGACGAGCAGGGTCGGCAGGATGTCGCCGTTGAGGCGGGTCACGACCCGGCGGTACTCGGCGGGGATGAGGCGGCTGCGGTCCAGGTAGGCGAGCAGGGCGTTGTCCCACATGCCCAGCAGCCGCGGCGGCGCCGGGGTCTCCGCCGCCGGGCGCAGGCCGCCCGGGACGTCGAGGAGCACCATGCCGTCGGGGCCCTCGAGCACCTCGAGCTCGTCGCCGAGCGCCGCCACCGCGGCGCGCACGCGGGCCCGCTGCACGGTGAGGAAGTGCGCGACGTCGAGCACGGACGCCGGGCCGAATGCCTCCAGGTAGCGCCGCACCAAGGGCACGAGGGCGGCGTCGGGTTCGCCGTCCAGCTCCGCCGGCACGGAGTCCTCGACGTCCGGTACCGCCACCGACTCGAAACCTGGCGCCGGCAGCCACGCGACCTTCGTCCCGAACGACCACGGGGCGTCGGTGGGCGCATGCACGAAGGGTCCGTAGTGCCGCAGCGCCCACCAGGCGCGCTTGCCGCCCTCGGGGTGGATCGCGTCGATCCACCCCACCAGCTCGTCCGCCGGGCGCGGCCGGTCGAGCAGCTCGAGCAGCCGGGGCCGCAGCGCGTCCGCGTCCGCGGGCGTGAGGCCGGTGTCCGTGAACCGGCGGTCGCCCAGGCGGGCGCCGCGCAGGGTGGGCTGCATGGCCGTGCGAAACCCGGGATGGTCCGCGGCGCCCACGGTGTGCAGGGTGATGCGCAGCAGCGTGCCCCGCACCAACGCCCGGCGGGCGTAGGCGGCGTCGAGGTCCGCGGGGTCGAAGTCAGCCACCCGGTTCCACAGCGCGAGGTACGGCGACGCGGGGTGCTGGGCCTGCAGCGCGACGAGGCGACGCACCGCCGTCGTGGTCCCGCCGGGCCCAGGGAACGGCTCCCGGCGCAGCAGCAGCTGCCTGGCAAGGGTGGCCCGGTTGAGCTGGCGCGGCGCGATCGTCATCCGCCCAGGATCGCCGCCCGGTGCCGCGGCCCGCCACCCCTCGGCGCGTGCCGGCGAGCGCGGCAGGCTAGGGTGCCTCTCCGTGACGACCGAGACACCCCTACCGGTGACCACAGGTCGGCTCGTGCTGCGCGCGTACCGGCCGGAGGACCTCGAGCCCCTGCTCTCCTACTACTCCGACCCGGAGGTGGCGCGCTACCTGCTCGAGGAACCGTGGACGCCCGCGGACGGCGAGACCCAGCTCGCCAAGCGCCTGGCACGCACCGGGATCGACGGCCCCGGCTCCGCCCTCGCGCTGATCGTGGAGCACGACGGCCAGGTGATCGGCGACGTCTCCCTGTGGACGACGGGCGACACCGTCTCGCGTGGCGAGATCGGCTGGACGTTCCACCCCGAGCACACCGGCCAGGGCTTCGCGACGGAGGCCGCGCGCGCCGTCCTCGACCTTGCCTTCGACTTCTACCGCATGCACCGCGTGGTGGCGCAGCTCGACGCCCGCAACGCGCCGTCCGCCCGGCTGTGCGAGCGGGTCGGGATGCACCGCGAGGGTTACCTGCGCCAGGACTGGTGGTCCAAGGGCGAGTGGACCGACACGCTCGTCTACGGCCTGCTCGCCGCGGACCGGAAGGCCGGCTGACCCCACCCGCGACGAGCTCGCGGTGCACGATGGGGCGATGACGTCCGACATCGTCGTCCGACCCGCCAACGAGGCCACCTGGCACGACCTCCAGGCCGTCTTCGGCCCCCGCGGCGAGGCCGCGCGCTGCCAGTGCCGGTGGTTCCAGACCCCCTCCGCCGAGTGGCGCGAGTCCGCCCGCGAGGAGCGCGAGGCCGAGCTGCGCCGCGACACACACTGCGGCGATCCGGACGCCGACACGACGAGCGGGCTGATCGCCTACCTCGACGGCGAGCCGGCCGGGTGGTGCGCCGTCGAGCCCCGCACCGCGTACGTCCGGCTGCGCACGGCGCGGGTGCCCTGGTCGGGCCGCGAGGAGGACAAGGACGACGACGGCGTGTGGGCCGTGGTCTGCTTCGTCACCCGCGCCGGGTATCGGCGGCGCGGGATCAGCGCGGCCCTCACGGCCGCCGCCGTCGAGCACGCCCGCTCGCGAGGCGCGCGCGCCGTCGAGGGCTACCCGATGGTGATCGGGCCCGACTACAAGGACTCGTGGGGCGAGCTGTACGTGGGGGTGGCGTCGGTGTTCGAGGCCGCGGGGTTCCGCGAGGTGAGCCGCCCGACGTCACGCCGTGCGGTGATGCGCGTCGACCTGTGAGTCACCGCCGCTCGACGTGCTCCGCGAGGAACTCCGCCCACGTCTGCTTGCCGACCGCACGGTCCGGGGCCAGGTTGGCACCCGCCGCGTACGCGCGGGACGCGCCGCCCGGCACCCGGACCGGCACGGTCGGGCGCCGGGAGCCGACGGCGTCGAGGTAGCCGCGCACCATCGCCCGGAACGTGTGCACCTCCGGGCCGGCCACGTCGGGCACTCGGCCCTGCGGTTCGCCGAGCGCCAGCTCCACGAGCCGCGCCGCCACCTCGTCGGCCGCGATCGGCTGCGCCCGCCAGCCCGAGGGCGTCGGCACCACGGGCAGCTTCGCGAGGCCTTGGGCGGCGATGAGCACCAGCTCGTGGAACTGCGTGGCCCGCAGGTTGGTCCACGGGATCCCGGAGCGCTCCAGCACCCGCTCCTGCGCCAGCTTGCTCGGCATGTAGCCGAGCGCGCGACGGTCGAAGCCGGTCCGCACCGGCACCTTCTCCGCGCCCACCACCGAGATGTTCACCAGGTGCGGCCGCGTGCCCGCTTCGCGGATCGCGCGCACCAGCGCCGTCGCCGTCGCCTCGTTGTGCAGCTGGTCGCCGGCCAGGTGCACGACGACCTCCGCGTCGCGCATGGCCGCCGTCAGGCCCTCGCCCGTCTCCCAGCTCGCGACGACGTACCGCACGCCGTCCCCCGCCGCGTGCGGGCTGCGGCTGACGACCCGCACCTCCTCGCCCGCCCGCACCAGCCGCGGCACCACGAGCCTGCCGAGGTGCCCCGTTCCGCCGGTGACCACGATCCGTCCCATGCCGTCCTCCTCCGTCGTCGCGCTGTCCGCGCGTCCTGCACCTCCGACGACGTGACGGGCAAGGACGTGACGAGTGGCGCGAGGCCTCGGACGAGCCCCGCCCAGCGCCGGACCGCACGGACACAACCTTCACCAGGTACCACAGGTCAGGTGTCACCCATCCGTGCAGCAGCCCCCAGCTCGCCAAGGTCACCTCGGTGTTCGCAGCCCACGGCAGCACGACTCGTCGGTCGAGCTTGTCGAGACCACAGACCGGGTTTCGACAAGCTCAACCGGCGGATCTTGCCGACGACTCAGCTACCGACGTAGTCCGCCAGGTGCTCGCCCGTGATGGTGGACCTCGCGGCCACGAGGTCGGAGGGCGTGCCCTCGAAGACGAGCTTGCCGCCGTCGTGCCCGGCGCCCGGTCCGAGGTCGATGATCCAGTCGGCGTGCGCCATCACGGCCTGGTGGTGCTCGATGACGATGACGGACTTGCCGGCGTCCACCAGCCGGTCGAGGAGGCCGAGCAGGTTCTCCACGTCGGCCAGGTGCAGGCCGGTGGTGGGCTCGTCGAGGATGTACACGCCGCCGGGGTCGCCCATGTGCATGGCGAGCTTGAGCCGCTGCCGCTCGCCGCCCGAGAGGGTGTTCAGCGGCTGGCCGAGCTTCACGTAGCCGAGGCCCACGTCCTCCAGGTGCGCCAGGATCTTGTGCGCAGCGGGGATCTTCGCCTCGCCCTCGCGGAAGAACGCGTGCGCGCGGGCCACGGACAGGTCGAGCACCTCGGCGATGTTCAGCCCGCCGAGTCGGTACTCCAGCACCGAGGCCATGAACCGCTTGCCGCCGCAGTCCTCGCAGGGCGTCTCGACCGTCTCCATGAAGCCGAGCTCGGTGTAGATGCGCCCGTTGCCCTTGCAGGTGGGGCACGCGCCCTCGGAGTTGGCGCTGAACAGGGCGGGCTTGACGCCGTTGGCCTTGGCGAACGCCTTGCGGATCGGCTCGAGCAGGCCGGTGTACGTGGCGGGGTTGGAGCGGCGCGAGCCCTTGATCGCACCCTGGTCGACGACGACCACGCCCTCGCGCCCGGCGAGGTTGCCGTGGATCAGGGAGCTCTTGCCGGAGCCGGCGACGCCCGTGACGACGGTCAGGACGCCGCTCGGCACGTCGACGTCAACGTCCCGCAGGTTGTTCTGCGACGCCCCGCGGATCTCCAGCGCGCCCGACGGCGTGCGCACCGACTCCTTGACCTGGGCGCGGTCGTCGAGGTGGCGGCCTGTGAGGGTGCCGCTAGCGCGCAGGCCCTCGACCGTGCCCTCGAAGCAGACCGTGCCGCCGTCCGTCCCGGCGCCGGGGCCGAGGTCGATCACGTGGTCGCCGACCGCGATCGCCTCGGGCTTGTGCTCGACGACGAGCACCGTGTTGCCCTTGTCGCGCAGGTCGACCAGCAGGGAGTTCATCCGCTGGATGTCGTGCGGGTGCAGGCCGATGGTGGGCTCGTCGAAGACGTAGGTGACGTCGGTCAGCGCGGACCCGAGGTGCCGGATCATCTTGGTGCGCTGCGCCTCGCCGCCGGACAGCGTGCCCGCGGGCCGGTCCAGCGACAGGTACCCGAGGCCGATCTCGACGAACTTGTCGAACAGGTGCAGCAGGCTCCCGATCAGCGGGGCCACGCCCGGGTCGTCGACGCCCCGCGCCCAGGTGGCGGCGTCCGTGATCTGCATCGAGCACACGTCCGCGATGCTGGCGCCGTTGACCTTGGCCGACCGGGCGGACTCGTTGAGCCGGGAGCCGCCGCAGGCCGGGCACGGCACGAACACGGCCGCCCGCTCGACGAACGCTCGGACGTGCGGCTGCAGCGACTCGGGGGCCTTGCTGAAGATCGACTCACGGAGCTTGGGGATGAGGCCCTGGTAGGTCATGTTCATCCCCAGCGCCTTGATCTTCTCCTTCTCCCGGTACAGGAAGTCGTGGCGCTCGGTGTCGGTGTAGTCGCGGACCGGCTTGTCGCCGTCGAGCAGGCCCGTCTCGGAGAAGCCCCGAACCATCCAGCCGTCCGCCTTGTAGCCGGGCACGAGGATCGCGCCGTCGCGCAACGACCTCGACTCGTCGACGATGACGGACAGGTCGAGGTCGGAGACCGTGCCGCGGCCCTCGCACTCGGGGCACATGCCGCCCAGGTACACCTGGTTGCGCACGACCTTCTTGTCGGTCTTGCCCTCGGCCTTGTCCGTGCTGAACACGCCGCTCGCCGTCGACGTCGGGATGTTGAACGAGAACGCCGTGGGCGGCCCCACGTACGGGTCGCCGATGCGGCTGAACAGGTTGCGCAGCATGGCGTTCGCGTCGGTGACGGTGCCGACCGTCGACCGCACGTTGGCGCCCATCCGCTCCTGGTCCACCAGGATCGCGGTGGTGATGCCCTCAAGCACGTCGACGTCCGGGCGCGGCAGCGACGGCATGAAGCCCTGCACGAACGTCGAGTACGTCTCGTCGATGAGTCGCCGCGACTCGGCGGCGATCGTCGCGAACACCAGCGAGCTCTTGCCCGACCCGGAGACCCCGGTGAAGACGGTGAGCCGCCGCTTCGGGATCTCGACGTCGACGTCACGCAGGTTGTTCTCGCGCGCGCCCTGCACGCGGATGACGTCGTGCGCGTCGGCGGCGTGGGACGACGTGGTGCTCGGGGATTCCGTGGCGGTCACCTGGGGTATCTCCTTCGGGTCGAGTTGCCGGTCGAGCCTGCGCCGTCCTGAGCCTGTCGAAGGGTCGACACCTGGTTTCGACAGGCTCAACCAGCGGTGTCTCGACAGGCTCGACCGGCGGCTCGACCGGCGAGGTCTCGACAGGCTCAACCATGGAGGGCCTGAGGCCCGGGATGCACACGGCGGTCAGGCCTCGGCCGGCGTGAGTCGGACGACCGGGTACGGCCGGTCGCTCTTGCGCTGGTGCTTGTCGATGGTCGGGGCCGCGGCGGCGATGCGGGGCCAGACCACGGCCCGCTCCGCGTCGTCGAGCACGTGCGGCGTCACCGGGACGGTGCCGCCGCCGTGCAGCTCCACGGCGACCTGCTCCGGGTGCGCGGTCAGGTTGGCGAACCAGCCGGGGTTGCGGCTGCCGCCGCCGGAGGCGACGACCAGCCGGCCGCCCTCGCCGTCGTCGAACCAGGCCAGGGGGTTCTCCCTCGGCTCGCCGGTGCGGCGCCCGACCGTGTGCAGGACCAGCAGGTCCATGCCCATCATCTGCGCGCCCTTGCGCCGGATCTTGGCGGCCGTCGAGGCGTTCGCCTTGCGCTGCATCCACAGCGACAGCGCGCCGGGAGTGCCCTTCGGGCGTCGTGCCTGCTCCGTCGAGGTCATGGCGATCACCGGACCTCGTCGATGCGGACCATGTTGCCCGCGGGGTCGCGGAACGCGCAGTCGCGCACGCCCCACGGCTGCTCGGTGGGCTCGGAGACGACCTCGGCATCGGCGGCCTGGAGCCGCTCGAAGGTGCCGTCGAGGTCCTTCGTAGCGAGGATGATCGACTGGTAGCTGCCCTTGGCCATCAGCTCGCGGATGGTGCGCTGCTCGTCCTCGGTGATGCCGGGGTCAGCGGCGGGCGGATTCAGCACGAGCCGGACGTCGGGCTGCGACGGCGCGACGAACGTGAGCCAGCGCATCTCGCCCTTGCCGACGTCCATGGCCAGGTCGAAGCCGAGCAGGTCGCGGTAGAAGGCCAGCGAGGCCTCCGGATCGGTGTGCGGGAGGAACGTGGTGTGAATGGTGATGTCCATGGATTTCACGCTAGATGCACGTCCGTGGCCGGCGCTTCTCGATTCCTGATCGGTCTGGTGGCCTGCTTGGTGACGCACGACGGCAGCTCGCCCGCCCCCGCCGACCGGGCCCGCCGGGCGTACTCGCTGGGCGACATGCCCACCAGCTCCGTGAAGCGCGTGCTGAACGTGCCCAGCGAGGAGAACCCCACGGCGAAGCACACCTCGGTGACGTTGAGGTCGCCCCGCCGCAGCAGGGTCATCGCGCGCTCGATGCGCCGCGTCATCAGGTAGCTGTACGGCGACTCGCCGAACGCCTGCTTGAACTGGCGGCTCAGGTGGCCGGCCGACACGTGCACGCCGCGCGCCAGCGCCTCGACGTCGAGCGGCTGGGCGAACTCCCGGTCCATGCGGTCGCGGACGCGGCGCAGCAGCGCGAGGTCGCGCAGGTGGTCGGCGTCACTGCTGGTCACGGTGCGATGCTTCCACGGCCCTCCGACACCCGCCCAGCGGTCCGCGGCTGCCCCGACGGTGGTGTTCGGTCGGCGTCACTCCGCGAACCGCGCGTGCAGGTGCATGTCGTGCCAGCCGTCGGCGTGGCGCACGGACTCGCGCAGCACGCCCTCGGCGGCGAAGCCGGCCTTCTCGGCCACGCGGCACGACGGCGGGTTGGCGGTGGAGTGCACCAGCTCCAGCCGGTGGAAGCCCCGGCCGAAGGCCCAGCGGGACGCCGCCGCGAGCGCGGCCGGCGCCACCCCGCGGCCGCGGGCGCCCGGGGCCGTCCAGTAGGCCAGGACGCCGACCCCGTGCGGGTCGAACGTCTTGACGACCATGCGGCCCAGCACGGTGTCGTCCGCGGCGTCGGCCACCGCCCAGCTCGATTCGGTGCCCTTCTCCCAGCCGCGACGCCAGCCCTCGAGGATCTCGCGCGCCTCGTCGTCCGTGTCGAGCGTGCGCACGTGCCACCGCCTGATCGCCTCGTCCTCGTACACCGCGCGCACGGCGGGCGCGTCGTCGACCGGGCGCCAGGGGCGCAGCATCGCGCGCGCCGCGGGCACGTCGAGCACGGGCTGCTTGGGGTCGGTGAAGGGCGCGAACGTCACGGGCAGCAGCGTGGGCATCTCGCGATCCTGGCACCGCGCCGCGCGCCGTGCCAGCACCTTGTCGAAACCCGGATCACGGTGTCGACCCTTCGACAAGCTCAGGACGGCGCAAGCTCAACCAGCGTGGTCGTGGCCCGCGACGGACCGCCGCGGGCCGTACCCGTCCCCCACGACCTTCGCCGTCGCGCCCGCATGATCGGCGTGGTCGGCGTGCCCGGTCAGGTGCCCGGTCAGGTGCTCCGACGGCCCTGGCTGCGCATCCGAGCCCGGCTCGACGACGAGCAGCTGGCCCATCATCCCCTCGTCCTCGTGCAGCAGCATGTGGCAGTGGTACATGTACGGCAGCCGAGGGTCGGTGTAGTCGTCGAACCGCATCAGCAGCCGGTACGTGCGGTTCGGTTCCAGGTAGACGGTGTCCTTGGGGCCGGCGAGCTCGGGCGGCGGCGCCATCCTGTCGATCGTCAGCACCCGGAACTGCACGTCGTGCACGTGGAAGCTGTGCGGCATGGGGATGGTGTTGCGCACCTCCCACACCTCCGTGTCGCCGACGGTCGTGACCTCGTCGATGCGCCCGGTGTCCATGAGCTCGCCGTTGATGGTGCGTTCGTCGAGGTCGAACGTGCGGTGCACGGTGGCCTCTTCCTCGTGCAGCGCGTCGTCGTCGGCGTGCTCCGACGGCTCCCACGACGGCTCCGGGGACGGCGCGAGCTCATCCGCCGCGCGCAGCTCCAGCACGTCGAACGCGTCGTTGCCGCCCATCGCGAACGGCACGGCGACGCCGCCGAGGTCGGCCTCGAACGAGTGCAGGCGGGCGGTCTCGCCCGGGGACATCGCGACCACCACCTCGGCCCGCTCCCCCGGCGCGAGCCGCACCTGGTCCAGGCGTACCTGGGCGTCGAGCAGCCCGCCGTCCGTCGCGACGAGGTCCATGTCCCGGTCCTCGAAGCCCAAGGCGTAGGTGCGCGCCGTCGAGCCGTTGACCAGCCGCAGCCGCACCCGCTCGGTCGTGACCTGCTGGTACGCGCCCGCGACGCCGTTCGTCACGACCGTGCCGCCGAGCGTGCCCGGCTCGCCGCCGTCGTCCTTGAGCTCGAGCTGCCCGTCGTCGTCGAGCACCTTGTCCTGCACGACGACGGGGACGTCGTCGACGCCGTACTCCTGCGGCAGCTCGGCAGCGCGCGAGGCGTCGTCGTCGAGCAGGAACAGCCCGGCGAGGCCGCGGTACACGTGCTCCTCCGTCTCGCCGTGCGGGTGCGGGTGGTACCAGAGCGTCGCGGCGGGCTGGTCGATCGTCCAGGCCGGGCGCCACGTCCCGCCGGGCTCGACCGGCTGGTGCGGCCCGCCGTCCATCGCGGCGGGCAGGTGCATGCCGTGCCAGTGCACGCTGGTCGTGGCGTCCAGGTCGTTGGCCACCTCGACGGCGACCTTCTCGCCGCGCTCGGCCCGCAGCGTGGGGCCGAGGTAGGGACCGTCGTAACCCCAGGTCCGGGTCTGGACGCCGGGCAGCAGCTCCGTCGTCCCCTCCTGGGCAGTCAGGTGGAACGTGCGCACCCCGTCGACGACCTCCGACTCCGCGAGCGGCGGGATCGGCAGCTCGCGCGTGAACTCCGGCTCGTCCACCGACGTCACCGAGCCGGGGATGCCGCCGCACCCGGCGGCCAGGAGCGCGACGACGGCTGCGAGCGCCGCCGCCGTCCCCCGCCTGTGCCGCGACCGGCGAGTCGTCCCCCGGGTCATCGGGCGTCGTCCCGCCTTGCCGAGCCCCACGCCCGCTGGATGCCGAGCGCGATCACGCCGGCGAGCGCGCCCCAGCCGGCGTCCATCGCCAGTGCGGGGATCGCCGTCCACGCGGCGCCACCGCCCATGCCCGCGCCCCCGAAGAGGGTGGACACGAGGATGGTGACGACGCCGAACGCGAGGCCCGTCATGGTCAGGGTCAGCACGGGCCGCGGCACGCGCCCGAACCCGACCACGCCGATCCACACGACGGCGGTGATCGCGATGATGCCGAGCGCGCGCGGCGCGCCCGAGCCGCCGATGCCGGCGAGCCCGGTGAGCGGCCAGAGCAGCGCCATCGACGCGAGCCCGGCCACGAGCGGCCAGGAGATGCCGGCCGTCGGCCTGGGGTCGGAGGTCTGCGGGAGGGGCTGGTTCGAGGTCATGGCTCGACGATCCCGCCGGAGCCCTGCCCGCCACATCGGCCCGGGAGCGTCTCCTGGTGTCGCCCCGGGGCGACACCGACCCTGACCCACCCCGGGGTGGCGTCACCTAGCCTGGCGGCATGACCTCGTCGATGCGGTCCGCCGGGATGCCCGCGCCGCCGAGCCCGTGGGTGACCGACGCCGTGCTGGCCCTGGCGACGACGCTGGTGATCGCCGTCGTCATCGCCGCGGACGGCGAGGGCATGGGCGGCACCGGGCCGGCGGCGTTCCTGTTCGCCGTGGGCTTCGGCGCACTGGTGCTGCTGCGCCGACGGGCCCCGCGCGTGATGCTCGTCGCGACGTTCCTCGGCGTGTGCGCCTACTACGCGCTGGGTTTCGCCCCGATCGGCATGGTGCTGCCGGCCGTCGCCGCGCTCTACGCCGCCGCCGAGCGCGGCCGCATGGGCTGGGCCGTCGGCACGGGCGTCGTGCTGATCGCCGTCGCCACCTATTTCCGGCTGGACGAGACCGACCCCAGCGCCTACCTGACCTCCTACGACCTGGTCACGAACGTCGCCCTCACCGCCGCGGCGGTGGGCCTCGGCGCTGCCGTCCGCCTCGCCCGCGACTCCCGCGAGCGCACCGCGCTGGTCCGGGACCTCACCGCCGCCGAGGAGGCGCACGCCGCTGCGGAGCGGCTGCAGGACGAGCGCCTGCGCATCGCCCGTGACCTGCACGACACCGTGGGCCACAACCTGTCGGTGGTCGCTCTGCACGCGGGCGTCGCGGCGGAGGCGGTCGGGCGGGACGACGACGCCGCACGGGGCGCGCTCGCGCACGTCCGGGAGGCGACGTCCGGCACGCTCGACGAGCTGCGGGCCACCGTCAAGGTGCTGCGCGGGCCCGGGCCGGCGGGAGCCGCGTCACGACGACCGGTGGTCGCCGGCCTGCGCGGCGTGGACGCGCTCCTCGAGCCGGCCCGGGCGGCGGGCCTGGACGTGGAGGCCGCCGTGACGGTGCGGCCGGGGGCGGTGTCCGACGCGACCGACGCGGCCGCGTACCGGATCGTGCAGGAGGCGCTGACCAACGTGGTGCGCCATGCCGGAGCGCGGCGCGTGCGCGTGGAGGCCGCCGTCGCGGACGGCGTGCTGCGACTGTCCGTGGCGGACGACGGTCATGGCGCCGGGCCGCGGATCTCGGCCGGCGCCGGTCTCGCCGGGATGCGCGAGCGGGCCGGCCTGCTGGGCGGCGCGCTCGACGCGCGGGACGCACCCGGTGGCGGGTTCGCCGTCGTCGCCGAGCTCCCGGCGCACCCCGGCTGAGCCCGGCTGCCCCCCGAACACGACGGTGCGGCAGTTTCGGCACGGTGCAGCAGTTCGAACTGCCGCACCGTGCCGGAACTGCCGCACCGTCGCGCGGGCACCGGCACACTGGGCGGATGATCCGGATCGTGCTGGTCGACGACCAGGAGCTGGTGCGCGCCGGGCTGCGCCCGCTCGCCGAGCTCGACGGCGACATCGGCGTGGTCGGCGAGGCGGCCGACGGGCGCACCGGACTCGCCCGGGTCCGGGAGCTGCGGCCCGACGTCGTGCTGATGGACGTGCGGATGCCGGGCCTGGACGGCATCGAGGCGACGCGGGCGATCGCCGCCGACCCCGCGCTGCGCGACGTCCGCGTGCTGGTGCTCACCACGTTCGACGAGGACGAGCACGTGACGGAGGCGATCCGCGCGGGCGCCGTCGGCTACCTGCTCAAGGACGTCTCCCCCGGCGACCTGCGCGCCGCGATCCGCACGGTCGCCGCCGGCGGGTCCCTGCTCTCCCCCGCCGTCACCGCCGCCGTGCTGCGCGCCGTCGCGGCCGGGCCGCGCCGCCTCGACGACGACGCCCTCGCCGGCCTCACCGACCGCGAGCGCGAGGTGCTGGAACGCGTGGGCCGCGGCCTCACCAACGACGAGATCGCCCGCGACCTGTACCTCAGCCCCGCCACCGCCCGCACGTACGTCAGCCGGCTGCTCACCAAGCTCGACGCCCGCGACCGCGCCGCCCTCGTCGTGCTCGCCTACGAGACGGGGCTGGTGCGCCCCGGCGGATGAAGGGTGCGTCGGCGTCCGCTCAGGCGCGGGTGTGGGTCATGACCCAGTTCACGGGCGACCAGCTGCGGCCGTCGTCGAAGGAGAAGTCCTGCTCCCAACGGGGGTGGTCGGAGTCGAGGTCGACCCAGCGGAACCGGGCGACGACCGTCCGCCCGTCGTGCTCGAACGGCCCGACGAACGTGCCGACGCCGTCGGCGAACCGACCCTCGACGGGCGCGTCCAGCTCACCAGGGTTGCTCGTCGAGGCCCACCAGATCCGCCAGACGTCACGGGCCGGGTCGTAGAGGCGAAGGCTGTGACCGCTGAACCGCGACCCGTCGGGCAGGGTGCCCGAGGTGTCGTCCGCGTTGCCCAGGCCGTCGAGGATGGGGGCGACCGTGGCGACGGTGTCGAACTCGGACCAGGCTCCCGTCGCCCCCGCCGTGACCACACGTGAAGGGTTGCCGCCCCCACACCTGAACTCGTACGCTGGTGTTCGAGAAATCGGCGTGCCCGGGAGCTCGACGGCCGACCCGTGCGGCGCGCCCCGACCTGAGGGCAGCCCATGACCACCGCGGCAGTCGCCATCCGACCGGCCACCCCCGACGACGCCGCACTCGTCGACACGCTGGTGCGGGAGATCGCCGCCCACCAGGGCGACCACGTCGACGCGACCGCCGCCGACTGGCGCGCCGCCCTCGCCCACCCGGACGTCCGGGTGCTGCTCGCCTTCGACGGCGACCGTCCCGTCGGGTACGCCTCGACCACGCGCCGTCTCCACCTCTGGTCGGCCGCGGACGTCATCGCCCTCGACGACCTGTGGGTGCGCCCCGACGCCCGGGACCGCGGCGTCGGCCGCGACCTGATGCTCGCCGTCGCCGACCTCGCCGCGCCCGAGCAGCTCACCGTCGTGTGGGGCGCCCGCACCGACAACGAGGCGGCGCACCGGTTCTACGTGCGTCTCGGCGCGACCATGCACACCAAGACCCTGTTCTCGTGGCGCCCTACCCGCTGACGAGGGCTCAGACCAGGCCGAGCTCGCGCGCCCGGACGCCGGCCTGGAACCGCGACTCCGCGCCGAGTGCGTCCATCAGCTCGGCCACGCGGCGGCGGTAGGTGCGCACGCCGAGGCCCAGCATCCGCGCCGCCGCCTCGTCCTTGACGCCCTGCCCGAGCAGGTCCAGCACCTGCGGCGCGAGCCGGCGGATCTCGGCGATGCTCGCGTCGTAGACGTCGACGTCCGTCGCCGAGCGCCAGACCGCCTCGAACAGCGAGACGACGCCCTGCACGGTCTCGGGCTGTGTGATGACGCTGTAGCTGCGTCGCCCGGCGGAGACGTTCCCGGCGAGGATCGCGACCCGCCGGTCGAAGAGGATGGTCTCGTTGACCTCGTCGGTGGTGATGCGGACCTGGGCTCCGTGCGCCTCGCGGACCCGTGCCACCCCCTGCGCCGACACCGGGTCGAGGAGCACCCCCGGCCGGTAGACCTTCCGCACGTCCACCTGCCCGCGCCGGGCCCGGGCCAGGGCGTCGAGCTCGTCCGACATGTGGGTGATCGTCCAGGTGCCGAGGTCGTTCGCGGCGCACATGATCTCGGTCGCGGTCGCGAACAGGCGCGACGTGCGCGCGAGCAGCTCCTCGTCGCCGCGCACGATGGTGACTGCCTCGCCGGTCTGCATGGGATCGATTCTGCTCCCCGTGGCAGGCACCTGCCACGGTCGGCAACAAGCTGCCATCGTGATGGGCCCCGGCACGGGCCGATCGATGCTGGCTGCATGACGACGAAGACCACGACCCCCACCACGAGCACCACGCCCGACGCCGCCGCGGCGGGCACCTGGACCCTCGGCGACCGCACGGTCAACCGGCTCGGCTACGGCGCGATGCGGCTGATCGGCACGCTGGGCAACCCCGTGCCGCGCGACCGCAAGGACTCGATCGCCGTACTGCGCCGCGCCGTCGAGCTCGGCGTGAACCACATCGACACCGCGGCCTTCTACTTCTTCCCCACCCGCTCGGCCAACGAGCTGATCGGTGCGGCCCTCCAGCCGTACGCGGACGACCTGGTGATCACCACGAAGATCGGCGCCTCCCAGTCGCGCGACGGCGCGTTCGAGCCGTACGCCCGCCCCGACCAGCTCCGCAGCCACGTCGAGGAGAACATCCGGCAGCTCGGCCTCGACCAGCTCGACGTCGTGAACCTGCGCTGGGGCGCCGGCCTCACGACCGAGCCCGGCTCGGTGGCCGAGCACGTCGGCGCCCTTGCCGAGCTGCGCGACGCCGGCCTGGTGCGGAACATCGGCATCTCCAACGTGCTGCCCGAGCAGCTGACCGAGGCGCTGGAGATCGCCCCGATCGTGTGCGTGCAGAACCAGTACGGCCTGACGAACCGCGTCGACGACGCGCTGGTGGACCTGTGCGGCGAGCGCGGCATCGCCTTCGTGCCGTTCTTCTCCGTCGCCGCGTCCGTGGCCGGCGCCGTCCCCGGCGCCGCGGCCGACGACGCCGGCCGGTCGGTGGTCGAGGTCGCCGCCGCCGCCCACGACGCCACCCCGGCGCAGATCCGCCTGGCCTGGACCCTCCACCGCGGGCCGCACATGCTCGCCATCCCGGGCACCGGGAGCGTCGCGCACCTCGAGGAGAACGTCGCCGCCGGAGCCCTCCGCCTGACCAACGAGGACCTCGCCGCCCTCGACGGGATCGCCCCGGCCGCTCGCTGAGGCGCGGGCCGCCCCCCTCCCCCTTCGCACCCCCCCGGGAGTACAGGTCGCCGTGTACCGTCGGGCACATGGAGACGGTCACCCTCACGCACACGGCGGCGCTCGCGCGGCTGGGGCACGCCCTGTCGGACGGCACCCGCACGCGCATCCTGCTCGCGCTGCGCGACGCGCCCGCGTACCCGTCCGACCTGGCCGAGTCGCTGGGCGTCTCCCGGCAGGTGATGTCCAACCAGCTCGCGTGCCTGCGCGGCTGCGGGCTCGTCGTCGGGCAGCAGTCGGGTCGCCGCACCGAGTACCGGCTGGCCGACCCGCACCTCGCGCACGCCCTCGGCGACATGCTGCGGCTCGCGCTCGTCGTCGACCCCGACTGCTGCGGACCGGACTGCACCTGCGCCGCCGGCGCGCACCCGGGTCGCGCCCCTGCGGACGCCGCATGAGTCACGACCACGGCCACGCACACGTCGCCGCCGACCACCGGGGGCGGCTGGCGATCGCGTTCGGCATCACGGCCGCGATCCTGGTGGCGCAGGCCGTGGGCGCGTTCCTCACCGGCAGCCTCGCGCTGCTGGTCGACACCGCCCACATGCTCACCGACGCGGGCGGGCTGGCGCTCGCGCTGTTCGCGGCACACCTGTCGTTGCGGCCGGCGTCGGCCCGGCGCACCTGGGGGTACCGCCGCGCCGAGGTGCTGGCCGCGCTGGCCCAGGCGGCGGTGCTGCTCGCCGTCGGCGTGTACGTGCTGGTGGAGGCGGTGCTGCGGCTCGCCGACCCGCCGGAGATCCCCTCCACCCAGCTGGTCGTCTTCGGCGTGATCGGGCTGGCGGGCAACCTCGCGTCGATGGCCGTGCTGGCGAGCCGGCGGGACGCCAACCTCAACCTGCGGGCCGCGTTCCTCGAGGTGGTCAACGACGCCCTCGGGTCCGTGGGCGTCATCATCGCGGCGATCGTCATCGCCACCACGGGCTGGCAGCGGGCGGACTCCGTCGCCGCCCTGCTCATCGGGGCCCTCATCCTGCCGCGGGCCGTGCGCCTGCTGCGGGCCGCCGGCTCCGTGCTCCTGGAGTCCGCCCCGCCCGGGCTCGACCTGGACGAGGTGCGCGCCCACCTGCTCCGCGTGGAGCACGTGCGCGAGGTGCACGACGTGCACGCCTCCCTCATCGCCACCGGGCTGCCCATCCTGTCCGCGCACGTCGTGGTGGGCTCCGGCTGCTTCACCGACGGGCACGCCGGGCGCATCCTCGACGAGCTGCAGGAGTGCGTCGCGACCCACTTCGACGTGTCCGTGGAGCACTCCACCTTCCAGGTGGAGCCCGACACCCACCCGGAGCACGAGCACCCCACCCACGCCTGAGCCCGCCGGTGTGTCGGCCGTCATACCGGCGCCCGGGAGGCGACGCCTATGCTCCGAGCGTCATCTCCTGAAAGGCGTCGGCGTGCCCCGTACCCAGCTCCCCCTCATCGCCACCGGGCAGCCGCAGCCCCCCGCCAAGCGGTTCCGGCCGTGGCGTGACCTGCCGGTGGTGGTATGGCTCCTGCTGGTGGTGGTCGCCGCCCTCGTGCACCCGTGGCTGGCGGCACCGCGCTGGCTGATGCTGCACCTGCTGTTCCTCGGCGCGATCAGCCAGGCGATCCTCGTGTGGTCGGAGCACTTCACGCTCGCGCTGCTGCACGCGCGCGCCACCGAGGCGGACGTGCGGCGGCAGACGGCGCGACTGGTGCTCCTCAACGGCGGCACGGCGCTGGTCGTCGTGGGGGTGCTCACCGGCTGGTGGCCCGTGACCGTGGCGGGCGCGGCCGCCGTCGCCGGCGCGGCCGGGTGGCACGGCGCGGCGCTGTACCGGCGGCTGCGCGGCTCGCTCGGCGGCCGGTTCACGACGACGGTGCGCTACTACGTGGCGGCCGCCGCGATGCTGCCGCTCGGCGCCGTGCTCGGCACCCTGCTGGCGCACGGCCTGCCCTCGGCGGCCTCCGCCCAGGTGCGCCTCGCCCACGCGCAGCTCAACGTGCTCGGCTGGATGGGCCTGACCATCCTCGGCACCCTCGTCACCCTGTGGCCCACGCTGCTGCGCACCCGCATGGACGACGCCTCGCTGCCCGCCGCCCGCCGCGCCCTGCCCGTGCTGGTCGCGGGCCTGGTGGCGGCCGCGGGCGGCGCCGTCACGGACCTCCTGTGGGTGACGGCGGCCGGGCTCGCCGCCTACCTCGCGGGCGCGCTGCTGCTGCTCGTGCCGCTCGCGCGCACCGCCCGCCGGCGGCCGCCGCGCACGTTCGCCGCGGCGTCCGTGGGGGTCGGCATGGTCTGGCTCGTCGCCCTGCTCGTCGTGCTGCTGAGCGGCACCGTCCGCGCCGCCGGCGGTGGCGGGTGGGCGGTGGCCGCCACGACGCTCGACGACGTCGCGCCGTACCTCGCCGCGGGCGTCGCCGCCCCGGTGCTGCTCGGCGCCCTGTCGCACCTCGTCCCGGTATCCGTATCCCGCGGGCCTGCCGCCGCGAAGGCCGCGCACGCCGTCATGGACCGCGGCGGCTGGTTCCGCCTCATCGCCGCGCACGGCGCGCTCGTCGTGACGGCGCTGCCCGTTGCCTCGCTCGTGCGCGTGCTCGCCTCCACGCTCTACCTCGCCGCCATGGCCGCGTTCCTGCCGCTCATGGTCCTGGCGATGCGTGCCGCCCGCCGCGACGCGGCCGGAACTCCCGACGCCGCCCAGCCCGACGCCGCCCAGCCCGACGCCGCTCCGGTGGCCGGGACGGCCCGCGGCCCACGACGCACCGTGCAAGCCGTGACGGGCCTCGTCGCCGTGACCGCCGTCGTCGCGCTCGGGGCGGGCCTGGACCAGAACGCCGTCGGCGGCGCCCTGGCCGCAGCGGCCGGCCGCACGACGGGCGCCGAGGCGCCCGCGGCCGCCACGGGCGAGTCGCGCACCGTCGAGGTCGAGGCCCGCGACATGCGCTTCTGGCCCGCCACCGTCTCCGTGCCGGCCGGCACGCACCTCGTGCTCGAGGTGACCAACACCGACGGCGCGGACGTGCACGACCTCGTCCTGGCGACCGGCCAGGGCACCGGTCGTCTCGCACCCGGCGAGTCCGCGACCGTCGACGTCGGCGTCGTGACCGGGGCCGTGGACGGCTGGTGCTCCATCGCCGGGCACCGCGCCATGGGCATGACGTTCGACGTCGACGCGACAGGCAGCGCGGTCGACGACGGCTCCGGCGGGATGTCCGGGCACGACATGACCGGCGGCGACGCGACCGACCCCGCGGGGGACGGCGCGTCGTCCGCCGCCGACGACGTGGTGCCGGGCGCCGAGCCGCCGGCGGGGTTCACCGCGCGCGACGCCGCGCTGCCCGACCTGCCCGCCCCGCGCGCGGACGGACGCCCGACCGTCCACCGGCAGACGCTGGAGATCGTGGAGAAGGAGGTCGAGGTCGCCCCCGGCGTCACGCAGACGCTGTGGACGTTCGGCGGTGCGGCGCCCGGCCCCACCCTGCACGGCCGGGTGGGCGACATCTTCGAGATCACCCTCGTCAACCACGGCAGCATGGGGCACTCGGTGGACTTCCACGCCTCGTCGCTCGCTCCCGACGACCCCATGCGCACCATCGCGCCCGGCGAGTCCCTCGTCTACCGGTTCACCGCCGAGCGCGCGGGCGTGTGGATGTACCACTGCTCGACGATGCCGATGACGGCGCACATCGCGAACGGCATGGCGGGCGCCGTCGTCATCGAGCCCGACGACCTGCCCGACGTCGACCGCAGCTACCTCCTGGTGCAGTCGGAGCTGTACCTGGGGCCGCTGGGCGGCACCGTCGACGTGGACCACGCGCTCGCCGCGGACGGCGAGGACCTGGTGGTGTTCAACGGCTACGCGGACCAGTACGCCGCGCGTCCCCTCGAGGCGACGGCCGGCGAGCGCGTGCGGGTCTGGGTGCTGGACGCCGGGCCGAACCGGCCGTCGTCGTTCCACGTCATCGGCTCGCAGTTCGACCGCACCTGGGCGGAGGGCGCGTACCTGCTCGGAACCTCCGACCGCCCCGCCGACGGCCGTGACGGCGGGTCGCAGGCACTCGCGCTGCAGCCCGCGCAGGGCGGGTTCATCGAGACCGTCTTCCCCGAGGCGGGCCACTACCCGTTCGTCACGCACGTCATGGCCGACGCCGAGCGCGGCGCCCGCGGCGTGTTCGACGTCTCCGCCCCCTGACGACACCCCGGCCGCCTGGTGCTCGTGTCCCCCGCCGCGCGATGCTGTGCTGTGCTGTGCACATGTCCTCCTCCGTCGACATGGAACCGACCGGCCACCCCGACGAGCCGCACGTCGGCGGCCTCGCCCAACGGCTCAACTGGCTGCGCGCCGGCGTGCTCGGCGCCAACGACGGGATCGTCTCCGTCGCGGCCGTCGTCGTGGGCGTCGCCGGAGCGACGCCGGAGCGGGCCCCGGTGCTCACTGCCGGGCTCGCAGCCCTCGTGGGCGGCGCGATCTCCATGGCGCTGGGCGAGTACGTGTCCGTCTCCAGCCAGTCGGACAGCGAGAAGGCGCTCATCGCCAAGGAGAAGCACGAGCTGGCGACCATGCCCGAGGAGGAGTTCGACGAGCTCGTCGGCCTCTACCGCCAACAGGGGCTGAGCGAGGGCACGGCGCGGCAGGTCGCCACCGAGCTCACCCACCACGACGCCCTCGGCGCCCACCTGTCCGCGGAGCTCAACATCGACCCGGACGACGTCGTCAGCCCCTGGCACGCCGCCTGGGCGTCGCTGCTCGCCTTCCTGTCCGGCGGCGTCCTGCCGATGCTCGCCGTGCTGTTCCTCCCCGAGCCGTGGAAGATCGGCGGCACGTTCGTGGTCGTGCTCGCCGCGCTCGGCGCCGCCGGCTCGATCGCCGCGTGGATCGGCGGGTCGTCGCGCGCCCGGGCCGTCGCTCGCGTCGTGATCGGCGGCGCGCTCGCGCTCGGCGTCACGTTCGGACTCGGCTCGCTGCTCGGCACCTCCGGCGTGGTCTAGCCACCCGACCCCGCGACCGGGCGCCCGGGGCGCATGGGGCGCCCGGGGCGCATGGCTCGGGGCTCAGACGGCGCAAGCTCAACCAGCGGGGACGGCGAGGACGGCGAGCAGGTCGGCGTGGATCAGCGCGCCGCCGTCGAGCGTCGCGGCGATCACCTGCCGCGCCGGGCGGTCCGCCGGGTCGGGGAACATCGCCGTCCACTCCCGGTTGAGTGCCCCCCGGTCGCGGGGGTCGGCGAGGCGGACGGTCAGCTTGAGGATGTCGCCCGTGCCACCGCCCGCGGCCTCCATCAGGGCGCGCACGTGCCGGAAGACGTTCGCGCACTGGGCGTCGAGCCCCGCCGGCAGCTCCTGGGTCCCCGGGTCACGACCCGTGAGCGCCCCGGAGGCCAGGAACGGCCCGATCCGGCTGGCGGCCGGGACCGGGTTGGCGTGCCCGAACCCGGGGACCTCCACGATCACGCGCCGGGCCCTCCTGACACCCACGATTCATCCCTCCGCGACGACGGTGTTCTCGAGGGCACCGAGGCCCTGGATCTCCGCCCGCACGACGTCGCCGACCTTGAGGAAGTTCCTGGTCGGTGCGCCGATGCCGGACGGCGTGCCGGTGGCGAGCACATCCCCCGGCTCGAGCGTCATGACCTGCGTGAGGTAGGCGATCTGCTCGTACACGTCATAGATCATGTCGTCGGTGCGCCAGTCCTGCCGCACCGCGCCGTTCACGGTGAGCCGCATCCCCAGGTCGAGCGGGTCGGCGACCTCGTCGTCCGTGGTGAGCCAGGGGCCGAGCGGGCCGTGCGTGTCGAACGACTTGCCCAGCGTGAACGTGGGCGAACGCTTGACCAGCCAGTCCCGCACGGACACGTCGTTCGCCACCAGGTACCCCGCGATGACGGACCGCGCGTCGGCGGCCGGCACGTGCTTGCAGCGGCGGCCGATGACGACGGCGAGCTCGATCTCGTAGTCCAGCTCGTCGGAGACGTCGGGCTTCACAACGCCGGCGTGCGGCCCGACGATGCACGAGACCTGCTTGTTGAACCAGAGCTGGCTGGTGGGGGTGGGGATGCCCGCCTGCCGCGCCTCCTCGGCGTGCGCGGCGTAGTTCATGCCGATGCCGAGGTACTTCTGCGGATCGTCCACGGGCGCCTCGAGGACGACGTCGGACAGCGCGTGGATCTCCCCGGTCGCGGCGGCGATCGGGCCGCGCAGCGCGTCGAGCTCCGGCAGGATCGCGCGCAGCGACGTGCCAACACCGGGGACGTCGGAGACGTCCGTGACCGTGAGGGTGTCCGGGGCCGCGACGTCGCCGTCGACGCGCCCCAGGCGGACCGGGCCGTCGCCCACGCGGAACCGTGCGATCTTCATCCTTCGTCTCCCTCCGTCGTCGAGTCCGTCGTCGAGCCCGCACGCTCCGAGGGCAGCGCGCCCCACGCCTGCTCGCCGTCGGGCGTCATCTGGAAGCTGACGAACCGCCAGCCGTCGTCGCCGCGGGCGAGCACCTGCGTCACGACCCCGGCGAGCACCCGCTCGCCGCCGTCGGGCGCGCGCATGCGGTTGACGATCCGCCCGGTCACGACGGCGACGTCGCCCACCACCCGCACCGTGAGCTCCCCGCGGTCGATGTCGAGGTACGCCTGCCGCGTGGCGACGTGCTCCAGCAGCTGGGCCTTGGTGTGCACGAGGCCGGGCGCGTGGACGTGCACCAGCGAGTCGTCGAAGATCGCGTCGAGCGCGTCGAGGTCGACGGCGAGCAGGGCCGCGCGGCGCCGGTCCTCGACCGCCAGGATCTCCGCGCGGGTCGCGTCGTCCGCGGGCCGCACCGTGGGGGCGGGTGTGGGGGTCATGCCTGTCCTCCCTGGTTTGTCGGGGGTCAGCGCGTCAGCGCGTGGTCGGTGCGGAATCCGGTCGTCTCGCCGTCGCCGTAGCCGGGGCGCGGCTGGCCGACCATCGCGTGGTACTTGCTGAAGATCTCGTCGGCCTCGGCCAGCGGAAGCACCTGCTCGATGTCGTCGAACGGCTCGCAGTTCGTGCGGTCGGCGACCATGCGGCGGATCACCTCGTACCCCTCGCCGCGGTGGGCCATGACCATCCCGTTCACCTTGGGCAGCCGCTCGGCCGCGAAGGCCTCGAGCGCCTCGGCCGGGTCGTCCATGGTGGCGAGCTTCTCCGCGAGGACCGCGCCGTCGACGATCGCCTGGCACGCGCCGTTGCCGCCGCGCGGGTACATCGCGTGGGCGGCGTCGCCCACCAGCACCACGCGGCCGTCGGTCCAGCGCTCCAGCGGATCGTGCCGGATCAGGGGGAACAGGTACACCTCGCGGGCGTCGCGCAGCATCTGCTGCACGTCGAGGAACGGCAGCTTCACGGTGTCGAAGAGCGGCACGATCTCGGCGACGTCGCCGACGGCGTTCCAGTCCTCGACCGTCTGGTCCCGCTCGCGCTCCACCACCCAGTTCACGAGCGTCTTGCCCGTGCCCTCGAAGTCGTCGGCGATCGGGTAGACGATCATCGTCGCGATCTGCGGGGCGCCGATGTGCAGGATCGTGTGGCCGTCGCGGTACGGCTCCATCAGCGTGGTGCCGCGGTACATCGTGATGCCGGAGTAGTGCGGATCGGCGCTCTCGGGGTGCATCTGCCGGCGCACCACGGAGTTGATGCCGTCGGCCGCGACCACCACGTCGGCGCGCACCTGGCCGCGGGTGCCGTCCGCGTGCTCGACGTCGAGCGTGACGCCGTCGCCGTCCTGCGTGTAGCCGAGGGTGCGCACTCCCTGCACGACGGCGTCCGCCCCCAACCGCTCGAGGACCGTGCGGTACAGCAGCATCTGCAGATAGCCGCGGTGCACGAAGCGCTGCTCGTGCAGGTAGCCCATGTGCACGCCGCACAGCTCGGCGTAGATCTCCTGGCCGTGGTTGTTGTAGAAGATCGACTCGCGGGCGTCCACCGAGATGGCCCGGAACTCCTCGAGCAGGTCGAGCTCCTCGAGCTCCTTGGTGCCGTATACCTTGACGTCGATGCCGACGCCGAGCGGCCGGAGCTCCGGCACGGTCTCGTAGATGCGGGGGCGGAAACCGCGCTGGTGCAGTCGCAGCGCGGCCGCCAGGCCCGCCGGGCCAGCGCCGATGATGGCGATGTCGAGCTGGGGGTCGGGCATGTGGTCCTCGTTCTCTCGGTCGTCGCGGTCGACGTCGGTCGCGACGGGTCGTGGAGCGTCAGGCGTCGGCCGGGCGCAGGTCGGGGAACAGCTCCCGCAGGAACCTGGTGGTCGCGGCCCACGCGCGCTCGGCGCTGCGGGGCTGGTACGCGACGACGGACGGGTTCGGAGAGAACCGCGCCCGTAGGCTCGTGAACGCGTGCACGGTGCCGCCGTAGAGGTCGAGCTCCCAGTCGACGCCGGCTCCGGTCAGCGATCCCTGGAGCGTGGCGCGCTGGTCGGCGGTCGCCATCGGGTCGTCCGCGCCGGTGCACAGCAGCACGCGCGACGTCGGGTCGCACGCGCTCCAGCCGGCGGCGGGGTCGAGCAGGTCGAGGCCGGCGTGGACGGCGACGGCTCCCCGCAGGTCACCGCCCGTGCGCAGGTGCTCGAGCACGGAGGACCCACCAAAGCAGTAGCCGAGCGCGGCCAGCGCGTCGCCGTCCACCTCGGGCTGCGCGACCGCGGCCTCGTGGGCAGCGGCGACGCGCGCGACCCACCGGGGCCGGTCGGCCACCATGCCGCCGATGAGCGGCCCGATCTCGGGCTCGGCCGTCGGCCGGGTGCGGTCGCCCCACACGTCCGCGGCGAAGACGGCCAGGCCGAGCCGGGCGAGGCGCCGGGCGATCGTCAGCATGTCGTCGCCCAGCCCGAAGGCGTCGTGGACGAGCAGGACGGCGGGGCCCGGCGTGGCCCGGTCGGGCGCGCACAGGTGCCCGACCATCCGGGTGCCGTCGTGGGTGTACTCGACGTCGCGCGAGACCAGGTCTCCCATGAGCCGCCTTCCGTGTGCTGTGGGGGTCGAGGAGGTCGCGGACCGGGACGGCGCGGGTGAAATCCCCGGCGACGTCGCCGGGGCGTGAACCCTCGCTCGACGGTGAAGCGTGCGCCGATCGTAGGGACACTTCGTACACGATTTCAAGTGTGGAGCTGCATGAGGATCTTGACCCGGGTCGCGATCAGTGCTGTTCTGGGGCCACACAAGGCCAGAGGAGACGACCGGGGAGACGGGGTCGTGAGACCACGACCGCCGAGCAGGGTTGATCAGCCCTCCCCGATCTGCATATGATTTCGGACACGATCCGGCCAATCGGCCCGGTCGTTGGCGAAGCACACCGAGGTGCTCAGGAACGACCGCGAGGGAGCAGCCCACGACATGACCGTCGTCGACATCAACATCCACCACCTGCCCGAGGATCTCTTCACGAACCCGAAGATCCTGGGCGGCTTCCTGAACAGCGCCCCGCGCGGGTTCGGCGAGATCGCCCGCGTCGAGACCATGGAGAGCGGCAAGAAGCACCTCATCCTCGAGAAGCCGGCCGGCCACCAGAACCTCAACTACGTCGAGGGCGACTACTCGGCCGAGGCGAAGCTCGCGGCCATGGACGACGCCGGCGTCGACTACGGCATCATGCGCGTGCCGGTGTGGCAGGAATGGCTGGACCTCGAGACCTGCAAGGCGGTCAACGACAACGCGGCCGACATCGTCAAGCGGTCGAACGGGCGCCTGTTCTTCACCGCCTGCGTGCCGCCGTGGGGCGGCAAGGAGAACATCGACGAGCTCAAGCGCTGCATCGACCTCGGCGCCGTCGGAGTCCAGGTCTCGTGCCACTACGGCCAGCTCTACCTGGACGACCCGGTCTTCGAGCCGTACTTCCGGGAGATCGAGAAGCTCGACATCCCGGTCATCGCGCACCACACGCCGCTGCCCGTCGAGTGGCGCTCGGTGGTCGACTACACGAACCTGCGGCGCGAGTACGGCCGCATCGTCGACCAGGCCACCGCCGTCGGGCGCGAGCTGTTCAGCGGAATGTTCGACCGCATGCCCGGCCTGCGGTTCGTCCACACCATGTTCGGCGGCAACTGGTTCGCCAACCAGGCGCTGCTCACGCCGCACGCGTCGAACAAGAAGGAGTCGCTCACCCGGCTCGACCCGACCGGCGGCGACAAGATCCAGCGCTACCTGGACAACAACCTCTTCTTCGACATGACCCACCCCCACTCGTGGGGCAAGGACCAGGTGGAGGCCGCGGTCAAGATCAACGGCGCGGACCACCTGCTGTTCGGCTCCTCGTTCCCCGTGTTCTACGGCTGGATGAGCCAGGGAGTCGAGTTCGTCAAGAACGAGCTGGAGGTCAGCGACGGGGACCGCGAACTCATGCTCTCGGGCAACGCCGTCCGCCTGTTCGACCTCCCGATCTAGGCCCGCTTTCCCCTCACCGTGCATGCCGGCGCAAGGAGGCGCCCCCATCATGTCGAAGACGACATCGTTCCTCGTGCGGAGCCTGGCCTCCGCGACGATCCTCACGCTCGCCCTCAGCGCCTGCACGGCCTCGACCGGCGAGGCGGACGGGGACGGCGCCACCGCGAGCGCCGGCAGCGGCACGGTCGCGGGCTCCGTCCTGCGGGTCAACTGGGGCGGGTTCCCGGAGAGCTGGGCGCCGGGTGCCGAGATGGAGGCCGGCTTCCTGCGCGTGCCGTACGAGAACCTGGTCGCGCTCGGTGACGACGGGGAGATCGAGCCCGTCCTCGCGACGAAGTGGGAGCAGACCGACGCCGCCCTGACGCTCACGCTGCGCGAGGGGGTCACGTTCCACGACGGCACGCCGTTCGACGCCGACGCCGTCAAGGTGAGCCTCGAGACCGTGCAAGGCACCCCCGGCCCGTACGCGGGGCCGTTCCAGGTGATCGAGTCGATCGACGTCGTGGACGAGCACACCGTGAAGCTCAACCTCGTCGAGCCGACCCCGTCGCTGCTCACGACCCTCACGACTCGCGCCGCGCCGATGGCGAGCCCGAAGGCGATCGAGGCGGGCACCATCGCGCAGGTCCCGGTCGGGACGGGGCCGTGGGCGTACGACGAGGCCGCGTCGGTGCCGGGCACGCGCCTGGTCTTCGGCCCCGCGGAGGACTACTGGGGCGACCCGGTGGGCTTCGAGACGGTGCAGATCGTGGCGATCCCCGAGGACAACTCCGCCACGGCGGCGCTGGCCAACGGTGAGATCGACCTCACCGACACGGAGACGAGCCAGTTCAGCACCATCGACGGCACCCCCGGCGTCGACCGGCTGTCGTACCCGGCCATCCGGAACAACCCGATGTTCTTCGACCGGGGGCCCGGTGGGATGTTCGAGGACGTCGCCGTGCGACAGGCTGCCTGCACCGCCATCGACACCGAGGTGCTGGCCGAGCTGGAGCCGGACTGGACGGTGCGCACCCAGCACTTCGCCGAGGGCGAGCAGGGCTACAACCCCGACATCGCCGGGTACACGCACGACGCCGCCGAGGCGCAGAAGCTCTACGACTCCGCCGGCAACCCGCCGGTCGACGCCGAGATGCTCGCCACCGTGTTCAACGAGAACCAGATGAAGATCTACGCCGAGCAGATGGGCGAGATCGGCATGAAGGTCAGCGTGCAGAGCGCGCCGCCGCCGCAGTACTTCTCGGAGTGGAACAGCGGCAAGTACCCGCTGGGCCTCGGCGGCAACGACGAGCTGACGCCGTTCGACTGGTACCAGGCGTGGTTCGCCGCCGACGCGCCGGGCAACCCGTCGGGCGTCGAGAGCGACGAGCTCAAGGCCGCCGCGGACGCGGCGATCGCGGCCGGCACCGGCGACGAGGCCGGCGCCCTGTGGGCCGAGGTCACGAAGATCATCTCCGAGGAGGCCCTCACCTGCGCCCACGTGGCCGGCGAGGAGCTGCTCGCCTGGAACACCACCACCGTGACCGGCGTCGAGGCGCCCACCCAGCCGTGGGAGACGAACCTCGTGAACTTCCGCGCCCTGCGCCCAGCCAACTGATGGGGAAGCTCGTCGCCTACCGGCTGCTGTTCGCCGTCCCGCAGCTGGTGATCATCTCGATCCTGGTGTTCTCCCTGACGTACCTGGTGCCCGGCAGCCCCGCCGCCGCGATGCTCGGCACGTCGGCCACACCTGAGGCGATCGCGCAGGTCGAGGCTCAGCTGGGCCTCGACCGGCCGCCGGTCGAACGGTTCGTCGAGTGGTTCGGCGCGCTGTTCTCCGGCGACCTGGGCAGCTCGTTCCGCGCGGGCATGCCCGTGACCGACCTCCTGGCCCAGCGCCTCCCCGCAACCCTGTCGGTGGTGCTGGGCGGCATGGTCGTCGCGCTGGTGCTCGGGGTGGGGGCCGGCGTCTTCACCGGCACCCGCCCCGGCACCCTGGCCGACCGCCTGGTCACCGGCGGTACGGTGCTCGGCCTCGCCATCCCCGAGTTCTGGCTCGGCCTGCTGCTGACCACGGTCTTCGCCGTGCAGCTCGGCTGGATCCCGATCGTCGCCTGGACGCCGCTCACGGCCGACCCGCTCGCCTGGCTGCAGGGCATCGTGCTCCCGTCGCTCGCCCTGGGCGTGACGGGCGGGGCGATCATCGCCCGCCAGACGCGTGCTGCCGTCGTCACCTCGATGGCCGCGCCCTACGCGGACACGCTCACCGCGGCGGGCATCTCCCGCCGCCTGCAGATCACCCGCTACGGAGTGAAGAACGCCCTCGTGCCGGTGCTCGCCTCGACGGGCGTCACGTTCGCCATCCTCATCGGCGTCAGCTTCGTCGTCGAGAAGGTGTTCGCCCTGCCCGGGCTCGGCAGCCTCATGCTCACCAGCGTCATCGGGCAGGACTTCCCTGTCGTGCAGGGTGTCGTGCTCATCACCGCCGTCCTGGTGATCGTCGTCAACCTCGTCCTCGACATCAGCTACGGCCTGATCAATCCTCAAGCGAGGCCCCAGTGAGCAACGCCGTCACCGTCGGCCCGCCCGCAGACCAGCCGCCCCCCGGCACGCAGGCACGCAGCGCCGGGCAGGCGTGGCGTCGCCTGCGCGGCCAGCCCTCGACGCTCTTCGCGGTCGTCGTGCTGGCCGTCCTCGTGGTCGTCGCGCTCGCCGCGCCGCTGCTCGCCCCCTACGCGCCGGAGGCGACCGACTTCGACGCCCCCCTGTCCGGCCCGACGGCGGCGCACCTGCTCGGCACGGACGACCTAGGGCAGGACCTGCTCAGCCAGGTGATCTACGGCGCCCGGACGGCGCTGCTGGTGGCGGGCGGCTCGGTGCTGCTCGCGATGCTCATCGGCGTCCCGATCGGGCTGGTGCTCGGCTTCAAGGGCGGCTGGTACGACCGGGTCGGCTCGCGCGGCCTCGACATCGCGGACGCGCTGCCGGGCCTCATGGTCGGGTTCGTGGTCATCGCGATCCTCGGGCGCGGGATGGCGGTGCTGATCCTCGCGATCGGCCTCGTGTTCTGCATGAACTTCGCCCGCATGACCCGTGCCATCACGCTCACCGAGCGCAAGAAGCTGTACGTCGAGTCGGCGCAGGTCTCGGGGTTACGCCAACGTCAGATCGTCTTCGGCCAGGTGCTGCCCAACCTGGCCGGGCCGCTGGCCGTGCAGGGCGCCGTCTTCCTCGGGTCGGCGATCAAGGTCGAGGCGGCGCTGTCGTTCCTCGGCCTCGGGCTCGGCGACGACCAGCCGTCGTGGGGCGGCATGCTCGGCGTCGCCGCCGAGCACCAGGCCGACCACGCCTTCATGGCCGTGGCCCCGGGCGTCGCGATCGTCCTCACCGTGCTCGCGTTCAACCTGCTGGGCGACGGCATCAACGACGCGCTCTCCGGCCGCCGCAAGTCGCTGCGCCGCACCGCCGTCCTCGGCCGGGTCCTGCCGCCGGTGGTCTCGACAGGCTCGACCGACGATTCGCCGGTTGAGCCTGTCGAAACCAAGCCCGTCGAGGCCCGGGTTTCGACAAGCTCAACCAGCGGGCCGACAACCTCAACCAGCGACACCGCGGTCCTCGACGTGCGCGGCGCGACCATCGTCGCCGACCGCCCGGACGGCACCACCGTGACGCTGGTGCACGACGTGTCGCTGCGCGTGGCGCGCGGCGAGATCCTCGGCCTCCTCGGGGAGTCCGGCTCCGGCAAGTCGATGCTGGCGAAGGCGATCCTGGGGCTGCTGCCGCCGGGGGTGCGCCTCGCCGCGGGGTCGATCCGCCTGAACGGCACGGAGCTCACCGGGTGCTCCGAGCGTGAGCTGCGCACGGTGCGCGGCACGGGCATCGGCGTCGTGCTGCAGAACCCGCAGGCCAACCTCTCCCCCGTGCACACGGTCGGCCGCCAGCTCGTCGACGTGCTGCGGGCGCACCACCCGCTGACGAAGGCGCAGGCGCGGGCGCGGGCCGCCGAGCTGCTCGACCTCGTAGGCGTCGACGAGGCGCGCCGCCGCCTGGGCCAGTACCCGTACCAGTTCTCGGGCGGGATGGCGCAGCGCGTGGCGATCGCCATCGCCCTGGCGGGCGAGCCGGACCTGCTCCTCCTCGACGAGGCGACGTCCGCCCTCGACGTCACCACGCAGAGCCAGGTGCTCGACCTCGTGCTCGACCTGCGGGAGCGGCTCGGCATGGCGATCGTCAACATCACGCACGACCTGGGCGTCGCGGCCGAGACGTGCGACCGCGTGGCCGTGCTCTACCGCGGCGAGCTGATCGAGGTGGACGACGTCGTGTCCCTCTTCGACCGCCCCAACCACCCGTACACGGCGGCGCTGCTCGCCGCGCACCCGACGGCGGACCACGACGTGGAAGTGATCGCGTGAACGACTCCCAGCAGCCCCTGCTCGACGTCCGCGACCTGCGCGTGGACTACGACGTCGCGGGCGCCGCGGGGTGGCGCCGGCGCACCCTCACGGTGGTCAAGGGCATCAGCTTCACCATCGCACCGGGCGAGACGTACGGCCTGGTGGGCGAGTCCGGCTCGGGCAAGAGCACCACCGGGCGGGCGATCCTGCGCCTCGCCGACGTCAGCGGCGGCGCGGTCCTCGTCGACGGCCAGGACGTCGCCGCGCTGGGCCGGCGCACGCCCCTGTCGTACCGGCGCGACGTGCAGGCGGTGTACCAGGACCCGGGCGACTCGCTGAACCCGCGCCACCACGTGGGCCGCGCCGTGACCGAGACGCTCGCCCGACACGGCCTCGGAACCCGCGAGGAGCGACGACGGCGCGCCGTCGAGGCGTTCGAGCAGGTGGGCCTCACCGCGGCGCACCTGTCGCGCTACCCGTCGGAGCTGTCGGGCGGCCAGCTGCAGCGCGTCGCCATCGCGCGGGCGCTGGTGCTCGAGCCGCGGCTCGTGGTGTGCGACGAGGCCGTGAGCGCGCTCGACCTGTCCACGCAGGCCCAGATCATCTCCCTGCTCATGGAGCTGCAGGCCTCGAACGGCGTCAGCTACCTGTTCATCACGCACGACCTCGGCGTCGTGCGGCACGTCTCCCACCGCGTCGGCGTGCTGCGCCGCGGGGAGCTCGTGGAGCAGGGCGAGACCCGGCGCGTGCTCGACGCGCCGCAGCACGAGTACACGAAGGCGCTGCTCGCGGCCAGTCCCGCCTCGCACCCGGACGGCCGCGAGCAGCGCCGGGCCGAGCGCGCCGCGCGCCGCGCCGCAACCGCCCAGGAGGCAGCAGCATGACCGACGAGCACCTCGACGACTTCTTCTCCACGGCCCGCGTGACGGGCCGCGACGCGGAGGTGACGTTCGCCGAGGACACCTACCGCGACCACCTCTACAACCTCGACGACTCCGTGCTGGCGAAGTGGCGCGGCCTCGGCTACGCGGAGTTCTCGGCACGCAAGCGGGAGCCCGGCTTCGTGCAGGAGCTGCTGGCGTCGTGGCGGGCGCTGTACGACGAGCCGTTCGTCGGCATCACCACCGACGGCGCCGTGCGCGACGTGCACCGCCTGCGGCCCGTGACGCCCGCCGACCCCGAGCCGGCCCGCGCGGCCGAGCGCCTGCTGGGCCTGCTCGACGACGACCAGCGCGTCACGTTCGCCCACGAGCTCGGTGCGCCCGAGTGGCGGGCGTGGAGCAACCCGGAGTTCGTCATCCACGAGGTCGGGCTCCGCCTGGAGGAGCTGGGTGCCGAGGCGGTCGACGCCGTGCTCGCCATGATCGAGGCATCGCTGAGCCCCGCGGGCTACGAGCGCGTGCGCGAGGCCATGGAGCTCAACGCGTTCCTCGGCGACCTCACCGACCTGCCCGGCCTGATGAACGAGAGCAGCTACTGGGTCTCGCTCTTCGGCGAGCCCTCGCCCGACGGCGCCTGGGGGTGGCAGCTCTTCGGCCACCACGTGGCCGTCCACTTCGTCTCCGTGGCCGGGCGGCACGTCGTCGCTCCGGTGTTCCTCGGCGCCGAGCCCGCGGAGTCCGACGGCGCCCGGCCGCCCCTGTTCGCCGCGCGGCAGAAGCTGGCGCTCGAGCTCGCGTCGTCGTGGACCCCCGCCCAGCGCGCCGAGGCCGTGGTCTACGAGTCCGTGCTGGACCCGGCGATGCCCGAGGGTCGGCTGCACCCGGCGGACGAGCGGCACGTCGCCGGCGCCTTCCGCGACAACCGCGTGGTGCCGTACGAGGGCATCCGAGCGTCCGAGCTCACCGACGAGCAGTGGGGCGTGGTGCGCGCCGTCGTCGAGGACTTCCACCTGCTGCTCGCCGCGCCGCAGCGAGAGCTCACGCTGGACGACGTGGACGCGTACCGCGACGAGACGCACGTCTCCTGGTACGGCGCCACCGACGGGACGCAGCCGTTCTACCTGCGCATCCACAGCCCCGTGGTCCTCGCCGAGCTGGACCACCACGCGGGCGTGTGGCTGGGCAACCAGCTACCCGCCCGGTTCCACGTGCACACCACGCTGCGCCTGCCGAACGGCAACGACTACGGCCGCGCGTACGTGGCCCAGCTCGCCGACTGACGCTGGTCGAGCTTGTCGAGACCACCCGCTGGTTTCGACAGGCTCAACCGGCGGCGTTCTCGCGCTCGAGCTGTGCCTCGTGCTCCGCGATCGCGATGACGGTATTGAGCTCGTGCCGGCGCGCGGCAGTCTCGATCATCTCCGGGTCGGCGCCGCCCTCGATGAGGTCGACGAGGCCGTCGTGCTCGGCGAGCGAGGCGTACGCGCGGCCCGGGGCGTACCAGAACGCCGAGCGGCGGATGAGCTCGAGCCGGGTCCACTCGTCCTCGACGAGCCCGGCGAGGCGCTCGTCGTCGCACCGCGAGCACAGCAGCTGGTGGAACTCGCGGTTGAGCGCGCCGAACCGGGCCGGCTCGAAGTTCGCCAGCGCCTCCGCCATCTGCTTGTTGAGCGTGCGGGCCCGCTCCAGGTCCTCGGCGGACAGGTGCGGCGCGGACAGCGCGGTCGCGTAGCCCTCAAGGCGGGCCAGGAGCTGCATCGTGCGCTCCCACGACCCGGTGTCGAACGTCTTCACGACGGCGCCGGCGTGGCGCACGATGTCCACCCAACCCTCGGCCTCGAGTCGCCGCAGCGATTCCCGCCAGGGCACGGAGCTGATCCCGTAGTCGCGCACGAGCTGGTCGATCACCAGGCGATGGCCGGGCCCGAACGTGCCCTGCATGATGCCCTGGCGCAGGATCTCGTAGCACTGATCCGCCTTGCTTGCCGCCACGGCCACAGCTGCCTCCTCGGAGTGGGTGCGCGGTACCCCTCCGCGTCGTCGCGGAGGCGGGTCGGCACCGTCGTCAATCGTCGGAGGAATCATATCGAAGATCGCACATGATTCATGCTGGTCCGGCGGTGATCGTGTCGAGCAGCCGCGCGACCTTCGGGTCACGACCGGCGGCGCCCGGGCGGGTGAGGACGAGGGCGCGCAGGCCGGCCGGGTCGGGCTCGAGCCGCCGGACGGCGAGGTCGAACCGCCCGAGGCTCGCACGGTCGGGGTCGGGGAGGATCGCCCGGGCGGCGCCCGCCTCGATCAGCGGGATCCCCGACTGGATCGTCTCGACGGTGCGGACGGCGGCGGGGGTGACGCCGTACCGGCGCAGCGCCGCCTCCACCGCCTCCGGCAGGCTCGGCACCGCCGCGGTGCGCCGCGGCAGCAGCAGCACCTCGCCGTCGAACGCGTGCAGCGACAACGGCTCGTCCGGGTCGGCACCGGCGTCCACGCACTCGGGAGGCAGCGCGGCGACGAGTGGCACCTCGCCCCAGTCGACGACGTCCAGGACGCCGCGGTGGCGGGCCACGAACCGGCGCGGGTCGGCGACCATCACCGCGGCGAGGTCCACCGTGCGCTGCTGCAGCATGTCGATCGCCGTCCACGGCGGCGGGTCCACGAGCCGCACCTCGACGTCGGGCGCCACCTCGGCATGCGCCCGCAGCAGCACCGGCAGCCGGTGCCACATGAGCACGGGCACGGCCGCCACCGTGAGAGAGCCGGCCGTCCCGGCGCCGAACCGCCCGAGGGCCGCGGTCATGTCGTCGATCTCGCCCAGCACGCGCGACGACGCGTCCAGCAGGTAGCGGCCCGCGCTGGTGGGCTCCACGCCACGCGAGGTGCGCACCAGCAGCCGGACGCCGACGTCCGCCTCGAGCTGGGAGATGGCGACGCTCAGCGGCGGCTGCGAGATGTGTAGCCGAGCCGCGGCCGCGGTGATCGACCCGGCCTCGACCACGGCGGTGAAGTACCGCAGATGACGCAGTTCCATAGCCCCGATGATAGGCACCACCCTCCGCCATACCTCTGCCCTATGCCTGCGAGAGGACATCGGTAGTACTCCCGCGGCACCCCCGCTGCCAGACTCCGAAGATGCTCCCCACCACCAACCCCGCCCCCCCGTTCACCATCACGCGGGCCAGCCACGTGGCGCTCGGCGTCACCGACCTCGAGGCCAGCCGCGACTTCTACCGCGACGTCATCGGGCTCGTCGTGACCGAGGAGACCGACGACGCGGTCTACCTGCGCGGCCTGGAGGAGGACGCCCACCACAGCCTCGTGCTCGAGCGCGCCGCGGAGGCCAGGGCGCTGTGCGTCGGGCTGCGCGTGCGCACCGACGCCGACGTCGCCGCCGCCGAGCGACACTTCGCCGCCACCGGCGTCGAGCACGAGCGCGTGGAGCGGGACCACCAGGGCCCCACCCTGCGGTTCCGCGACGCCGTCGGCACCCACATGGAGATCACGTCCTCGATGGACCTGGTGCCGCGCAAGATGGCGGACTTCCACGACTTCACCGCCGGGGCGCCGCAGCGGCTCGACCACTTCCAGGCCGTGACGCACGACGTGCAGGCCGCCACCGACTTCTGGACCGGGCTCGGGATGCGGATGTCGGAGTACACGGCTGAGTATTCGGAAGCAGCCGGCACGGACGAGCTGTGGGGCACCTGGATGGAGGTGAAGGGCAACACGCACGACCTCGTCTTCACCAACGGCCGCGGCCCGCGCCTGCACCACTTCGCGTACACCGTGCCCGATGCCGCCTCGCTGATCCACGCGGCCGACGTCACCGGCTCCCTCGGCTTCGGCCAGGAGATCGACCGCGGGCCGGGGCGGCACGGCATCAGCAACGCGCTGTTCCTCTACGTGCGGGACCCGGACCAGCACCGCATCGAGCTCTTCACCACGCACTACCAGTTCATCGACCTCGAGAGCGAGCCGCTGCGCTGGGACGTGAGCAACCCGCGTCGTGCCCAGCAGTGGGGGATGCCGGCGTCGGAGCGGTGGTTCTTCGAGGCCAGCGAATTCCCCGGCCAGCCGGTGCTGGAGCCGCTGCTGCAGGCCACCCCGCCCACGCTCGAGGCCTACCTGGGCCTGCACTGATGCGCGACGGCGGCCCGCTCTCCGGCGATCCCGGGCCGGGGGCCCCGGCCGGGGCCTTCCGCGCCGCCCTCGCCGCGGCGCACCGCCCCCTCGCCGGGCTGTGGGTATCCAGCGGCAGCCCGCTCGTCGCAGAGATCTGCGCCGACGCCGGGCTGGACTGGTTGCTGATCGACACGGAGCACGACCAGCACGGCCCGCGGTCGGTGCTCGCCCAGCTCCGTGCGGTGCAGGGCTATCCCGTGACGCCGGTCGTGCGCGTGCCTGCCGGCGACCGCGCGACGCTCCGGCGGGTGCTCGACCTCGGAACGCGGGACGTCGTCGTGCCCGTCGGCTCCGCCGCCGACGCCCGGGCGGCCGCCGAGGCCGTGCGGGCATCGCGCAGTGTCGGGACCTTAGTCGTGCAGGTCGAGAGCGTCGAGGCCGCCGCCGCGGCGGCGGAGATCGCCGCCGTCGAGGGTGTGGACGGCGTGTTCCTCGACCCGTCCGACCTCGCCGCGTCCATGGGGCTGCTCGGCCGGCAGGCGCACCCGGACGTCGTCGCGGCCGTGCTGCGCGCCGTCGACGCCGTCCGCGCCGTCGACGCCGTCCGCGGCGCCGGCGTCCCCGTGGGCGTCGTCGCCTTCGACCCCGACGTCGCGGACTCGTACCTGGCGGCCGGCGCGTCGTTCGCCCTCGTCGGCGCCGACGTCACGCTGCTCTCGCAGGGGACGGCGGCGCTCGCCGCCCGCTTCGGTCGCGCCGAGGTAGTCCGAGATCCCGCGAGGTAGTCCAGGATCCCGCGAGATAGTCCGAAAATCGCCGAGGTAGTTCGATTCTCGGCGAGGTAGTTCGATTCTCGGCAAGGTAGTGCGCTACCTCGCGGCCTCGCGAACTACCTCGGCGATTTTCGGACTACCTCGCGGACAGGGGGAGCCGGTTGAGACCGCCGGACTACCTCGCGGGATCTCGGACTACCTCGCGGGTAAGGTCTGACCACTGCCTGCATCGATGGAGGACCTGCCGTGCCCGAGAACGCCCTCGACGCCGTCGTCGACCTCGACGTCCCCGGCCCCACCATCAGCCGGCACCTGTACGGCCACTTCGCCGAGCACCTGGGCCGGTGCGTGTACGAGGGCTTCTGGGTGGGTGAGGACTCCGACATCCCGAACGTGGGTGGCATCCGCACCGACGTGGTCGAGGCGCTGCGCGAGCTGCAGATCCCCAACCTGCGGTGGCCCGGCGGCTGCTTCGCCGACACCTACCACTGGCGCGACGGCGTGGGCCCGACGGCGGACCGGCCGCGCATCGTCAACACCCACTGGGGCGACGTGGTGGAGGACAACTCCTTCGGCACGCACGAGTTCATGGCGCTGTGCGAGCTGCTCGGCACCGCCCCGTACGTGTCGGGCAACGTCGGCTCGGGCACGGTGCAGGAGACCGCCGACTGGGTCGAGTACCTGACCCGCGGCGACGACTCCCCCATGGCCCGCCTGCGCCGGGAGCACGGCCGCGACGAGCCGTGGGGCGTCGCGTTCTTCGGCATCGGCAACGAGCCGTGGGGCTGCGGCGGCAACCTGCGGGCCGACCAGTTCGCCTCGCTGGCCCGGCAGCACGCGACGTACGCGCGCGACCACGGCGGCAACCGCCTGGTGCGGGTGGCCGCGGGCGCGTCGGACGACGACTACGCGTGGACCGAGACGCTCATGCAGCAGGTCGCGACGCTCGGTGACGCCGACCCGCGCGACCTGTGGCAGGCCGTGTCGTTCCACTTCTACACGTTCGCCGGCACGTGGGGCGAGAAGGGCTCCGCGACGCGGTTCAGCCGCGACGAGTACTGGGCCACCATGCGGAAGGCCCTCGACGTACGGCGCATCCTCGCCGGGCACTCCGCCGTCATGGACGCCTACGACCCGCAGGCCAAGATCGCCCTCGCGCTCGACGAGTGGGGCACCTGGTGGGACGTGGAGCCCGGCACCAACCCCGGGTTCCTGTACCAGCAGAACGCGATGCGCGACGCCCTGGTCGCGACGGTGCACTTCGACGCCTTCCACGACCACGCCCGCCGGCTGCGCCTGGCGAACATCGCCCAGACGGTGAACGTGCTGCAGTCCATGCTCCTCACCGACGGCACGAAGATGATCAAGACGCCCACGTTCCACGCCTTCGCGATGAGCGCCGGGCACCACGACGCCGCGAGCCTGCCGGTCCGCGAGCGCGCGGCGCGGGCCACGCACGACGTCGACGGGATGCCCGTGGGCACGGTGTCGGCCTCGGCGTCCACGAAGGACGGCGCGGTGCTGGTGTCGCTGACGAACCTCGACCCGGACGCCGCCTCGACGGTGCGGATCGACCTGCGCGGGCAGGCGGTGAGCGACCCCGTCGCCACGGTGCTCGCCGCCGACGACCCGGCCTCGCACAACACGTTCGACGCGCCCGACGCCGTCACGCCACGCGCGCTCGACGGCGTGCGCCTGACCGGCGGCGTGCTGACCGCCGAGCTGCCGCCCGCGTCGTTCGCGACGGTGCGTCTCACCCTCGCTGGTTGAGCTTGTCGAAACCATCGGCCTGTCTGCCCTGTGGTCGCATGCTTGGCCGCGGCGTGTCGGCCCAGTAAGTCGGCCAGATGACCGGGTGTGGCGAGACGCGAATTCCCGTCGACCGACGGCCCGGCGCCCGCGAGACTCCGAGGATGACGATCACGCGCCGCAACCCCGCCGGCCTCCACGCCACGCCCGGCTACCACCACGTCACCGTTGTCGAGGCGGGCCGTACCGCGTACCTGGCGGGCCAGTGCCCGCTCGCCGCCGACGGACGGCTGGTCGGCGCCGGCGATCTGGGCGCCCAGGTCGACCAGGTTGTCACCAACGCACTGCTCGCGCTCGACGCCGCAGGCGCCGCACCGAGGGACGTCGTGCGGTCCGTCGTCTACGTGCGCAGCGACGAGCAGTCGGAACTGGGCGCCGTGTGGCAGCGCCTGTCCGGCTCGCCGCTGGCCCCGGCGCTCACCTCGGCCAGCACCCTGCTGGGCGTGGCGCAGCTCGGCTTCGCCGGGCAGCTCGTCGAGGTGGACCTGACCGCCGCTCTCCCGCCGGAGGCGTGAGTGCGGTCGTCCCGGCGTCAGCGGCCCAGCACCTCGCGCTCGTGACCCTTCGACGGGCTCAGGACGACGCCTCGGGCCGGAGGTCCAGGCGGCGCAGGAGCTGCGCGTTGAGGGCCACCACCACGGTGGACAGCGACATGAGCAGGGCGCCCACCGACATGGGCAGCACGAACCCGATCGGCGCGAGGACGCCCGCGGCGAGCGGCACGCTGATCAAGTTGTACCCGGCGGCCCACCAGAGGTTCTGCTTCATCTTGCGGTAGCTGGCGCGGGACAGCTCGATGACCGACAGCACGGACCGGGGGTCGTCGCTGGCGAGGATGACGCCCGCCGACGCGATGGCGACGTCGGTGCCGGCGCCGATCGCGATGCCGACGTCGGCCTGGGCGAGCGCCGGGGCGTCGTTGACACCGTCGCCGACCATCGCGACCTTGCGGCCCTCCGCCTGCAGCTCGGCGACGCGGGCCGACTTGTCCTCCGGGCGCACGCCCGCGAAGTACCGGTCGATGCCGAGCTCGCGCGCCACGGACCGGGCCACGGCCTCGGCGTCGCCGGTGATCATCACCACCTGCACGCCCCGCCGCTGCAGCGCCTCGACCGCCTCGGCGGACTCCGGCCGCACCTCGTCCGCAAGCTTCAGCCCGCCGACGACGACGCCGTCGCGCACCACGTGCAGCACGGTCGCGCCGTCGTCCTCCGCCGGTTGAGCCACCCCCGCCGGTCGAGCCTGTCGAGACCCGGTTTCGACAGGCTCAACCAGCGACTCGACCGACAGCGACTCGAGCAGCCGCGGCCCGCCGACGCACACCTCGTGGCCGTCGACGGTGGCAGTCACGCCCACGGCCGGCGACGACGAGAAGTCGGCTGCGCGGGGCACGGCCAGCCCGCGGTCGGCCGCGGCCCGCACGATCGCCTTGGCGAGCGGGTGCTCGCTGTCCGCCTCGGCCGCGGCGGCGAGCGCCAGCACGGCGTCGGCGTCCAGCCCGCCCGCGGCGCCGTCGGCGGCGACGACGTCGGACACGGTCGGCTCGCCCTTGGTCAGGGTGCCGGTCTTGTCGAACAGGACGGCGTCGACGGTGCGCATGCTCTCGAGCGCGAGCCGGTCCTTGACCAGCACTCCCCCGCGGGCGGCGCGCTCGGTCGCGATCGAGACGACGAGCGGGATGGCCAGTCCGAGCGCGTGCGGGCAGGCGATGACGAGCACGGTGATGGTGCGCACGACGGCGTCGTCCGGCATGCCGAGCGCGGTCCACGCGATCGCGGTGATCACGGCGGCGCCGAGGGCGAACCAGAACAGCCAGCCGGCGGCGACGTCCGCCAGGCGCTGGGCCCGGGACGACGACGCCTGCGCCTCGGCGACGAGCCGCTGGATGCCGGCGAGCGCGGTGTCGTCGCCGGTGGCCGTCACCTCGACCCGCAGGCCGGAGTCGGTGGCGACCGTGCCGGCGGTGACGGCGTCCCCCGCGGCGCGGGCCACGGTGCGCGACTCGCCCGTCACCATCGACTCGTCCATCTCGGCGCGGCCGTCGACCACTCGGCCGTCCGCGGGCACGCTCGCGCCCGGGCGGACGACGACGACGTCGCCCACGCGGAGGTCTGACGGCGCGACGGTGACGACCTGCTCCCCGTCCGGCCGGTGCTCGACGCGCTCGGCCTCGTCGGGCAGCAGCGCAGCGAGCGAGTCGAGCGCGGAGGTGGTCTGGGCGAGCGAGCGCATCTCGACCCAGTGCCCCAGCAGCATGATCACGACCAGCAGCGCCAGCTCCCACCAGAAGTCGAGCTGGCGGTCGAGGACGCCGAGGCTCGCGCCGAGCGACGCGACGAACGCGACCGTGATGGCCAGCCCGATGAGCAGCATCATCCCGGGCTTGCGGGCCTTGAGCTCCGACACCGCGCCCGTGAGGAACGGGCGGCCGCCCCACACATAGATGACCGTGCCGAGCACCGGCGAGACCCACGACACCCACGTCGCGCCGGGCAGGTCGTAGCCGAGCACCATCGCGAACATCGGTGACAGCGCGACGGTCGGCACCGCCAGAACCAGCATGATCCAGAACAGCCGGCGGAACTGGCCTACGTGATCGCCGTGGCCCGCGTGCGCGTCGTGCCCGGCGTGCTGGTCGTGGCCGGCGTGCGCATCGTGACCGGCGTGCTGGTCGTGACCCGCGTGCGCGTCGTGCTCAGCGTGCTGGTTCTCCGCCATCATGCCCGTCCGCCTCTCGCCGCGCATACCCCTATGGGGTATCGATGCTGCATAAGCTATACCTCCAGAGGGTATTCCGCAATGGGGGACACGGACGCCGGTCAGACACGGGTTCCGACGGCTCGCAGCGCCTCCCGGGCATGATCGCAAGATGCCCATGCCCACGCGACACGGAGCGACGAGGAGCCCGATGACCGACGTCCCCGACCCGGACCGACTCACCCCCAGCAGCCGCGAGGACCTCACCAACGTCATCTTCCTCAAGAACCAGGTGACATCGCCGTTCCTCGAGGTCGGGGAGTACACCTACTACGACGACGAGGGCACCCGCCCGCCGTTCGAGCAGGCGAACGTGCACTACCTCTACGGCCCGCAGCGGCTCGTCATCGGCCGCTTCACGACCATCGCCCCGGGCGCGGCCTTCTTCATGCCGGGCGGCAACCACCCGATGGCGGGCCCGTCGACGTACCCGTTCACCATGTTCGGCGGCGCATGGGCCGACGCGACGCTCGACGCGTTCCTCGCCATCGAGCAGCCCGGCGACACCGTGATCGGCAACGACGTCTGGATCGGCCGCGAGGCGACGATCCTGCCTGGCGTCACGATCGGGGACGGCGCCGTGATCGGCGCGCGCGCCGTCGTGACCAAGGGCGTCGGCCCTTACGAGGTCGTCGCCGGCAACCCGGCGCGAGTCGTGCGCACCCGGTTCGACGACGAGGACGTCGAGCGGCTGCTGCGCGTGCGCTGGTGGGACTGGCCCGTCGAGCGCATCACCGCCCACGCGGCGACGATCATGGCGGGCACGCCCACCGAGCTGGAGCGGCGGGCCGACGCACCCTGATCGTCGGCCATCGACACCTGCCGAACATGCAGCTGCGCGCGACATCCGACGTCATACCGCGCGCCATCGCATGTTCGGCAGTGAGGCGGGAACAATCCCGCGGGGCCCGACGTTGCGCGGTGGTCTCCCGTACAACGTACGAATCGAGGTCCAGTGCCCCAGCCCGCACCGCAGGTCTCCACCACCACCACCGTGACCGCCGCCGACGCCGTCGGCAGCGCGATGGAAGAGGAGCAGCTCGTCCTCGACGCCGCCTGGCAGCGGCGCAGAACCCTCCTCGACGAGCTCGAGACCACCCTGGCCTCCGCCCGCCCGGACGACGCCACCGGCGCCGCCCGGATCGGCCGGCTGCGCGGCCGGCGGGCGGAGCTGCGGCACGCCGACCAGGGGCTCGTCTTCGGGCGCATCGACGGCGACGACGGCAGCGTGCGGCACCTCGGCCGCGTCGGCCTGCCTGGCGCCACGGAGGACGACGAGCCCCTGGTGGTCGACTGGCGCGCGGCCGTGGCGCGCCCGTTCTACACGGCCACGCCCGTGGACCCGCAGGGCGTGCGTCGCCGGCGGCACGTGCGCACCCGAGGGCGCTCGGTGGTCGGCGTCGACGACGAGCCGCTCGACGGCGGCCTGGACGACTCGGGCCTCGTCGGGGAGGGCGCGCTGCTCGCCGCGCTCGACGAGCGCCGCACCGGGCGAATGGGTACCGCCGTCGCGACCCTGCAGCGGGAGCAGGACGACGTGGTGCGCGCCGACGCCCGCACGCCGCTGGTGGTACAGGGCGGCCCGGGCACCGGCAAGACGGTGGTGGCGCTGCACCGGGTCGCGTACCTGCTGTTCGCGCACCCGCACCTGGCCGAGCGCGGGGTGCTCGTGCTCGGGCCGTCGAAGCGGTTCCTCGACTACATCGCCCAGGTGCTGCCGGCGCTCGGCGAGTCGGCCGTCGTCTCCGCCACCTGCGACACGCTGGTGCCCGGCGTCCGGCCCACCCGCGCTGAGTCCCGCGACGTCGCCGAGATCAAGGGCCGGTCCCTCTGGCTGCCCGTGCTGCGCCGGTTCGTGTCGTCGCTCGAGCCCGCCGACGGCGCGCTCACCCTCGTGCTCGACGGCGAGGAGTACGTGCTGTCCGCGGCACAGACGGACGCCGCCCGGCGGGCCGCGGCCGGCTCGGGCTCGTACCACCACTCCCGCGAACGCGTGATGGACCGGGTGCACGACCTGCTCACCGACGCGGTGGCGGACCACCAGGCCGAGCTGCTCGCCCGGGCGGAGGAAGGGTTCGAGGACGTGCTCGGACGACTCGACGCCAGGCTCGCCGCCTCGGACGACCGCGCGGCCGCCACGGGTGCTACCGGGTCCGACGTCGATGGAGTGCTCTCCGACGACGACCTCGAGGCGCTGCGCGCGCGCATCGCCGTCGACCCGGGCGTCGCCGCGACCCTCGACGCCTGGTGGCCCCGTCGCGACCCCGCCGCGGAGCTCGCCGACCTGCTGCACGACGCCGACCTGCTGAGCACCCACGCACCCGAGCTCACCGACGCCGAGGTGGCGCACGTCGCCGGTGAGCCGGCCGACGACGGCTGGGCCGGCAGCGACGTCCCGCTCCTCGACGCCCTCGCCGACCTCCTCGGCTCCCCCGACCACGACGCCCGCCACGGCGGGCACGACGGCGGGCACGACGGCGCGTTCGTCGCCGGGCGCGCGGCGGCCACGCGGGACTGGACGTACGGGCACGTCGTGGTGGACGAGGCGCAGGAGCTGTCCGGGATGCAGTGGCACATGGTGGTGCGCCGCTGCCCCACCCGGTCGGTCACCGCCGTCGGCGACATCGACCAGGCCTCGTCCGCGCACCGGCAGACCGACTGGGGCGAGGCCGTGGGCGACGCCCTCGGCGACCGCTGGCGGCGGGCCGACCTGACCATCTGCTACCGCACGCCGCGCGAGGTCATGGAGCTGACCGGCCCGGTACTGCGGCGGGCCGGCAGCCGCAACGACCCGCCGCGCGCCGTCCGGTCCGCCGCGGTCGCGCCGTGGCGCCGGGAGGCGGACGAGAGCGGCTGGACGCACACCGTGACGGCCGCCGTCGCCGAGCTCGGCGACCGGTACGACGGCGGCACGGTGGGCGTGGTCGCCCCCCTGACCAGGCTCGACGCACTCCGCGCCGCGCTGCCGGCCGGCATCCCCGCGATGTCCGCGACCGACGCGAAGGGCCTGGAGTGGGACGCGGCCGTCGTCGTCGACCCCGACGGCATCGCCGCCGAGCCACGCGGCTGGAACGGCCTGTACGTGGCACTGACCCGCTGCACGCAAGAGCTGGGCCAGGTCACCATCGCTGGTTGAGCCTGTCGTGATCGCTGGTTGAGCCTGTCGAAACCGGGTTTCGACAGGCTCAACCAGCGGGAGCTAGCTCAACCAGCGGGAGCTAGCTCAACCAGCGAGGGGATAGCCTCTGACGTTCCTCAAATCGCCTGCGGGTCTGCGCGCCGGGACACGATGATGATGGGGCGACATCTCCGCCGCGAACGCTGTGAAGTGAGGAACCACCATGCGCGTCCTGGTGACCGGAGGCGCCGGGTACGTCGGGTCCCACACGGTGCTCCAGCTGATCGGGGCCGGGCACGACGTCGTCGTCGTGGACGACTTCTCCCGGGGTGCACCCGCCGCTCTGGAGCGCGTCGAGGTCCTGGCCGGCCGGCCCGTGCCCGTGCACGCGTTCGACACCGCCGACATCGACGCCCTCGAGCGGCTCTTCGACGCCGAGGGCTTCGACGCCGTGATCCACCTCGCGGGGGTCAAGGCCTGCGGCGGCGCGCGCGGCGCGCGACCGCTCGACTGCTACGAGACCAACCTCGGCACCACGTTCACGCTGCTGCGGTGCATGGCCTGGTACGACGTGAACCGGCTGGTCGTGTCGTCGTCGTCGGGCGTGTACGGGGAGGGCCGCGACCTGCCGCACCGCGAGGACGCCCTCTTGGCGCCCACCGACCCGGTGGGCCGCAGCCACGCCATGAACGAGCAGATCCTGCGCGACGTGGTGGCCGACGCAGGCCCGAAGGTCCGCGTGGGTGTGGTGCGCCACTTCACCGCGTCGGGCGCACACCCGTCCGCGACGATCGGTCCCGACCACGCCGGGGCGTCGGCAAACCTGCTCCCGGCGATCGCCGAGGCCGCGACCGGGCGCGAGCACCTGGTGGTGCACGGCGACGACCATCCCACCCCGGACGGCACGGTGATGCGCGACTACGTGCACGTCGACGACCTGGCCGCGGGACACGTCGCCGCGCTGGCCGCCCTCGACGACACCGACCGCCCGCTGTCGACCTGGAACCTCGGCAGCGGCCGGCCCACCAGCGTCCTCGAGCTGGTCCGGGCCTTCGAGTCGGTCACGGGCCGCACGGTGCCGTACCGGGTCGCGCCCCGCCGGGAGCACGACGTCGCCGTGTCGTACGCCGACGCCGCCCGCGCCGACGCGGAGCTGGGCTGGCGCGCCACCCGGAGCGTCGAGGACATCTGTCTCGACCACTGGCGCTGGCACCAGCGCAACCCGGCCGGGTACCCGGCCACGCTCGCCCCCACCACCCCATGGCGCGGGGGCGTCGGGCACCGGCTGCGGCTGGTCTCCCAGGTCCCCGCCGTCTCGTCCTGGTAGATCAGTCCCGGTAGATCAATCCCGGTAGATCAATCCCGGTAGATCAATCCCGGTAGATCAGTCCTTGGTGGCCCGGTAGTACCGCAGCGCGCCGGGATGCAGCTCCACCGGGTCGGTGAAGATCGCCCGCACCCGGTCCAGGTTGGCCGCCGACGGCACCTGCGCGGAGATCTGGGACCGTGCGTCGAACAGCGTGGACACCAGCGTGCGGGCCTCCGCCGCGGGCATGTCCGCGCGCACCATGAGGAAGTTCGGCACGGCGAGGGTCTCGACCGCCGCCGGGGACCCGTACATCCCCTCGGGCACGATGCCGTGCCGGTAGCCGCTGCCGTACATGGAGCGCACCTCCTCGACCACGTCGCCGAGGGGCACCAGGCGCACCGGGGTGTCGTCCACGAGCGCCGTCAGTCCGGGGGTGCGCAGGCCGCCGGACCAGAAGAACGCGTCGATCTCCCCTGCCCGCAGGGCCGTGATGGACTCGTCGAGGCCGAGGCTGGAGCCGGTGAGCTTCTCGGCGGGCAGGTCGGCGGCCGCGAGCACCCGGTTCGCGATCAGCGCGGTGCCGGAACGGGGCGCGCCGAGGGAGACGCGCTTGCCCCGCAGGTCGGCGAGGGTGCGGACGTCCGAGTCCGCGGGCACCACGAGGTGCACGAAGTCGTCGTAGATGCGCGCGAGGGCGCGCACGTCGAGCGGCTCGGCGAACTCGCCGTCGCCGGCCACGGCGTCGCGCGCGGCGTCCGCGGCGCTGAACGCGATCTGCGACGTGCCGGCCGCCAGGCTCTCCAGGTTCTCCACCGACCCGCCGGTCTCGGTCACCTCGACGGGCACGCCGTAGCGCTCCTCCAGCGCCTCCGCGAGGCCGACGCCGTACCCGTGGTAGATGCCGGTCGAGCCGCCGGTAGAGACAGTGAGCGCGTCGGGGCGCTGCCCCTCCCACGGGTCGTCGGCGGCCTCGCCCCCGACACAGCCCGCCAGCACCAGCAGCGCGAGCAGCCCAGCGGCGAGCGGCGCCGCTGGGCGGTGGGCGCGGTGGGCGCGGGTCGACGCGACCACCAGAGCGCTCACGACGCGCCGCCCTCAGGCAGCGCCGGCACCCGCAGCCGCACCTCGAGGCCGCCGCCGTCCGGCAGGGAGAGCCGCAGCCCGCCGCCGCCGGTCGCGAGCAGCTCCGAGGCGATCGCCAGGCCGAGCCCCGAGCCGCGCACCGTGCTGTGCCCGGGCGAGCGCCAGAACCGCTCCGCGAGCCGCTCAAGCTCCTCCTGCGGCACGCCGGGACCCTGGTCGCGGAGGGCGATCTCCACCAGGCCCCCCACGGGTCCGTGCTCCGTGCTTTCGCCCGTCGTGCCGTCGGGCACCGCCGTCACCGTGACGTCCACCCGCCCGCCTTCCGGGGAGAACTTCACCGCGTTGTCCATCACCGCGTCGAAGGCGCACTCGAGCACGATCTCGTTCACCTCGGCCCAGGCCTCGCCGTGGCCCTCGACATGGCCCTCGACGTGCAGCTCCCGGCCGACGGCGAGCACCCGCCACCCGTCCACCCGCCGCGCGACCAGCTCCGTCACGTCCACGGGGTGCGCGCCGGTGGCGAGGTTCGCGTCGTCGGCCAGCAGCAGGAGGGCGTCCAGGATGTGCGCCAGACGCACCGCCTCGGCGCGCACGTGCGCCACCTCGGTAGCGTGTTCGGGCTGCGTCGACAGGGCCAGGTCCTCGACCCGAAGCATCAGGGCGTTGAGCGGGTTGCGCAGTTCGTGCGAGGCGTTCGAGACGAACTCCTGCTGCCGGTTCATGGAGTGCTCCACCTGCGCGGCCATCGCGTTGAAGCGCGTGATGACCTCCCGCAGCTCGGGCGGGCCCGCCGACGGCGGGATGCGCGCGTCGAGGCGGCCGCGGCCGATCTCGCCCATCGCCGTGTCGACCGCCCGCACCGGGCGCAGCACCCAGCCGGCGGTGCGATGGGCGATGACGACGGCGAGCACGCACATCACCAGGCCGGCCGCGACGAGGATCCCCCAGCTCGACCAGATGCTGCGCGACACCTCGTCCGCGTCGGAGACCGTGACGACCGCGCCGACCAGGTCTCCGCCGTCGTACACCGGCTCCGCCACCACCACCCGGGCCGCCTTCCACGGCAGGGAGCTCAGCACCGACTCGCCGCGCCGTCCGGCGAGGGCCGCCTGCCGCTCTTCGACCTGCTCGACGTCGAGCCCGCTGGAGGCCCACGTGGCGCCGGACTGGTCGACGACGGCCGCGTCGACGCCGTACACCTCCCGGTAGCGGTCCAGGTCGCCCTTGACGATCTCCGGGGCGTCGGCAGCGAGCGACTGGCGGGCCGTGATGACGAGGTATCCGGCGTCCGCGAGGCGGTCGAGGTAGACCTCCTGCTGGTTGGCGCGCGCCACGTTGCCCGCGTACGCGGCGCCGAGCAGCGCCAGCACGAGCACGCACGGCACGAAGAGGATGATCGCCAGCCGGGTCCGCATCGACGCCTAGGCCCCCGCGCCGCCGTGCGCGGCACCTTCGGTACCTCCGGCACTGTCGGCGCTGTCGGCGCTGTCGGCACCGTCCGGCGCGGCCACGCGGTAGCCCACGCCGCGCACCGTCTCGACCACGTCCGGCTCGCCGAGCTTGCGGCGCAGCGACGCGACGTGCACCTCCAACGTGCGGCCGAGCCCCTTCCAGCTGGACCCCCACACGTCGCGCAGGATGCGCTCGCGCGTGAGCACCGAGCCGCGCTGCCGCACCAGCAGGGCGAGCAGGTCGAACTCCTTGCGAGTGAGCTCGACGGTCGAGCCCACCGCACGGCGCACCTCGCGGCGCGCCAGGTCCACCACGACTCCGCGCACCCGCACCCGGGCCGCCGCGGCGTCCGCCCGCGGGCCGTCCCACTCGCGGCCGCGGCCGCGGCGCAGCACGGCGTCGATGCGCGCGAGCACCTCACGCACGTCGTACGGCTTGGTCACGTAGTCGTCCGCGCCCAGCTCGAGGCCGCGGATGCGGGCGTCGAGGCGGGTGCGGGCGGTGACCATGATGATCGGGGTGTCGGAGACGCGGCGGATGCGGCGGCAGACCTCGAAGCCGTCGATGTCGGGCAACGACAGGTCGAGCAGCACCAGGTCGGTGCCCGGGCTCAACGCCTGGAGCGCGGACGCGCCGTCGCGCGCCCGGACCACCTCGTAGCCGTGCCGCCCGAGCACGGACACGAGCGCGCCGGCGACATGATCGTCGTCCTCGACCACGAGCAGCTGCACGGGACCGTCCCTCCGCCGGGCGCCTGGAGCGCACAGGTTAGCGGAGGGCCCTGACCTCGACCGGACCGCGAGACGGCAGCCGCGGCGTCACAGCCACCCCACGCGCCGGAAGACGCGATACAGCACCACGCAGCCCACCACCATGAGCGCCAGCGCGAACGGGTAACCGAGCAGCCAGTGCTGCTCGGGCATGTGCGTGAAGTTCATGCCGTAGATGCCGGCCACCACGGTGGGATACACCAGGATCGCCGCCCAGGCGGAGATCTTCCGCATGTCCTCGTTCTGCCGCACGGACACCTGCGACAGGTGTACCTGCAGCATGTCGGAGAGCAGGTCGTCGTGGGCGTCGAGGTGGCGGTCGACCCGTTCGACGGTCGACGCGACGCGATCCAGCGAGCGCCCGTCCGCGACGACGCGATGGGAGTCGCTCGTGTCGGTAAGCTCCGGCAGCTCCGCTGCGATCGGCAGCAGCGCCCGTCGCGCCTCAGTGATCTCGCGCTTGAGGTCGTAGATCCGCTGCACCGGGTCCTCCACGTCGGGATCGAAGACGATCCGCTCCGTGTCCGCCACCGCGTCCCCGAGCTCCACCTCGACGTCCGACGCCTCCCCCACCAGGCCGAGCACGATGGCCAGCGCGATCCGCTGCGCCCCCTCGCCGTGCGTCGAGCCCGCACCGCGCAGCCGCTCGAGCGCCCGCTCGTGCACCCTCGCGCCGCCGGCCTCGTACGTCAGCACCGCGTCCGGCCCGGCGAGGATGCCGAGCTCGCCCGTGTGCGCCTGGCGGTCGTCCTCCGTGAACCACACGGTCGGGGTGACGACGGCCACCCAGTCGTCGTCGAGCCACCGCACCGCGGCCGTCGGGCGCCGCGGCAGCTCCCGCGCGATGGCGTGCACCCCGCTGAGACGCTCGTGCAGCGCCGGGTCGATCGCCGCGGCCGCGTCGAGGAACGCCCGCTTGTCCGTCGCGTGCACCCAGCGCGCGGCGTGCGCGTCGTCGGCGGCGTCGACCGGCGGGCCGTGCGTCCCGACGAACCACTCCGCGGATCCGGTTCCTGAGGTCTCGTCGTCCGTCACTCCCGCATTCTCGGGCGAACAGGACAGGTCTGCGCGGTGGACCTCTTGACGAGGCTCGGTTTAAAGTTCATAGTTCATGATCAATAGTCAGACATACGCCCGAACGGAGCCGTCCGTGAACTGGATCGTCATCGGGGGATCCCCCCTCTCGCCGGGGGCGCTGCTCGCCGCGGCGGCCCTCGCCGCAGCTGCCCTGCTCTGGTGGGACGGCCGTCGGACGACTGCACCGACTGCGGCCGGGATCCGCGCCGTGCGGCACGCGACCCTCACCAGTGCGACGGCCTTCGCCCTCCTCGCCGTCGGGTTCGCCGCCCCGGTGCTGTGGGCCGTCGTCCTCCTGCCGGTGCAGATCCCGACGCGCACCATCGCCGTCCTCTCGCTGCTCGGCCTCTGGGGGTTCCTCGGCGTCAGCGCCGTCGGAGAGCTCACGTGGCCGAGGCCCCGCGGCGAGAGCCGGCAGGCACGCCTGGTCACCCGGACGACATCGGACGTCGTCGCGACCTGGGCACGACGACGCGTGTGGATCGTGGTGGGCGCGCTCGCCGTCGTCACGGTCGTCCTCGGCCTCGCCGCGTCCGGGCCCCGCACCATCTCGCGCATCGAGGCGGGCCGGATCGTGCACACTGTGGGCCCGTTCCCCGGTTGGCTCTGGACCGTCCCGATCCTCGTGGCGGCGCTCGTCGCTGCGGCGCTGACGGAGGCGGTCCTCCGGCTCGTGGCCCTACGGCCTGCCGTCTGGGACGTCGACGAGACGTGGGACATGTGGCTCCGACGGCGGATGGCACGTCGTGGCGCCCGGGTGGCGCAGCTCGTCCTCGGCCTCGCGCTCGCGGGCGTCCTCGGCCTGGCCGGGCTGTCGCTGCGCATGCTCGGGCTCGGCAGCCCCGGCGTCGACGGGACGTCCGGACCCCCCGCGCCGGGCTTCGTCGTCATCGGTGACATCACCCTCTGGATCGCCGTCGCCGTCGGCCTCGGCACGGTGCTGGCGGCAGCATGGCCCGTTCGCGACCCGATGCCGACGGCGACGACACGCCCCTCGGCCGAGGGGGCACGGTCATGACGCTCACCGTCGGGGTGGACACGACGTCGACGGTGCCGCACTACGAGCAGCTCCGCTCCCAGCTCGCCGCGCTCATCACCGCGGGGACCCTGGCCGACGGCGAACGCCTCCCGACGGTCCGTGCGCTCGCCAACGACCTCGGCATCGCCCCGGGCACGGTGTCCCGGAGCTATCGCGACCTGGAGGCGACCGGGCTGGTGCGCTCGCGCCGCCGGGTCGGCACGCTCGTCACCGCTCCCCCGGCAGCTCTCGACCGTTCCGCCGTCACCGGTGCCGCGCGCCGCTTCGTCCAGCTGGCGCGCGACCACGGCCTGACGGACACCCAGGTCCGCGACGCCATCGCAGCGGAGCTGGTGCTGTCACGGGCGCCCTCCTCGTCGCTGGCAAGCAGGGCCGTCAGGACGTGATCACGTCGGCAGTTCGGGTTCAGGTCGGCAGTTCGAACTGCCGACCTGCGCCTCAACTGCCGACCTGAACTGCCTCCTCGACCGGCCGGGCGTCCGCGGCGCGCCGCGCCACGGCCGCGGCGCCCACGCCCGCCGCGACGAAGATCGCCCCCAGCACGAGCCAGCCGGGCGTGCCGAACCGGATGGGCAGCGCGGTGACGACCACCGGCGCGGCCATCCCCGCCAGGGCGTAGCCGGTCTGCGACAGGCCCTGGTAGGCGCCGGTACGACGCGGGTCGGCGAGCTCGAACGCCATCCCCCAGCCGCCCGCCTCGGACATGACCTCGCCGAGCGAGTGCGCGACGGCGGCGAGCACCAGCAGAGCCGTCGCCGCCACGAGGCTCCCGTGCCCGGCCGCCGCGTACAGCACGCACGCCGCCGCGAGCAGCACGGCCCCGCGGCGCACGGCCCGGCCCGCGCCCCGCACGTCGTGCGTGCCCCGCGACGCCCGCACCTGCAGCAGCGCCACCATCGCGGTGTTGACCACCAGCAGCGCGGACACGACGGCGGTGGGGGCGTCGGTGGTCGCGACCCACAGCGGCACGCCCACGGTCATGACGCCGAACTGCATGGCCACGACGGCGTTCAGGACGACGCTCGCCACGTACGTCCGGTCGCGCAGCGGGTGCGGGGCGACGGTCGCGGGCGCCGGGTCGGCGCCGGGCGTGGGGGCGGGAGCGTCGGCGAGCAGCCGCGCGGCCAGGTCTGGCACCCGGCGCGGCAGAAGTACCAGCGGGACGACCGCGAGCAGCAGCAGCACCGCCGTCGCGACCATCGCGGTGCGGTACGCCGCGGCGGTGTCGAGCAGGAGGGCAACCGCTGCGGCGAGCGTGCCCAGCCCGATGAGGACGTTCGTCACGACCCGCAGCCGCGCGCGTACCTCGACGCGTTCGGGACCGGTGAACCAGCGGGCGAGCAGCGCCTGCCGCGCGGTGGCCTGCACGCCGCGGCCCGCGCTGACGACGACCGCGACCGCGGTGAAGGTCACGGCGTCGGCGCTGAACGAGTACGCCGCGAGCGCCACCGCCTGCGCCACCAGGCCCCACACCTGGACCCGGTGCGCGCCGCGCCGGTCCGACCAGCGCCCCGCGAGGAACGACCCGACCACGCCCGCCCCGCCCGCGATCCCCAGGCCGAGCCCGACCGTGCCGGCCGACAGCCCGATCACGCGCGTGAAGTACAGGACCGACACCGTGTAGAAGACGCCGGTCGAGGTGGCGAAGGCCATGGTCGAGAACGTCAGGGCGCGGGCCACGGGGTCCCGTGGGAAGAGGGTCTGGATCACGGCACCAGTAGGCGATGCCCCGGCGCCCGGCACGAAAGGATGTAGCGCTGCCCTTCACCTATGCTCACGGGTTGGGACGAGCGGCGGCACGAACGACGGGGACGGACGCGCTGATGGGATGGATGCGCTACGAGCTGGCGGGTATGGACCTCGCCGACGTGCGGTTCGCCGTCTCCCCGCTGAACGAGCTGGTCCTGTCGCTGCGCACCTGGCGCGAACCGGGCCGCTACCCGCTCCACCTGCCGTGGTTGCGGCACACCCAGGAGGCCCGCTCGCGTCTCGACGGCGAGATGCTGCTCGCGCTGACCAACGAGGTGCTGTGGACGCCGGACTTCCTCACCCCGCGCCCGCGCAGTCCGCTCACCCGGATCGACGACGAGCTGGCCGTCGTCGCCGCGACCGCGGACGACGTCGTCGCCCGCGAGCTCGCCGCCCTGAACCCTGGCGGCCGCCCCGCTCCGCTCCGCGACCTGCTCCCCCGCGTGCGGCGACGGCTGCTCGATGCGCTGACCGCCTACTGGGACGCGTGCTTCGCGCCGTACTGGCCGCGGATGCGCGCCGTGCTCCAGGCCGATGTCGTGCACCGCGGCGCGGTGATCTCCGCGCACGGCGCGGGCGCGATGTTCGCCGACCTCTCGCCCCGCGTGTCCTTCGCCGACGGCGTGGTGAGCGCGCGGCTCGGGAGCTCGACGAAGGATCTGCGACGGGCCACGACCGGCGAGGGCCTGACGCTGGTGCCCACGCTGTTCACCAGTGGCGCGTCCGCCCCCATCTCCGCCGACGAGCCGCCGATGATCATGTACGGTGCGCGCGGCAAAGGCACGCTGTGGCAGGCGGAGCGGCACGTGGCGGACGCGGCGCTCGTGGCCGTGCTGGGCCGGGCGCGGGCGGGGCTGCTCACGACCCTCGAGCACCCCGCGTCGTCCACCGAGCTGGCCCGGCGCCTGGACGTGACCACCAGCGCCGTCAACCAGCACCTGCGCGTGCTGCGCGACGCGGGCCTGCTCACCTCCGCGCGCGCCGGCCGGTCCGTGCTCTACCTGCGCTCCGAGGTGGGCGACGCGCTGGTGGGCGGCTCGACGACCTGACGCGGGCTCAGCGCGGGACGACGACGACACGCGCCAGGTGCGCGTCGAGCACGTCGAGCGCCCATCCGGGGTCGTCGCCCGGGTCCTGCCGCACCACGTGCAGCGCCAGCCCGTCGACGAGGGCGTGCAGCCCGCGCACCTCGAGGTCGGTCGCGGCACGGCCGGTGAGCGCGGCGAGCGCCCGCGCGCACACCCCGCGGATCGCGTCCTGGGTGTCGCGGTGCCCGGCGCGCAGGGCCGGGTCTGTCATGGCCGCGGTGCCGAGGGCGAGGTAGGCCTCCATCTCGATGCGCCGCTCGGCGTCGAGGGGCAGCAGCTGGGCGAGCAGCGCGCGCGGCCCGCCGGCGCTGTCGAGGTCGACGGCGTCGACCCGTTCCTCCAGGCGTTCGAGGACCAGCGCCACCGCGCGCTCGCGCACGCTCGCCACGGTGGGGAAGGTGTAGCGCAGCGAGCTCTGCGGCAGGCCGGCCTCGGCGGCGACGTTGCGGACGGACAGCGCCTCGAGACCATCGCGCACGAGGACGCGCCACGCGGCCTCGGACACCCGGCGCTGGCGTTCGTCCCTGTCGAGTCGTTGCGGCACCCCGCCATGTTCGCACAGTCGTGCGAAGTGTGTTAGAAAGTTCATCATCGCACGCTCGTGCGAAGACGACCGTCGAAGGGAGATGAGCAGGAATGGACTGGCTGATCCTGATCGCCGCCGGCGTCCTCGAAGCCGTCTGGGCCACGGCCCTGAGCGCGTCCAGAGGCTTCAAGCGCGTGGTGCCGACCGTCGTCTTCCTGGTCGCGCTGGCCCTGAGCATGTGGGGGCTGGCGCACGCGATGCTGACCATCCCCGTCGGCACTGCCTACGCGGTATGGGTGGGCGTCGGCGCCGTGCTGACGGTCGTCGTCGCGATCGCCCGGGGCGAGGAGCGACTGTCCGTCGCCCGGGCCCTGCTCCTGGCCGGCCTGGTCGGGTGCGTCGTCGGACTCAAGGTGGTGAGCTGAGATGGCAGCTCGGATGACAGCTCGGACGGCATGGGCGATTCTGCTGGTCAGCGCCGTGCTGGAGGCCGTCTGGGCCACGGCGCTCGGCGCGTCCGACGGGTTCTCGAACCCCGGGGCCACGGCGCTCTTCGTGGTGGCGCTGGCCCTGAGCATGCTCGGCCTCGGCTACGCCGCCAAGCAGATCCCGATCAGCACGGCCTACGCGATCTGGACCGGCATCGGCGCGGCGCTGACCGTCGCCTGGGCGATGTTCAGCGGCACCGAGGCCGTCACGCTCCTCAAGATCCTGTTCCTCGCGGGGATCATCGTGTGCGCCATCGGGCTCAAGGTCGTCAGGGACGCGCCTCGCGACGGTGCACCACCTGCGCCGCGGCCTGGTCCCGCGGCATGAGCAGCACCTGGTCCACGTTGACGTGTGACGGCCGGGTGGCGATCCACGCCACGGTGTCGGCGACGTCGTCGGCCGTGAGCGGCTCGACGCCCGCGTAGACGGCGTCGGCCCGCTCCTGGTCGCCCTTGAAGCGCACGAGCGAGAAGTCGGTGTGCACCATGCCGGGGTCGATCTCGCTGACCCGCACCGGCTGGCCCAGCAGCTCGAGGCGCAGCACCCGCGTGAGCGCCGCCTCGGCGTGCTTGGCCGCGTTGTAGCCGGCGCCGCCCTTGTAGGGCTCGCGGCCCGCGATGGAGCCGATGGTGATGACCTGGCCGTCGCCGCTGGCGATCAGGCTCGGCAGCAGCGCCTTCGTGACGCGCACGGTGCCGAGCACGTTGATGTCGTACATGCGCTGCCAGTCGGCGAGGTCGGCGTCCGCCACGGAGTCCGAGCCCAGCGCGCCGCCCGCGTTGTTGACCAGGAGGTCGCAGCGTCCGAACCGCTCGTCGACCGCCCGCGCGAACGCCTCGACTGACGCGTCGTCCGTGACGTCGAGCGCGATCGCGGCGCCGCCGACCTCGGCCGCCACCTGCTCCAGGCGGTCGAGACGCCGCGCACCCAGCACGACGTCGAACCCGCTCCCGGCCAGCGCCCGGGCGCTGGCCGCCCCGATCCCGCTGCTGGCTCCGGTGACGACGGCGACGCGGGTGGAGCTCGGCACGCTCGGCATGGTGGTGGCCTCCTCGGGGGACGGGATCGGCCCGGCGGCACGGCGGCCGCGAGCTCTCACGATCGTAGTGGCCGATCGTGCGCATGACCTCGCAAGTCATGGCACGACCGCCTCACGTCGGGCAGCGTGGGCCTCGCCGCCATTCACCTGGGCGGCTCCACGAGAGGGAGGGACGTCGCCATGGCTGCCTACGTGATCGCGCATCTGTACGAAGCTGCTCCGCACCCGGAGATCGCCGAGTACATGGAGAGGATCGCCGGGACCTTCGCGCCGCACGGCGGCCGCTTCCTCGTCCACGCGACGCAGCATGAGGTCAAGGAGGGCGGCTGGCCCGGACACGTGGTGATGATCGGCTTCCCGGGGATCGACGAAGCACGCGACTGGTGGGCCTCACCGGCGTACCAGGAGATCGCACCGCTGCGCTCGGATCACATCGAGGGCGACATCATCATGGTCGAGGGCGTCCCGGCGAGCTATGACCCGACCGGCGCCGCGGAGGCGATGCGGGCCGCCCTGGCCTGACCAAGGCCGCGCCGGGCCGGGTGCTCGGCGAATTCGGTGGGCGGGCGCACCGGCGTCGATCCGCGTCCCGTCACCGACCCAGCAGCTGCCGGGTGCGGTCGTCGGCGGGCAGGAAGGTCTCGAGATGGAGGCCACCGAGGGTGACGTCGGAGGCGCTCTCGATCCGGCTGGCCACGCTGAAGAGGCGGAGCACCTCGTCGCTTCCCTCGATCTCCAGCGGGACGACGGGGTCGACCGACGGTCGGGCGGGTGGCCCTCCGCCCGAGGGGTAGGCGGTGACCTCGTCCTGGAGCTCGACCAGGTCCGGGTCCCCGCCGGTATGGGCGATGCGCTGCTCGAGCTGGTGCAGCAGGTGCGCGCGCCAAGTGGGCAGGTTGCGGATGCGCGGCGCGAGGCCTCGCGGGTGCAGGCAGAGCCGGATCACGTTCAGCGGCGGCTCCAGCAGACGCGGGTCACAGCCGGCGACCAGCGCATCGACGGGCTCGTTGGCGTCCACGACGTCCCAGTGGTCGTCGAGGAGCAGGGCCGGGTACGGCCTGTGGGCGTCCAACAGGGACCGCAGCCCGGCCATCACCGGCGCGAGAGCCTCGTCGTCGGTGGCCCGGTGCGGGTAGCGAGGAGCGAAACCCCCGGCCAGCAGAAGTCGGTTCTGCTCGCCCGAGGGCACCTGCATCGCCCCGGCCAGCCGGACGATCATCTCGGGCGTCGGCCGGGACCGTCCGTTCTCGACGAAGCTCAGGTGCCGGGTGCTCACCTCCGCCTGGGTGGCGAGCGCGAGCTGGCTGAGGGATCGCAGCTCGCGCCAACGGCGCAGCTCGCTGCCGACCGACGGGAACGGCACCGGTGAGGTCATGCCCGGAGTGTAGGGAGCCCGCGTCCCGCCTCTACGGCGCGACCGATGTTCGAGGCAGTCCTGCGGACGTACCGAGCGGTCACGTCCGGCCGCGCGACACCCCCGCCGTGGCGAGCAGGTCCTCGTGCAGCTCCATCCACACCCCGTGCACGGACCGCGCGCCGACCCCGGCCACCCGCGAGCCGTCACCACCCATCGCCGCGGCCAGCGCGTCGTCGAGCCGCTCGTCGTAGCCGGCGAACCGGTCGAGGACGGCGGCAAGCCGCGCGAGCAGCGGCCGCACCCCGTCGACGACGTCGGCCAGCTCGTCGAGCACCCGCCCGTCCCAAACGGCGTCGCCGTGGTCGTTGACGTCGAGCCGGCCCGCGGGACCGGGTCGCAGCTGCCAGTCGGTGCACGCCTGCCGCAGGCGGCCGTTGAGCGGGTCGAAGGGGTCGAGCACCTCGCGAACGACGGTGGTGGCGCGCCCGGTCGGGTCGCCCGCCAGCTCGGCCGCGACGAGGCGCCCGTCCTCGGCTCGGCCGCGCTCGGTGAGCGACCAGCCGCCCGACCCGGCGAACTCCGCCCAGGTCACGTGACCGTAGGCCTCGAGGTCCAGCAGGGTCTCTCGTACGACGCGGACGTCCAGACCGTAACGCGCGGCCGCGGCCGCGTCGTCCGCCGTGCCGAGCACGCGCACGGCGTGCAGCACGAGCAGCCCGGGCTCCGAGGCGGCGCTCACGACGACTCCCCCGACCGCTCCCCCGACCGTGCGACCAGCCGGTCGAGGCGCTGCTGTACCGCCTGGGGCGAGCCGAGCCGCATCGCCGCGGCCATCCGCCCCCAGGTGTGACCGGCCGCCCGCGCGGAGAACAGCGCCGCCGTCTCGAGCTGGTCGGCCTCGGCGCGCGCCGCCGGGACCAGGGCGAGCGCGGCGAGCGCACCCGCGGCGTCCTGCTCGGGGGTGAGCTCGCCGCGGGCGGAGCGCCACAGGTAGTGGCGCACGAGGTCCGTCGCGGACGGTGGCACGGACGCCGGCTGCCACGGGCGCGGCTTCAGCGCGTCCGCGCCCAGGTCGAGGAGGGTGCGGCGGCCCCGGGCCTCGGCGTCCGCCGCGTGCTGGTCCGTGGCGTGGTCGGCGTCGTGGGGGTTGCGATCCATCCCGCGACCGTGCACCATCAACATCCCGTTGTCAACGTGCTGTTGATGACGATAGCCTTCGTCCCCGCACGTCACTCTCCGGGCGGCGGAAGGCGACGCACGGGGACAAAGGTGGGCGCCCGGCCCTCGACCTCCGTCCGGGAACGTCGTCGACGCAGGGCTCATGGATGACGCACGGGGACGGAGGTGGAGCGTGACCCTGACAGTTCCCCTGGACGCCGCCACCGCGGCGCACGGCGGCAAGGCCGCGACGCTCGCGCGCCTGCGGCGGCTCGGGCTTCCCGTGCCGGACGGCTTCGTCGTGCCCGCCGCGGTCGTCGACGAAGACCTGGCCGCGGCGGTCCTCGCCGGGCTCGACGAGCTGACGGGCACCGGCGCACCCGCCGACGCGGCCCTGGCGGTGCGGTCGTCGGCGGCCGACGAGGACGGTCCGGCGGCCTCGGCGGCGGGGCAGTACGACAGCGTGCTCGGGGTGGTCGGGGCGGACGCCGTCGTCGCCGCGGTACGCGCCTGCCGCGCCTCGGCCTCCGGGCGGCGCGCCGTCGCCTACCGCTCCGCGACGCGACAGCCCGGCGCCGGTGCACCGCCCGGCGGGCTGTCCGACGAGCCGTCCGACGAGCCGTCCGACGAGCCGTTCGATGGGCCGGGAGTCACGGTGCTGGTGCAGCGCCTGGTCGACGCCCGCGCCGCCGGCGTGCTGTTCACCGGCGACGGGCGCACCGTGATCGAGGCGTCGTGGGGGCTCGGCGAGAGCGTGGTGCAGGGCGCCGTCGACCCCGACCGGTTCACCGTCGTCGACGGCCAGATCGCCGACCGCCGCACGAGGTCCAAGCGCACCCGGGTCGACCGCTCCGCCCATGACGTGGCCCACCGCATGCTCACCGGCACCACCACCCGCGAGGTCCACACCCCCGATCAGGACCACCCCTGCCTTGACGACGCCACCGCGCTCCGCCTCGCCGCGCTCGGCGAGAGCGTGGCACACCTGCTCGGCGGCCCGCAGGACGTGGAGTGGGCGGTGGACGACGACGGCACGGTGTGGCTGCTCCAGGCCCGCCCGGTGACGGCCGCCCTCCCCGCCCCCCGCTGTGAGCACGCGGATGACCCTGTTTCGAGCACCGAGGTGGGCCAAACGCGCGCTCACAACACTCGGGGGGTCCTCACGGGGACGGCGGGCAGCGGCGGACGGGCCAGCGGGCCCACCCGGGTGGTGCGTGGCCCTGACGACTTCACCGCCGTCCGCCCGGGCGACGTGCTCGTGTGCCGGGAGACGGACCCGGCGTGGACGCCCCTGTTCGGCATCGTGGCGGCGGTCGTCACCGAGACGGGCGGGCTGCTCTCGCACGCGGCGATCGTCGCGCGCGAGCTGCGGCTGCCGGCGGTGCTCGGCGTGCCCGCCGCGAGCGAGGCCCTGCGCGACGCCGGCACCGTCACCGTGGATGGCGACGCCGGCACGGTGGACGTCGCCCCAGGTCACGACTGACGCCAGCCCCAGGCCGCCCGTGGACGCGCCGTCCACGGCGTGGGAGCATCCGGCCATGACCCCGACCGGACCGCGCCCTTCGGCGGGCCTGGCCGGGCCCCGGGCTGCCGTCGACGACGCGATCGGGCCTTTCACCGACGAGCGGCCGTGCGCACCGTGGGGGCTCCGCGTTCTCGCGACGCTGCTCGACTCCGCGCTCGTGGCGGCGGTGGTCTTCCTCGCGACGGGGGCGGGGCCGACGCTCGCCGCGCTGCCCGGCCTGGGCAAACCCGGCGGGACCGGCGGGAGCGGCGGTGCGGCGTGGACGGCCGGGACCCTGCTGGCGCTCGGCGTCCTCCAGGCCTACACCGGCATGACGCCGGGCAAGCGGGTGGCGCACGTCGCGGTGGTCGACGACGGTTCCGGCCGGCCCATCGGGCTGTCCGGTACCGTGCAGCGCTGGTTCGCGCACGTGCTCGACGCGATCTTCCTCATCGGCTACATGCGCTCCGCCTTCCGCCGCGACGGCCGCACCTTCGCCGACTCCCTGCTCGGCACCGTCGCCGTGCGCACGACGACACCCGAGCCGCACCCCGGCGTCGCACGCCTCCGCGCCGCCCGCGACGTGCGGGCGCCGTGGCTGCGCTGGCCCCGCCGCCTGACGGGCGCCGTCGCGCTCGTGCTGTGCGCCGCGGCCGTCACCATGGGCGTGGCCCACGGCCTGGCCGATGCCTCCCGTGCGGACGCCCCCTGGTGGTCCATTCCCCGCGCCGACGTCGCGTCGGCCGCGCCCTGGACGACCGCGCACTGACCCCGCGGGGTCGCGGGAGATCAGGGACGGAACGACGTCTGCCCGTGCGGGGACTTGGCGAACGCGAGGACCTTGTCGGCGACGACGCGGAAGACCAGCGCCCGCTGGCCGCGCGGGTCGAACGACTCGTCGTCGTTCTCGAAGTCCCAGGCGTCGCCGTACTTGGCACGGAACGCGTCGGCAAGGCGCCGCAGCTCCGCCTCGCCGGTGACCCGCACGGCGGAGCCCTCGACGACGACGTCGAGCCCGTCGTCCCACGCCTCCGACCCGATGGTCACCGCCACGTGCGGGCCGGCGGCCAGGTTGCGGGCCTTCTGCTCGTCGGGGCCCGTGCAGAACACGAAGCCGTCGTCGGTCCACAGCCCCACGAGGGGCGTGACGTGCGGGCGACCGTCCGCCCGCACGGTCGTGAGCCGGTAGAGGGTCGCGGCCGTCAGCGCGGCCTCGACCTCCCGCCACGGCGTCGGCTCCGCGGCCTCGCTGAAGCGTGCGTCCAGGGTTCCGGTGTTGGTCATGTCGTGGCAGACCGGCTGGGGCGACGGAACTCGTCGCCCCAGCGATCGCGGACGGCGCGCACCAGTATCAGCACGCCCGCCGCCGCCCCGGCGCCGACGACGGTGAGCAGCACGCGCTCGCCCACGCCGGCGACGGCCGGCCCGCCGGGAGCGACGGCGATCACCGTCACGGTGAGCAGCGCCGCGAACACCCACATCGGCGCGACCAGGTAGGCGACCACGGTCGCGACGCCTCCGACGACGACCAGCGTCATGACCACGGCATGGGGCGGGGCGATCTCCGCGAGGCCGGCGGCGACGAGCCCGCCGAGCACGGTGCCGCCCGCGCGGGCGAGGGCCCGCGACGAGATCTCGCCCGTGCGCGGCACCAGGACGACGTAGAAGGTGAGCAGGAGCCACCACGAGTGCGTGTCCGGGTAGTAGGTCATCGCCCACCAGGTGCCGACCCCGGTCAGCAGCACGAGGGCACCCGTGTAGAACGCGGTCTCCGGCGCGGTCGCCGGCACCTCGCTCCGGCGGCGGGCGTCACGGGTGAGGACCGCGACCAGCAGCGCCGTCCACAGCCCGCCCGCGAGCACGGTGAGCGCCACCGGCCACGACCCGGCGAGCGTGCGCGGGTCGGCGGCCCCGACCGCCACGGGCGAGACCGTGAGGATGGCGGCCGTCGTCGCGGCCGGCGGTCCGCCCGCCGTCCAACCCCGGCGGGACGCGAGGCCCAGGGCCGCCGAGACGAGCACGACGAGGAGCGTCGCCGTCCACACCTGCCGGCCCGCCAGCGGCGCCACCAGTGCCAGGAGCCCGGTCACCGTCGCGACCGCCCACGGCCGCCGGGGCGAGGCGAGCGCGGCGGTCGTCGCCGGCAGCATCCCGAGGTAGTACGGCAGCACGAACGACGGTGCGGCCACGACCAGCACCACGGCCGGAGCGACGGCAGCCAGCGCCGCCGCGAGGAGCCGGCGCCGGGACGGGTGGGCCACAGGTGCCGGTGGTGCCATGTACCCCAGGGTGCCTGGCCCTACTTGATCGCGCCCATCGACAGGCCGCGCACCAGCTGCTTCTGCGCGATCCAGCCGGCGAGGATCACCGGCAGCGATGCGAGCAGCGCCGCGGCGCACAGCCGCGCGAGGAACAGCCCCTCGCTCGTCATCGTCGACACGATGAAGATCGGCACGGTGGCAGCCTGCGACGCGGTGAGGTTGAGCGCGAAGAAGAACTCGTTCCACGCGAAGATCACGCAGATGAGCGCCGTCGCGGCGATGCCGGGCGCGACCATCGGGATGAGCACGGAGCGCAGGGTCTTCATCAGCCCCGCGCCGTCGACGGCGGCGGCCTCGAGCACCTCGGCCGGGATCTCCTGGAAGAACGAGCGCATCATCCACACCGCGATGGGCAGGTTCATCGCCGTGTACAGCACGACGAGGGTCCAGATGTTGTCGAGCACCTTGAGCTGCCCGGCGATGACGTAGATCGGCACGATGACGGCCACGACCGGCAGCATCTTGGTGGAGATGAAGAAGAACAGCACGTCGCTGACCTTCTCCACCGGCCGGATCGACAGCGCGTACGCGGCGGGGATGCCGAGGATCAGCACGAGGACCGTCGACACCCCGGTCGCGATCGCCGAGTTCGCGACATAGGTGCCGGACTCGCCGATCACCGCCCGGAACTGGTCGAGCGTCGGGCTGAAGAACCAGGTGGGCGGGCTCGACGACGCCTGGCTCTCCTGCTTGAAGGCCGTCGTCGCCATCCACAGGACGGGGAAGAAGAACCCGAGCGCGAGGATCCAGGTGACCGTCGTGAGCAGGCCGCCGGTGACGCGTCCGCGCCGGCGCTCGGTGCGCGCGGGCAAGGGACGCGGGGCGGGTGTGCGCGTGGCCGTTTCGGTGGCGGTCATGCTCACTCCTTGACGTCGAAGCTGCGGAAGATGAGGCGCAGCGCGAGGGAGGCGACGATGATCGTGGCGATGACGACGACCACGCCCATCGCGGCGGCCTGCCCGACGTCGAAGCCGAGGAAGGCGCGCTGGTAGATGTAGAACGGCAGGTTGGCGCTCGCCGTCCCGGGGCCGCCGGCGGTCATCAGGTAGATCTGGTCGAACGTGTTGACCACGTAGATGATCCCGAGCAGCACGCCCAGCTCGATGTACCGGCGCAGCTGCGGCAGCGTGATCGAGCCGAACGTGCGCCACCACCCGGCGCCGTCCATCGCGGCGGCCTCGAGCACGTCCTTCGGCTGGGCCTGCAGCCCGGCGAGCACGAGCAGCATCATGAACGGCGTCCACTGCCACACGAGGGCCATGAGGATCGCGACGATCGGGTACGTCGAGGTCCAGTCCACCGGGTCGATACCCACCAGCCCGAGCGTCCAGTTGACCAGCCCGTACGTGGGGTTGAGCATCGCCATCGACCACAGCACCGAGGTCGCGACCGGCATGATGAGGAACGGCGTGATGAGCAGCGTGCGGGCCACCCCGCGGCCGCGGAACGGGCGGTCGAGCAGGATCGCCAGCACGATCCCCAGGACCATCGCGACGAGCACGCACCCGAGGGTGATGACCACCGAGTTGAGCGCCGTCTGGCGGAACACCGAGTCGCGGGCGATGTCCGCGTAGTTGGCGAGCCCGACGAACTGGTCGGACTCCGGGTTCAACAGGTTCCGCGAGCGCAGCGAGTACCAGATCGTCACGAGGAACGGGATCTGCGTGACGACGATCGTGAAGATCAGCGCGGGCAGCAGCGGCCCACGGCGGCGCCAGCGCTCGGCGCGCGAGTACCGGTGCTTGTCGGACCGCGCGGCCCGCTGGGCCTGGGCGCGGCGGAGGCTCCCGGCCTGCGCGGTGACGGCGGTCATCGCTCGCCCCTCTCTCGGTAGGTCTCGGCGACGGTCTCGGCGTAGCGCTGGGACTCCTCGAGCGCCGCGTCCACCGTCTTCTGACCGGCGACGGCGGCCGAGATCTGCTGGCCCACCCGGGTGCCGAGGTCCTGGAACTCCGGGATCCCGACGAACTGGATGCCCGGGTACGGGACGGGCTGCACCATGGTGGCGTCCTGCGTGGCCTCGTTCATGGCCGTCAGGGTGGCGTCGGCGTACGCCTCGGAGACCTCCGCGTACTCCGGGATCTCGTATGTCGACAGCCGGCTGCCGGGCGGCACCCGCTCCCAGGAGAGCTGCTCGCCGACCAGCTTGATGTAGTCCTTGTCGGTCATCCAGGAGACGAAGTCCCAGGCCGCGTCCTTGTGCTCGCTGGTGGACGGGATCGCGAGCGACCACGAGTACAGCCAGCCGGCGGCGTCGGTCTTCTCGACCGGCGCGGGCACGTACCCGGTCTTGCCCGCCACGGTCGACGACGCCGGGTCCTCGATGGAAGAGACCATCGAGGTCGCGTCGTACCACATGGCGGCGTTGCCCTGGGCGAAGCGGGTGAGGCAGTCGCCGAAGCCCGACGTCGCGGCGCCGGGCTGCCCGTTCTCGCGCACCGTGTCGACGTAGGTCTGCACGGCCTCCTTCACCTCGGGCGAGTCGAGCCGGGCGTTCCAGTCCTCGTCGAACCACTGGCCGCCGAACGTGTTCATCACGGTGGTCAGCGGCGCCATCACCTCGCCCCAGCCGGCCAGGCCGCGCAGGCAGATGCCTGAGAAGTCCTGGGCCGGGTCGTTCAGCTCCGCCGACAGCTCGCGCACGTCGTCCCAGGTGGGTCGGTCGGGCATGGTCAGGCCCTGCTGCTCGAAGAGGTCCTTGCGGTACGCGAGGAACGACGACTCCCCGTAGAAGGGCACCGAGTACAGGTCGCCGTCCACCGACAGCGCCTCGCGCACGCTGGGCACGAAGTCGTCGGGGTCGTAGCCCTCCGTGGCGTCGGCGTACGGCTGCAGGTTCTCGATCCAGCCGTTCTCGGCCCACATCGGCGTCTCGTAGTTGGAGATCATCACGACGTCGAACTCGCCGCCGCCGGTGGCCACGGACGCGGTGATCTTCGCGCGGGCCTCGTTCTCCGGCAGGCTCACGAACCGCACGTCGATGCCGGGGTGCTCGGCGCGGAACTCGTCCTGCAGCGAGATCGCATCCTGCATCTGGGGGTTGGACACGATGGCGACGACGATCTGCTCGCCGTCTCCCCCGCCTGTGGCGCCGGCGCCGGCGCACGCCGTCAGGCCGAGCCCGATGGCGGCGGCGCTCACCGCAGCGGCCAGGGATCTGCGCCGGGTTCGTGATCCGAACATCGCTGTCCTCACGTCGCTGGTCGGTTCGAGCAGTGGTCCGTTCGAGAGCCTGGCGCACAGATGAGATGCGGCGCTGCGCTCATCTGTCTGGACAGTAGTTCGTTATGCTCAGGTGAGCAAGGCCTTGGCGCTCACACGTCGGTCGAGCCTGTCGAGACCGCGAACCGGGTTTCGACAAGCACAACCAGCGATCGGGTTTCGACAAGCTCAACCAGCGATCCGGTTTCGACAAGCTCAACCAGCGATCAGAAGGGTGGTTCCGTGACCGACGCCGAGCACGCCCGGCTCCTGGTGGAGGTGAGCCGCGACTACTACATCGACGGCCGCTCCAAGGTGGAGATCGCCCAGCAGCACGACATCTCGCGGTTCCAGGTGGCACGCCTCCTGACCGAGGCGCGGGAGACCGGCGTCGTGCGCATCGAGATCTCACCGCCCGCCCACCTGGACGGCGACCGAGCCGCCCGCCTCGCCGAGCGGCTCGGCGCCCGACAGGTGGTGGTCGTGCCGTCCGGGACCGGGCTCGACACCGCGCGGGCGGCCGTGGCCCAGGCCCTCGGTACGGTGCTCGGCGAGCGCGCCCGCCCGGGCACGACGATCGGCGTCTCCTGGTCGCGCACCATCGAGGAGGCCGTGCACCACCTCGGCACGCTGCCTCCGTGCGACGTCGTCCAGCTCGTCGGGGCGCTGCCGGTGAGCGGCGCCGGCGACTCGCTCGGGCTGATCCAGACCTTCCGCGCCATGCCCGGCGTGCGCACGTGGCCGGTGTGGTCGCCGCTGCTGGTCAGCGACCCGGCCACCGCCGCCGGCATGCGGCGGCAGCCGGAGATCGCGGCGGCGCTCGACCGCGCCGACGCGCTCGACCTCGCGGTGATCGCCGTCGGCGCCTGGACCGACACCGGCTCCACCGTGTACCCCCAGGTCACGGGCGACGAGCGGCGCGCGGCGGCCGCCGGCGGCGCCGTCGCCGAGTGCTCGGGGCGCCTCTTCGACGCCGAGGGCAGGCGCGTCGTGACGCCGCTCGACAGCCGCGTCGTCGGCGTCAGCCTCGACCAGCTGGTACGCACGCCCGAGGTGGTGGCCGTGGGCTACGGCGCGCAGGCCGGGGCCGGCCTGCGCGGCGCGGTGCTGGGCGGCATCGCCACCGTGCTCGTGTGCGACGAGGCGGCGGCCCTCGAGATGGAACGCCTCGCGACCGAGGCGGACCGCACGGCCGACTGAGCGTTGTCCCAGGTCGCTCCCGTCGTTCGCGTTGCGGGCACCCGCGGCTGCGCCGAGCCTGAGGGTGAGCAAGGGAGGCCACCATGACCGAGACCGGCGAGCATCGCTCCAGGCCCGACGACCTGCCCGACAACCGGCCCGGCGACCGGCCCGGCGACCGGCCCGGCGACCAGCGCGGCACCGACGTCCCCGACACGCCGCGCGCCCCCGCGGACGCGCCCCGACCCTCGGGGGGCCGGGCGCTCAAGGCCACCCTGCGCGAGTTCGGAGCCGACCAGTGCACCGACCTCGCGGCCGGGCTGACGTACTACGCCGTCCTGGCCTCGGCCCCGGCGCTGCTGGCGCTCGTGTCGATCCTCGGCCTGGTGGGCGACGCCGAGAAGGCCATCGACTCGGTGATGACCATGGTCGAGGACTTCCTGCCTGCGGACATGGTCGCGATCGTCGAGCCCCTGGTCGACACGGCCGCGAACTCCACCGGCGCGGGCGTCGCGCTCGTCGTCGGCCTCGTGCTGGCGCTGTGGTCGGCCTCCGGGTACGTGGGCGCCTTCGGCCGGGCCATGAACCGCGTGTACGGCATCGCGGAGGGTCGCCCGATCTGGAAGCTACGGCCGGCGATGCTCGCCCTGACGCTCGTCGTCGTGGTCCTGGTGGCGCTCGTCGTCGCCAGCCTCGTGCTCTCCGGGCCGATCGCCCGGTCCGTCGGCGAGGCGGTCGGGCTGGGCGACGTCGCGATCACCGTCTGGAACATCGCCAAGTGGCCCGTCGCGCTGATTCTCGTGGTGATCGTGATCGCGATGCTCTATCACTTCACGCCCAACGTGAAGCACCCGCGGTTCCGCTGGATCAGCGCCGGCGCGGTGGTCGCGATCGTCGTGTGGGCGATCGCGTCGGCGGCGTTCGGGTTCTACGTCGGCCGATTCGGGGACTACGGCTCGTACGGCATCCTCGCGGGCGTCATCGTCTTCCTGCTGTGGCTGTGGATCACCAACCTCGTGCTGCTGTTCGGGGCGGAGCTCGACGCCGAGATCGAACGCAGCCGCGAGCTCAACGACGGCATCGCGGCCGAGGAACAGGTCCAGCTCCCGCCGCGCGACACCCGCGCCAGCGACAAGAAGGCCGCCAAGCGCGCCGATGCCGTCGCCGACGCGCGGGCCGTGCGGGAGGCGGCCGCCCGCGGCAACGCTGGTTGAGCCTGTCGAGATCCGCTGGTTGAGCCTGTCGAAACCGAGTCGTGGTCTCGACAGGCTCGACCGACGAGTCGTGGGTTCGACAAGCTCAGCCGGCGACGAGCGCCTCCACCGTCGCCCGCGCGCCCAGCGTGTGCAGGGAGTCGAGTGCCGCGGTGTACGCCGCCACGAACCGCGGCTCGGACGCCAGGTCGCCGAAGAGCTCCTCGTCGCGGACGAAGGCGAGCGGGTCGTCGCCCTGGCGGGCCGCGGCGGTCTTCAGCCGGTCGGCGAGACGGTCGACGATCTCGATCGGCTCGCCCTGCTCGTCGACGGCCTCGTCGTACCGCGCCCAGGCCGCGATGACGGCGGCCGAGCGGTGGATCTCGCCGCCCGAGGCGAGGTTGGCCCGCACCACGGGCACCAGCCACTTCGGGATCCGGTCGGACGACTCGGCGCACAGCCGGGCCAGGGTGTCGCGGACGTGCGGGTTCGCGAACCGCTCGATCAGCGTGGCCTCGTACTCCTCGAGGTCCACGCCGGGCACGGGCTTCAGCGTCGGCTCGCCCTCGCGCGCCATGTAGTCGCGCAGGAACCGCACGAACGTGTCGTCGGCGCAGACCTCGTGCGCGTACCGGTAGCCGGCCAGGTAGCCGAGGTAGCACAGGGCCTGGTGGCTGCAGTTGAGCAGGCGCAGCTTCATCAGTTCGTACGGCTCGACATCGTCCACCAGCTGCGCGCCGACGGTCTCCCAGCGCGGCCGCCCGCCGACGAAGCGGTCCTCGATCACCCACTGCGTGAACGGCTCGGCGACCACGGGCCACGCGTCGTCGACGCCGAAGCGCTCGGCGACCATGGCACGGTCCTCGTCCGTGGTCACCGGCGTGATGCGGTCCACCATCGAGTTGGGGAACGGCACGTGCTCCTCGATCCAGGCGGCCAGGTCGGCGTCCTTGAGCCGGGCGAAGGCCGCGAACATGCGGTGCGCGACATCGCCGTTGCCCTGGATGTTGTCGCAGCTCTGCACCGTGAACGGCGTGATCCCGCGGTCACGACGACGGCGCAGCGCCTCGGTGACCAGCCCGAACGTCGTGGCGGGCACGGCGCCGGGCTGCAGGTCCGCCTGCACGGCCGGGTCGGCAGCGTCGAACTCCCCCGTCACCGGGTTCACGTTGTAGCCGCCCTCGGTGACGGTGAGCGAGACGATGCGGATCTCCGGCGACGCCATCTTCTCCAGCACCGCCTCCGGGTCGTCGGGGGCGAGCAGGAACTCGACGATCGACCCGATGACGCGCCCCTCCAGCGTGCCGTCCGGGTGCTTGAGCACCAGCGTGTACAGGCCGTCCTGGGTGGTGAGGGCGTCGCGCATGCGGGCGTCGTGCGGCAGCACCCCGACGCCGCAGATCGCCCAGTCGAATGCCTCGCCCCGGCTCATCAGCCGGTCCAGGTACATGGCCTGGTGCGCGCGGTGGAACCCGCCCACCCCGAGGTGGACGATCCCGGCGCGCAGCCGCGAGCGGTCGTACGCCGGCACGGCGAGCGGCAGGTCGCCGTCCGCCAGGGAGGCCACGGTGTCGGCACTGAGTGCAGTCATGGTGCGTCCTTGCTCGGTCGAGGTGCGGGAACCCCAACGTAGCAAACGAGCACAGACGAGCACATTGAACGGCACAGATGAGCACGCGCCGTCGGAGGTGCGTCCAGGCGAGCCGGCTCAGCGACGCGTGAGGCGCACCACCGGGATGACCCGCGACGTCTTGCGCTCGTACCCTGCGATGCCGTCGGACATCGCCTTGAACCGGGCCCAGGCCTCGTCCCGGGCGTCGTCCAGGAGCTCATCGGCGCGCACCTCGACGACGCCGTCGTCCGGGGTTTCGATGCTCACCTCGGGGTGGGCCAGGAGGTTGTGGTACCACGCGGGGTTCGCGGGGCTGCCCGCCGCGGAGGCCGCGATGAGCCATGACTTCTCGTCGTCACGGATCGCCCCGAGGGGGACTACGCGCTCGGTACCCGAGCGCGCGCCCCGGTGGTGCAGCAGCACCAGCCTGCGCCCGATCCCCATGGTTGTGACGGACCCGTCGTTCGCGCGGAACTCTTCGATGATCTGCTGATTCCAGTCGGCCATCCGGGCAGTATCACCCGGCCGCTCTTCCCACGGCGGGCGCCGTGCCGGTCTGCCGCACACCACCGTCACCCGTCCGGAAGTCCACCAGCCGTGCGCCGGTCAGCGCACAGGACAGCCCGCGCCGGTCGCGGGTCGCCAGCACGCCGACCAGCGCGGCGAGGGCCACCGCGTGCTGCAGCGTGCCCGCCCACGCGTTCGAGGCGTCGCCGGGGGGCACGGCCTCGACGATCCCCAGCAGCCCGTACAGCCCGAGCAGCGCGTACCCGCGGGCGACGCGTTGCCCCCGCGAGCCGCGCGCGAGCTTCCCGTCGCCGTCGGGCCAGCGGGGCTCCAGCCACACCGCCCGCTGACCGAGCGACGCCCCCGACCCGAACCATGGCGGCAGCCCGAAGACGAACACGACCGGCAGCACCGTGACGAGCAGCGCGTCGGCCCAGGTGGTGGTCGACGGGAGGTCCCGGCCGGAGACGAGGAGCCCCACCCGCCACGCGAGCTGCAGCGCCACCCCCAGGACGGTCGCCGCCGCCAGGTCGGCCGCCATCCCGAGGACCCTGCGCCAGAACGTCACCGGCCGGGGATCCAGGCGTGCCGCCGCCAGTTCCCGCGCCTGCGGCATCCAGCGCAGCACGACCGGCGCCACGAGCGCGCCGAGCAGGCCGCCGAGGGTGTTGGCCAGCACGTCGTCCACGTCGGCGACGCGATAGGAGCAGGGGATCAGGCCGAGGACGCCGGTGAACTGCACGCTCTCGACCGCCGCCGACACGAGCAGCGCCGACACCGTGGAGGCGAGCACGCCCCAGCCGAGGTAGCGCCGAGCCAGCACGCCCCACGGCACGAACAGCAGCACGTTGAACGCCACCTGCAGGACGGCCGTGCTGCGCAGGGTCGCGAGCGTGCCGAGCCCCGCCGTGTCCCGACGGATGTCGTCGAGCGAGTGCAGCGGCGCCAGCTCGGCGCCGGCCACGCCGTGGGCGGCGCACCACTGCGCGAGGTCGCCCAACGGCAGCGGCAGCAGTGTGTACGCGACCAGGGTCACGACGTACACCGCGAGCGCCGCCGCCCCCAGCACCCGCCGCGCGTCGAGCCGCCCGTACCGACGTTGCTGCATCAGGAGCACCGGGATCAGCACCCCGAAGAACACGAGCACCCCGAAGGTCACGCCGATCATTGCCTGCCAGGTCCATTGCTGCACGCAGCGACGTTAGTCGCCGCAGCGATGATCACCCCTGTCGAGCCACCGCTCGCTGGCTGAGCCTGTCGAGACCGAGTCGTGGTCTCGACAGGCTCGACCGACGAGCTCGACGAGCTCGACGAGCTCAGCCGGCGGGGAGGGTCATCGCGCGCAGGTCGTCGAGGGTGCCGTCGAAGACGTTCATGTCGATGTGGTCCTCCTCGCCGTCGTACCCCGGCAGGGTGTCGCGGTCGGAGTACTGCCAGAACTCCCAGTCCCGCCGCGGCAGCTCGGGGCTTCTGGCGACCGAGCGGATCCACAGGGGGAAGTCGTCGTAGTCATCACCGAGGTAGTCGGCCCGGATCTGCTGGGTGGTGTAGATGATCGGGGCCACCCCGTAGTGCTCCTCGAGGGCGGCGAGCATCGGGTCGAGGATGCCGCGCAGCTCGTCGCCCGACGGCGGGTCGGCGACGAACTCTGCGTACAGCTCGACGTCGACCACGGGCGGGAGCGAGCCGGCGGCGGCGGGCACGGTGTCGATCATGTGCCGCGCCTGGTCGGCGCCGGGGCTCTCGAAGCTGAGGAAGTGGTAGGCACCCACCAGGAGGTCGGTGTCACGGGCAGCGTCCCAGCTGGCGGCGAACCGCTCGTCCACGTGACTCGACCCCTCTGTGGCCTTGATGAACGCGAAGTCGACGTCCTGGTCGGCGAGCACCGGCCAGTCGATCTCCCCCTGGTAGGCCGACACGTCGACGCCGCGCACGGCGTACCGGTCCGCCGCGAACCGGTTGGGCCACAGCACCCCGTTCCACACCAGCACGGCGAGCAGCGCGAGCAGCACGACCACGCCGCCGGCGATGCCCAGGCCCCATCTCAGCCGGCGTCTGCCGGTCCTCGCGACACTCACCCGCCGATCCTCCCGGATCGGCACCGTGCGCGGCCAACCAGGGTGCCGGCCGGACGGGCGCCGTGGCGCCGGCCACGGGATGATGCACCCATCCGAGCAGGGGAGCTACGTGTCCGACGCCACCAGTTCCGACGCCACCAGTTCCGACGCCGCCGGTGAACCCGCGGCCCCACGCCCGGCCGCCTCGACACCGACACGCCTGCTCCGGACGGCGGCCCGGATCCCGTTCACGCTCGGCGTCATCGGGGTGGTGCTCGTCCTCGGCGTCGTCACGGGCGCGCTGTGGTCGCCGTTCGCGGACCACTCGTGGTTCCAGAACGTCGCCTTCGGCGCCCCAGCCTTCGCCGAGGGCCGCTGGTGGACTCCCGTCACGGGCTCGCTCTTCGCCCTCGATCCCCGGGGCTACCTGTCCGTCGCCGGGGTGTTCCTCGTGTTCGTCGGCTGGGCGGAGCATCGGCTGGGGACCCGGCGCGCGGTCATCGCGACGGTCACCTGCCAGCTCGTGGGCGTGGTCGGGACGGCGGGCGGGATCGCGCTCCTCGCCCGCACCGACTGGGGCTGGGCGGACCGCCTGGCCGGGGTGCGCGACGTCGGGTTCAGCGCGGGCGTCGTCGGAGCCGTGACCGTGGCGGTGCTGAGCCTGGCGCCCCCGTGGCGGTTCCGCGTGAGCGCCCTGATCGCGGCCTATGTGCTGATCCTCCTCGTGGCCCAGGGCGGGATCGCGGACGTCGAGCACCTCGTCGGCTGGGTGGCCGGGCTCGTGATCGCCCGCCCACTGCTGGGCGCGAGACTGGGCCGCCGCACCCGCGCCGGGCGCATGCAGCGGGACCGGGGGGCGGCCGCCGGGTACTTCGCGATCTCGGCCCTGCTGGTGATGCTCACGAGCTTCGCCGCCGGGCCCACGGTCGGCCCGCTCGGCGCCATGGCGGGCGACGACTGGCCGACCGGCATCCTCGTGGTCGTCATCGACCTGGTGCTGGCCGTCGGGCTACTGCGCGGCCGGCGCGCCTGGTGGCTCGTGGCGGTGGTGCTCACCGTGCTCGGCGCGGTCTCCGAGGCGCTGCTCGTCGTGACCACCGCCGCGGCCGACCGCGTCGAGCCGCTGTACGTGCTCATGCTGCTGCTCGACGCCGGCGCGCTGACCCTGCTCGTCGTGCGCCGGTCGTCGTTCCGCGCCCGCCGCCACGCGCGGCCGCCGGCCGCGGCCTACCTCGACCAGGACGACGCGCGGGCCGCGCTCCGGCGCCTCGGGGCGAGCCAACGGCTGTCCTGGATGACGACCTGGGACGGCAGCGAGCGCTGGACGCCCGAGGGCCGCGACGGGTACGTCGCCTACCAGGCCCACGCCGGCGTCGTCGTCGTCCTCACGGACCCGGTCGGCGACGGCCCCGGCGGCCGCGCGGAGCTGGTGGACGCCTTCGTCGAGTCCGCGACGGCGGCTGGGTCCGGGTCGTGCTTCGTCTCCGCGAGCGAGGAGGTCGCGTCGATCGGGCGGGCGCGCGGCTGGACGCTGGTGCCCGTGGCCCAGGAGGCCGTGATCGAACTGCCGGGGCTGGAGTTCCGGGGCAAGAAGTGGCAGGACGTGCGCACGGCGCTCAACCAGGCCACCAAGCACGGCGTCGAGCACCGGCTGGTGCGGCTGGCCGACGAGCCGCCCGAGACGCTCGCGCAGGTGCAGGCGATCTCCAAGGCCTGGCTGGGCGACAGCGACCTGCCGGAGATGGCCTTCACGCTCGGCGGGGTCCGCGAGGCCCTCGACCCGGAGGTGCGGGTGGGCCTCGCGGTCGACGGCGAGGGGCGGGTGCACGGGGTGACGAGCTGGCTGCCCGTGCACGCGCCCGGCGGCGAGGTCGCGGCCTGGACCCTCGACGTCATGCGGCGCGCGCCCGACTCGTTCCGCTACACGATGGAGCTGCTCATCGGGTCCGCCCTCACGGAGTTCCGGGACGAGGGGATCCAGGTGGCCTCCCTGTCCGGCAGCCCGCTCGCGCGCGGGGACGAGCCCTCCCCCGCGGGTCTCGACGCGGTCCTCGACCGCCTCGCGGAGCGGCTCGAGCCCTTGTACGGGTTCGAGTCGCTGCACCGCTTCAAGCTGAAGTTCCAGCCGCGGAACGTGCCGCTCTACCTGGTCGTGACCGAGCCGGCGACGCTGCCGCTCGTCGGCCTCGCGCTGGTGCGGTGCTACCTGCCCGACGCCCGCGCCCGCGAGCTGGTGGCAGCGGCCCGCTCCGCCCGGTCGTCCCGGTCGTCCCGCGGCTGAGGCAGCCTCGGACCTGCGGAGACGCGGGGATCGCCCATCGTCGCCCGGAAGTTGCTATGGTGCCCGGTTCACGACCCACCTGGAGGCGAGTGGAGGTGAACTCACGTGGCCAAGAGCTCGAAGAAGCAACCGTCGCTCAGTCTGAAGGAGAAACGCGCGCAGAAGCGCGAGAGGACTGCCGAGACGGACGTCAAGGCGCGTAAGCGCTAACCCGACCCGTCGCGGGCCGGTCGCCCACCCGGCGACCGGCCCGATCTGTCGAAGATGCCTCTTCCCCGCACGGCTCGTCGAAGTGCCCGGGGCCATCGTTCGGGAACACCCCGGCCCCCTTGCGCGTTATGTCACAAGACCCCTAGCACGACGAACGAGGAGCACCGTTGCGACGCATCCCCCGAAAGGTCGAGATCGAGTACGAGCCGGGGCGGTTCACCCGCTACCTCCGGCATGACAACGGCGAGGGCTATGTCTCGCCCCACGCGAGCGTCCACCCCGACGCCACCATCAAGGCCGGCGCCTACGTCGAGGCCGGTGCCCGCGTGGGCGCGCACGCCCGCGTCGGCAGCTTCAGCTGGGTGGACGTGGACGCCGTCGTCGGGCGCGGCGCGCGCGTGGACGAGAACGTGCACGTCGGCGTGCGCAGCGTGGTCGGCGACGACGCCCGCATCGGCTCCGGTGCCCGGCTCGGCGCCGACAGCCGCGTCCCCGCCGGCACGATGGTTCCGCAGGACGCGATCGTCCCCGACGGCGCCGTCGCGCAGGGCACCCGGCGCCGCAAGGACTTCGGCACCGCCGCATAGGCCCCGACTGGTGTCAGGGCTGCCGCGGCTTGTTGCGGCCCCCCATCCCGGCGACGATCGACACGCCGATCACGGCCAGGACGATCTGGAAGAGCAGCTCCCACCAGTCGAACCCGTCTGTGTCGTTCACGCCGATCAGGTCCGCGATCCACGTGCCCAGCAGTGCCGCGACGATCCCCACGAGGATGGTCGCGATGATCGAGATGTTCTGCTTCCCGCGCGCGAACAGCCGCCCGAGGGCCCCGATGATGGCGCCGACGATGATCGCGGTGATGATGCCGGAGATGGTCACGGTGCTGCTCCTTTCTTAAGGACGGACGCGCGCCGCGTCCGCCTCGAACCTACGGCCACTCCTGCGTGCCCGCCCCTTGAGCGCGCCCGTCGGGGCTGGTGACGGCGTCGCGATGTCACGGGCAACCGTCCGCGGCACACGCCTCAGGACCGGTCGACGTCGAGCTCCGTCCGCCCCACGTGCCAGCGATCGGCGAGCGTGGCCACCCCGGCGTCGGTGACGACCAGCCCGCGCGTCGTCCCGCGTCGCTCCACCCACCCCGCCTCGAGGAACCGGCCGGCGACGGCGACGCCGAGGGCGCCTGCGAGGTGCTCGCGCCGCTCGGTCCAGTCGGGGCAGGCACGGACGAGCGGGCGTCGGGCCCGGCGGAGCGCGTCGACATCGACCCCCTCGGCAGCCAGGCCGTCCTCTCCGTCGGCGGTGACGGCGAGCCCGTCGCCGTCGAGCCAGCCCCGCGCCACCATCGCGTCGCGGAGCGCCACCCCCAGCCGGCCGGCCAGGTGGTCGTAGCAGAGCCGGGCCCGCGCCAGTCGGCGCGCCTCCCCCGACTGCCGCAGGCTCACCAACCGGGCGGGGGGGCACAGCTCCCCGAGCGCCTCCAGCGCGGCGGCGACCCCGGCGCCGGCGAGCCGGTAGAACCGCTGCCTGCCGCGGGGTTCCGCGACGACGAGCCCCGCCTCCACCAGCGCCGCGAAGTGCTCGCTCGCCGTCGAGCGCCGCACGCCCGCCGCCGTCGCGAGCTCGCTCGCCGGGCGGCTGGACCCGTCCATCAGGAGGTTGAGGACCGTCGAGCGCACCGGCGCCGCGAGCGCCTGCCCGATCACCGTGAAGTCCACGCCGGTCACTCCCCGGCCCGCGCCCGCACTCGTCCGTCCGCTCATCCGTCCACCGTAGGACGACGACGGTTCGGCCATCGCCGAACCGTTCCCGGCCTAGGGTCCGGCGCATGACGCAACCCACCGCCCGCCTGCAAGACCTCGAGGTCGTCCTCGAACACCGCCCCGGTGCCCTCGCCGCCCTCGGACGCGCCCTCGGCGCCGCGGGCGTGAGCCTCGAGGGCGGCGGGGTGTTCGCCACGGGCCGCACCGCCGTCGCGCACTACCTCGTCACCGACGGCGACGCGGCGCTGGCCGCCGTCGAGCGTGCCGGGCTCGGCGCGGCCCGGGCGCGCGACGTCGTGACGCTGCGCCTCGACCAGGAGACCCCCGGCCAGCTCGGTACCGTCGCGGGCCTCCTGGCCGACGCCGGCGTGAACGTCGAGGTCCAGTACAGCGACCACGCCGGGAGCCTCGTGCTCGTGGTCGACCCCGCCCACCGGGAGGCCTGCGCCCAGGTCGCCGCCGAGTGGACCAGCGCAACCAGCTGACGCACGGCAGTTCAGGTCACGGTGCGATGCCCGCGGCTTGGGGAGCTATATAACTCCCCGGCACTCCTGCACGGAGTGATACAACTCCCCGGCGAGGACCCCTCGCGACGTTGTCCGACGTCGAGATCGCACGGTCCCTCGGTGTCGTCGAACCGGGTGCGTCGAGGCAGCCGGGTCGGCAGCCCGGCGACCGCTCAGGACAGGACCAGCACGAGGCCCACGACCGCCAGCAGGCAGGTGCCCGCGCAGACGAGGGCGATGCGGCGGCCGTGCCGCAGCCGCGGCTCGTCGCTGGCCAGGTGTTGGCTCGTGTGGCGGGCGTGGCGCCTGGTGAACCACCACAGGGGCGGGACGGCGGCCAGCGCGAGCGCGGCGACGAGCGCCAGGGCCAGGGGCGCCTCGACTCCGGGGAGGGCGTGGACCGCGACCAGGCAGACGGCGGCGAACGACAGCAGCGTGCGGCGCCAGGCGAGGGCCGTACGCTCCGCCTGGAGCCCGCGGTCGCGGTCGGGGCCGACGAGCGGCGGGTCGGAGGTCATCGCTGCTGGGTCATCGCAGCAGCAGCGCCAGCAGGACGAGGATGCCCACCACGCAGACGGTGACCACCAGCACGAACCCCGTGAGCGCGCCGGGGAGCGCCCCGTGCTCGCGCATCGCGCGCTCCGTGCGCGCCCACTCGATCGCGGAGACGACGGGGACGAGGGCGCCGGCCACCAGCAGCACGATCGCCGCAGCCAACCGCAGCCGCGGCTCCATCGGCAGGTCGAGCGCCTCGAGCGCGGTGCCGCCCGCGATGAGGCCGAGGGACGTGCGGATCCACGCGAGGATGGTCCGCTCGTTCGCGAGGGAGAACCGGGGGTCGGGCTCCGTGCCCTTCTCGTAGACCCAGCGCGGGAAGCGTTCGCGGCTCACGCGGCGCTCCCGGCGCCGCGGTCGGATCGGCACGTCACGAGGCCCGAGCCTAGCGACCGTCCCCGCCGCGGGCGAGGCCCCGGGCCGGGCGTCGGTGGCCGTGGCTAGCGTCGGCGGCATGTCGTCCCCCGTCGCGTCCGCCTTCCTCGCCCTGCACCGCCCGGGCGACCCGCTGCTGCTGCCCAACGCCTGGGACGCCGGCTCCGCGCGGATCCTGGCCTCTCTCGGGTTCACCGCGCTCGCGACGACGAGCAGCGGGTTCGCGGCCACGCTCGGGCGGCCGGACGGCGCCGTCACCCGTGCCGAGGCGCTCGACAACGCCGCGGCGCTGGTCGCCGCCGTCGACCTGCCGGTGAGCGCCGACCTGGAGAACGGCTTCGCCGACTCCCCCGCCGACGTCGCGCGCACCGTGGCCGACGCGCGCGGGACGGGCCTGGCCGGGTGCTCGATCGAGGACCACACGGGTCGCACCGACGACCCGATCTACGACCGCTCCCTCGCCGTCGAGCGGGTCGCGGCGGCCGCCGAAGCGTCGGGCGGCGGCCTCGTCCTCACCGCGCGCTGCGAGAACCACCTCCACGGCCGCGGCGACCTGGCGGACACGATCGACCGGCTGCAGGCGTACCAGCAGGCCGGCGCAGACGTCCTCTACGCGCCCGGGCTGCGCGAGGCCGGTCAGATCGCGACGCTGTGCCGCGAGGTCGACCGGCCGGTCAACGCCCTGCTGCTGGCGGGCGGGCCCACGCCGGCCGAGCTCGCGGAGGCGGGCGTCGCACGGATCTCCGTGGGCGGCACGTTCGCGTGGGACGCCCTGTCCGGGCTGGTCACCGCCGCGCGGGAGCTGCTCGCGGGCGACGTCGGCTTCCTCGACCGCACGGGCCCAGCGCGCGAGGTCATGGGGCGCGCGTTCCACGCCTGAGACCTCACCGGCCCGCCGGGAGCACCACCGTGTGCACGCAGCGCCACCGGGCGTCGTCGTGCACGAACGTGTCGACCGACCATTCCTCGTCGCGGAACGGCGACCCGCGCCACGTCCCCGCGGAGACGCCCCGCCCGAGCGTGACCGCGACGTCGTCGTGCACGCGCACCGCGATCAGCTCGGACGACAGCTCCGAGTGCACCAGGTCCCCCGAGGCGACGAGCGTGAGGAAGCCGGCGCGCTCCTGGACCTCGCCGTCCACCCCGACGATCGTCCAGCCGGGGTCGACGAACTCCTCGATGGCGCCCGGGTCGTTCGCCACGATTGCGGCGCCCCAGCGTCGCAGCAGCGCCGCGAAGTCCGCGGCGTCGTCGTCGGTGCCGTACTCGCCCATCCCGGACCTCCGTCCGCCGGGCCCACCGCTCGATCATCGCCCCCGGGCCGCGCGCTGACGACCCGGGGCCGGGCGCGCTCAGAGAGCTTCGACGAAGGCCCGCACGAGCGGGTGGATCGGCAGGCCCGCGGACGCGCCGAGGTGGGGCTGGAAGAGGCTGGCCACGAAGAACGGGTGGCCGGTCAGCTCGAGCACCTCGGCGCCGGCGTCGTCCGCGACGGCGCCGACCACGACGCCCGCGCGCTCCAGGGCCCGCACGGCCTCCGGCGTCGGCGCGTACCGGCAGTAGTGCATGCCGACGAACGGCTCGGCGACCCACGACGCGAACCGCGTGCCCGCGACCGGCGTCACGACGCGCTCTTCGCCGTACAGCGAGCAGGCGAGGGCCGCCACGACGTTGTCGTCGGCCTCGCCGTCGGCCTCGGCATGGCTCGCGGGGCCGCCCAGGACGTTCCGGGCGAGCTCCACGACCGCGTACTGCATGCCGGCGCACGTACCGAGGAACGGGACGCCGCCCTCGCGGGCCGCGGTGATCGCGCGCAGCACGGCGGCGTCGTCCGCGTACGGCGACCCGGGCACGAGCCACAGGCCGTCGTACGCGGCGACGTCGAACGGCGAGTCGGTCGGCACCCACACGGCCTCGACGCCGAGCTCGTCCGCGAGCCGCGGCACGAGGGCGTCGAGCTCCCGGTGGCTGGTGTGGTCGCCGTGGTCGCCGAGCAGCGCGATGGTCATCGCCGCACCGTACCGGCACGGGCCGCCACGCATTCGGGCGGGCGCCGCGTCAGCCCCCGTTGGACTGCCGCACCCCCTCGGCCAGCGCGTCGAACCGATAGACGAAGCCGCCCGCGGGTCCGCTCACGGTCACGTAGGCGTCCGTCGTGCCGGGCCGGATGGCGAGGTTCGTCGCCGACTCGAGGCCCTCGTCGGCCGCGGGGACGGCGATCGTGGCCAGGGGCGTGCCGTCCGGGGAGTAGACGAGGATGCGCGGCTCGCCGTGCACGCCCTGGTAGACGTTCCCCGCCGCGTCGACGGCGTTGGAGTCGGTCTGCGTCGTGCCGCCGTCGACGTGGATCGCCGTGTGCCCCGACGTCACGGCGGTTCCGCCCTCGTCGAGGATGAGGTGGTCGATGTGGTTCGCGTCGAGCTGGCTGACCCAGAGCGCGCCGCCGTCGAGGTCGAACGAGATCCCGTTGGGGTTCGGCTGGTGGTCGGCAAGCACGGTCGCCTCGCCGGTGTCCCGGTCGAACCTCAGCACCCGCCCCGACGCCTCGGCGTCGGGGTACGTCGTGTACGCCGAGTCCGTGACGAACATGTTCCCGGCGTCGTCGAACGTCAGGTCGTCCGGTTGCGTCGTGCGACCGTCGACCTCGCCCTCGGCGACCACCTGCGGGTCCTCGCCATCGGGCGTGACGCTGATGACCCGGCCGCCGGCGTAGTCGGTGAGGTACAGCCGCCCGTCGTGCGGGCCGAACTGTGCCGACGTGTACACCCCGGAGTCGTCGGTGAACACCGGGCTCACGTCGCCCGACCCCAGGTCGATCGCCATCACCTTGGGGTCGCCCGCGGGCGCGGTGACGTCGACGAGGTAGAGCCTGCCGTCCTCGCCGAACGTCGGGCCCTCGAGCAGGGTCATCCCCGTCTCGTCGTGCACCGAGGTCACCTGGAGCACGCGCTCGGCGGTTTGTTGCTCGGGGACGGCGGCCGCCCCCTCCTCGGACCCACCGGGCGACGCCGCGCACCCGGCCAGCGGCAGCGCGAGGGCAGCCGTCACCGCCAGGGCGATCGGGCGGCCGGAGCGGTCACTGTTCGTGCTGCGCACCGGTCAGCCCTCCGCCCGGTCGACCTGGCCCGCGGGCATCACGAGCACGTCGTCCATGCCGCCCTCGCGCCACTCGGCGAGCACCCGGTGGAACGCGACGGGGCCGGGGCTGAACCCGTTCACACGAGAGCGCGGCCTGCCCTCGGCGTTGTAGTAGCCGGGCGTGCACTCGGCCTGGAAGTCGACGTTGTCCACGGCGACCTCCGCGATCGTGTCGCACCAGCCCTGCACGGCCTCCGCCGTCGGCTCGACGTAGCGGGCGCCGGCCTTGCGCGCCTCGGCGACGACGGCGGCGATGTGGCCGGCCTGCTCGGACAGGATGTGCACGAAGTTCACGGAGTTCGCGTTCTGCATGGTCCCCAGGTGGAACAGGTTGGGGAAGCCGTGGGAGTAGAAGCCGTGCAGGGTCCGCGGGCCGCGGCCCCACGCCTCGAGCAGCGGGGTGCCGCCGCGGCCGTGCACCGGGAGCGTGCCCGACACCACGCCGGAGACGCCCGTCTCGAATCCCGTGGCGAAGACGACGCAGTCCACCTCGTACTCGACCTCCGTGCCCGGGTCCCCCACGACGACGCCCGTCTCCGTCATCCGCGTGATCCCGCCGTGGTCGGCGGTGTCCACGAGGGTGACGTCCGGCCGGTTGAACGCCTGCAGGTACTGGTCGCTGAACCCGGGGCGCTTGCACATGTACCGGTACCAGGGCTTGAGCGCCTCGGCGATGGCGGGGTCGTCGACGACGTCGTCCACCCGGGCCCGGATCTCGTTCATCTTCGCGAAGTCCGCGAGCTCGTCGAGCCGCTCTCGCTCCTCGGGGTCGAGCGTCGTGTCGACGGCGCCGCTGATCATCTTGCGCTGCAGGCGTGCGGTGGAGGTCCAGCCGTCGCGCGTGAGGTCCTCGTCGACCTCCTCGCCCGCGAGGATCGCGAGGAAGTTCTCCATGCGCTCGCGCTGCCAGCCCGGAGTGAGCGAGGCCGCCCACTCCGGGTCGGTGGGGCGGTTGTCGCGCACGTCCACCGACGAGGGCGTGCGCTGGAAGACGAACAGGTGCTGCGCGTCGCGGGCGACGTGCGGGATGGCCTGCAGCCCCGTGGCCCCGGTGCCGACCACGGCGACCCGCTTGTCCGCCAGGCCGGTGAGTCCGCCGTCGCCGCCCCCGCCGGTGTAGCCGTAGTCCCACCGGCTGGTGTGGAAGGTATGGCCGCGGAAGTCCTCGATGCCGGGGATACCGGGCAGCTTCGGCTGGGAGAGCGTGCCCGAGGAGACGACGACGTGCCGGGCGCGCATCGCGTCGCCCCGGTCGGTGCGCACGAGCCACTCGGCGGCGTCCTCGTCCCACGTCAGCTCGGTGACCCGGGTGTGGAAGACGGCGTCGCGGTACAGGCCGTACTGCTCGGCGATCCGCACGGCGTGCCGCCGGATCTCCTCGCCGGGGGCGTACCGCCACCGCGGCACGTACCCGGTCTCCTCCAGCAGCGGCATGTACACGTACGACTCGATGTCGCAGTGGATGCCCGGGTACCGGTTCCAGTACCAGGTGCCGCCGAAGTCCCCGGCCTCGTCCATCATGCGCACCGACCCGACACCGGCCTCGCGCAGCCGCGCGCCCGTGAGCAGGCCGCCGAAGCCGCCGCCCACGACCAGCACCTCGACGCGGTCGGTGAGCGCCTCGCGCTCGGCCCGCGGGGTGTAGGGGTCCTTCGCGTAGTACCCGAACTCGCCGGCGGCCCGGCGATACTGGGCGTTGCCGTCCGGGCGGATACGCCGGTCGCGCTCCTGCCGGTACTTCTCGCGCAGGGCGTCGGGGTCGAAGCCCAGGTCAGCGTGCAGGGCCGGGGGTGTCGTCGTGGCGGTCAAGTCGGGCCTCTCGTCGGTGGCACGAAGTCGGGCGCGAGGGGCGGTGTCACCTCCCGCAACAAAACCGTACATCAACGTACGTTTCTGCCTCCGGGCCTGGGCCGACCGCCCTCGTTACCCTCGCCATATGGCCGAGGCACCGACCCGACGGGACGCGACGCGCAACCGCGAGCTCCTCGTCGACGCCGCGCGCCGCACCTTCGCCGCCCTCGGCCCCGACGCGCCGCTCGAGGAGATCGCCGTCGCCGCCGGGGTCAGCCGCACCACGCTGCACCGCCACTTCGTCAGCCGCGAGGCGCTCGCCTCCGCCGTCCTGCAGCAGAACGTCGCCGACATCGAGGCCCGCGCCGCCGACCTGACCGGCAGCGACGACGACGTGGTCGACCTCTTCCACTTCGTGCTCGACGTGCAGGTGGCGTCACCCTCGCTCGCCCTGCTCATCGCCCACAGCGAGACCCCCGACTTCCATGACCTCGCGCGGCGCACCGCGGAGACGTTCGACCCGCTCCTCGAGCGCGGTCTGGCGGCCGGCGTCGTCCATCCCGGGGTCACGACCCGCCACGTCATGCTCGCGCTGCCCATGGCGATGTCCGCGCTCGCGGTCGAGGACCGCGCGACAGACGCGCCGCGCGGCCAGCAGGTGCGCGAGATCCTGCACCGCGGGCTGTTCACCACGGAGCCGCTCCGCGCTCCCGGGACGCGACGGGGCCGCGGCCAGGACTCCTGACCGCGGCCCGTCCGAGCATTGCTCAGCGCGTGGCGAGCGCGCGGCCGGCCGCGGCGGCGGCCTCCTCGGCCTGCTTGCGGGCCAGCGCGGCCGGCTCCTCGAGCCCGTCCATCGCGGGGTTGACGCCGACCAGGGTCAGCTCGCGCTCGATCACGGTGAGGTCCGCGCCCCAGACGTCCTCGAGGATGCGGCGCAGGTAGCCGATGCTGTGCTCCCAGCCCTCCTTGGGCGTTCCGGGGCCGTAGGCCCCGCCGCGCGTGGTGAGCAGGACGACCGGGATGCCGTCGAGCAGGGTGGCGGCCGCGCCCGCCCCGGCGATGACCAGGTCGACCCACGTCTTGACGTGCTGGGACACGCCCCAGTTGTAGAGCGGGAAGGCGAGCACGACGGCGTCGGCCTCGCGCAGCTCCTCGACCAGCTCCGCGGCGAGCGCGATCGACTCGGCCTCCTGGGGGCTGCGCTCCGCCTCGGGGAGCTGCGCGCCGGCGATGGCGGCCGCCCAGGCGTGCGCCGGGAGCGGGTCGGCACCGAGGTACCGGGTGCGGACCGTCTCGTCCGGGCGCGCGGCGGCGATCTGCTCGGTGACGTGGTCGGCGAGCGCGCTGCTCGAAGACCGGGGGCCCTGGATGCTCGCGTCGATACGCAGAACGGTCATGCGGGTGCTCCTCGCGAAGGTGCGCCGCCGGTTGCCCGGGGCGCCATTTGAATGTTCAAGGCGAACGTTAACCCACACCGACTTGAACATTCAAGGGCACGGGTAGGGTCGAGGGCATGACCTTGACGACGGACACCGCTGTGCCGTCCCTGACGGCCGACCAGTCGCAGGACTGGAAGGCGCTCATGGCCCTCCTCCTCACCCTGCCGGCCGCGCTCGACGCCCAGCTCAAGCGCGACGCGGGGATGAACACGTTCGAGTACCAGGTCCTCGTCGGCCTGGACACCTCCCCCGGGAAGCTGCTGCCCATGACCGACCTCGCCGCGCTCACCCAGGTCTCGCCGTCGCGGCTGTCGCACGCGGTGACCCGCCTCGAGCGCGCGGGCTGGGTGGAGCGCCGCGAGTGCCACGAGGCCGGGCGGCGCACGGCCGCGGTTCTCACCGAGGCGGGCGCGGAGAAGCTCCGCGAGACCGCGCCCGGGCACGTGGCCGAGGCCCGCCGACTCGTCGTCGACGCCCTCACTCCCGAGCAGCTCGCCACCCTGGGCGACTCCGCCCGCGCGATCGTGGCGCAGGCGTCTCCCGAGGTCGCCAGGATGCTCCCCGACTGCTGAGGCCCTCCCGGACTGCCGGCGCCCGCGGGCGCCGTCACCGCCCTTCAGGAGCTGAGGTCGAGCACGACCCCCGTCGTCCCGGCGAGCACCCCGGCGAGCCCGGCCGCCGCGGCCGCGTCGACGGGCACGGCCGTACGGACCGCGGAGGCTGACGAGGCGGCCGGGGTCGCGGAGGCCGGGGTCGCGGCGTCCTGGGCGCCCGCGGCGGCGCACCCCGCGAGGGCCCGCGCTGCGCGGGCCCCAGGGTCGTGGTGGCGGGAGGTCGCTCCGTTCGTCATGTGTTCCTCCGGTTCGTCGGGGCGCGGACTGCGCCCGTCCGGATCCTTGCCTCAGGATCGGAACCGCAGGTGAACGCCCCACGACGCCCAGATGACGCTCCGGAATCTCACCCGCTCGCGCGGGCGACCCGTGCCCTCATGCCACGAGGTGCTGCGTGATCACCGACGCGTCCGGGCCGTGCTGCACGCGCGCGAGCGCGCCGTTCACCAGGGCCAGGTACGGCGGCATGTGCCCGCACTCGACGTCGCCGAGCACCGGGATCCCCAGGTCGCCGAGCGCGTCGCGGGCCGCGTCGTGCTGGGTGAAGCCGTCGGCCGCGGGGGCGTGCGTGCGGCTGACCAGCACCGCGTGCGCGGCGTCGAACCAACCCGCGTGGCGCATCGCCCACATCGCCCGGCCGACGTCGTCCGCGCGCCACTCGCAGATGTCCAGGTAGACGACCAGGCCCTCGGGCGCGTGCTCGGCGGCGAACCGCGGCACGTCGCCGTACGGCGTGCCGGCGAGGAGGGCGACCGTGTCCACGCAGCCTCCGATCAGCCGGCCGGAGACGTCGACCGGCGCGTCCGGTTCGGCGCCGGCGCCGGCGTCGAGCCGCAGCCACGACCCGGCGTCGTCGAAGGTCCAGGTCGAGGCGTCGGGGTGCGCCTCCCAGTCGTCCCAGCCGTCGGACCGGAAGCGGCGCGGGGACCGCTGCACGAGCGCGGCGCCCGGCGCGTCGGACTGCTCCGCGGCCGCGACGTCCCACCAGCCCAGCAGGCCGTCGGGCACGTCGTAGGGGGTGTCCATGAGGTTCTGCCCGTGCAGCGTCGCGACGCCGGTGCGCAGCGTGAGCGGCAGCAGCACGGTGGACACGTCCGAGTAGCCGACCAGCCACGTCGGGTCGGCCGCGAGCGCCTCCCAGTCGAGACGCCCCAGCAGGTCGACCGCGAGCGTCCCGCCCCACGGCGGCACCACGGCGCGCACGGCCGGGTCGGTGAGCATGGTCGTGAGCTCCGCGGCGCGGACGTCGGCGGGGGCGCTGACGATCCCCTCCCCCGTCGCGGTCGCGCCGACCCGGACGTCATAACCCTGCGCTCGCACGACCTCGACGGCGTGCCGCAGCCGGCCCTGGAGCGGGGCAGGGACGCCCGACGACGGCGCGGTCACGCCGATCGTGTCGCCGGGGCGCAGGGGTCGGGGGTAGCGGATCGTCATGACCGGGACTCTGCCCGACCGTCGGCGCAGCGGGCAACGCGATTCCTGCCGGCGACAGGTTGTCCACAGGCGGGCATCGGGCCTGGTGCGATGATCGTCCGACCGCTAGAGTCGAACATGTGTTCGATTGCGTGGGTCGCGACGAGGAGGTGGACGACGCATGACCGGAGTGCTCGAGAGCGTCGTCGACGACCTGCCGGTCGTCACGACGCCGTGGGACGACATGCTCTCGCCCACGGGCCCGACGACCGTGCACGACGTCTCGGCCGCGCTCGAAGACGTGGCGCGGGTCCAGGCCCGGATCAACGCCCTGGAGGGCGAGAAGCTCCTGGCCGTGGAGCGGACGCGCCGCGCGGCCGTCCGGTGCGAGCCTGACCTGCTGGCGGGCGAGGAGCTCCGGGTGCTGCGCGCGGGCACGTCCCGGCAGCACGAGCTGGCACGGCGGGCGTTCGCGGCGGACGTCGCGACCACGCTGCACGTCGGCGAGCAGCAGGCAGAGCACCTGGTCGAGACGGCGCAGACCCTGACCTCGTCGGGGTCGGCCACGCTCGCCGAGCTTCGCCGCGGGCGGATCGGCGCCCGCCACGCGACGGCGATGGCCGACGTGCTCGCCGACCTCCCCGACGCCCAGGCAAGGGCGGCCGTGCAGGCCGAGGCCCTACCCCGGGCGGCGACGACGACCCTGGCCCAGTTCCGTACCTGCCTGCGCCGGGCCCGGGACCGCGCGCACCCCGAGCCGTTCACAGCACGGCACGCGAAGGCGGCGGCGAAGCGCGCCGTGTTCGTCGACCCGGCCGCCGACGGCATGGCCTGGCTCAGCGCCTACCTGCCAGCCACCACCGCCCACGCCGCCCTCGACCGCCTGACCACCACCGCCCGCACTGCCCGGGAGGTGGGAGACCACCGCACCCTGTCTCAGCTCCGTGCCGATGCGTGCGCCGCCCTGCTGCTCGCCGGCGCCGAGGACACACGCGCCCCGGACACCTCGGGCCCGCCGGCGGTCGACACTGACCCGGCCACCGACTTGGCTGCGGAGCTGTCCGCGGGCCTCGTGCCAGACCTCGCCGACCACGCCCGAAGGATCGCCCCGCGCGTACAGGTCACGGTGCCCGTGCTGGCGCTGCTTGGCCGGTCGGACGACCCGGCAGAGCTGGCCGGGCACGGCCCGATCGACCCGGGGATGGCGTCGTTTCTGACGGCCGAGGCTCCGTCGCTGCGTCGGCTGCTGGTGGATCCGTTCTCCGGTGCGGCCCAGACCACGGACGCCGGCACCTACACCGTCCCGGCGGCGTTGCGCTCGTACCTACGCTCGCGCGATGGCTCGTGCCGCTTCCCGGGGTGCACCCGCCCGCCCGTCCGCTGCGACGTCGACCACACCGTCGCGTGGGCCGACGGCGGTCGCACCGTCGCGGGCAACCTGGCGCATCTCTGTCGTCGCCACCATGTGCTGAAGCACGAGACGCGCTGGCACGCCCGGCAGGACGCCGACGGCACGCTCGTCTGGACGTCACCCACCGGCCGCGTGTCCCGCGACCCCGTCGCCGACCCTGTCGACCTCACCGGCCGCACGCTCATCTCGCCCGCCGATCCCGCCCCGCTCGACGCATCTGGCCTGCCGGACTCCCGTGCTGAGCGGCACTCGGCACGCGCCGTCACCCGGTGACGGAAGACTGACCTTGTGCAGATGTCGCCGGCCAGGTCCTGGTGGCGTTGAGCTGCATCTTCACGCTCGCAGCCTCGGTGAGATCGATGCCGCTGGTGTCGTTGTAGGCGGTCACCGTCCGGTCTGCCATGGTCCGCAGCGCCGCGAGCAGCGTGGTGCGCTCGAGGTCGGTCGGGGTGAGGTCCCGGACCACGCGGCGCGCCTCGGCGAGGCGGTCCCGCGCCGCGTCGCGCGCCTGGCCGACGAGGGTGCACGCCCGCTCGTCGTCGGCGCGGATGGCGTCGTCGGCGGCCCGCAGCAGCAGCTCGATGGCGGAGAGCGACTGCGCGAGCGTGTCGTGGATGTCCCGGGCCAGCCGGGCGCGCTCGTCCGTGACCGCGCGCTCCCGCTCGGCCTGGGTGAGGTGCTGGCGCGCCTGCGTCAGCTCCTCGACCGTGCGCCGCCGGCGGCCACGGCGAGCACCGTCGTCAGCGCCACCGCGACGACACCGCGGTGCGGCCCGAGGACGTGCATCTGCAGCAGCATCAGCGGGAACGCGATCCACAGCGCCGCCGGCGAGAGCCACAGCAGCACCACCCACGGCACCACGAGGCCGACGACCCACGCGGCGTCCGGCCACCAGGCCCCGCGGGGGGTTCGACCGACCGGTCGTGCAGCCGCACCACGCGGCGACCCCACGCGCGCCCTGGTCCGGCGGCCCGAGGTGCTGCTCGTCGACGAGCCCACGTCGGCGCTCGACCACGAGCGCGGCACGCAGGTGGTCGAGCTCATCACCGGCCTGGCCCGCGAGTCCGGCGCCGCCACGCTCCTCGTCTCGCACGACGCGTCCACGCTGGCCACCGTCGACGCCACGGTGCGGATGCTCGACGCCCGCCTCGAGGAGGCGGCGCCGCTCGCCGCCCTCCGACCTCAGCAGGTGGGGCAGGGCACCTCGGCGCGCTGACCGCGCCACGCGCGCGCGGAGTCGAGCGCGGCCTCGAGCCGCTCCGACCAGGACGGCCGCCGCAGCCGCACACGGAACGTGCCCGCGGCGGCGCGGTCGGAGGTGACCTCGCCGACCTTCTCCGGCGCGCAGCGGCCGTACTTCGCCACGTAAGCGTCGTCGAGCAGGGAGTGCAGCTCCGGCGCCACCTCGGCGAGCACGACGGGCTGGCGGGTGCCGTCGATCTGGAGGTGCGCCCGCCCGCCACCGGCATGCCGCACCGCGTCGGGCGACGAGCGCACGTACAGGTCGTGACCCAGCTGCACCACCCAGCCGCGCTGCGGCCGGCCGGGTTCGCGCGCGGAGACGACCTGCACGGCCGTCGCGGCCGCGAGGGTGTCGAGGATGTCGAGTTCGTGCAGGAACGAGGCGGCGCGCGTCAGCAGGGTCACGACGGGTCGAACAGTGACCTGGGCCACGGGTATTCCGCCCGGTTCGTGCGAGTTCGTGCTCAGAGGTAGTCGGCGGTGGTGCGCACCCGGCCGAAGCGCGGGAACGTGCGGCGCACCGCCATCTCGTGCTCGTCCCCGGCGAGGCCGGACATCGCGTCCTCGACGAACTCCAGCTCGTAGTCGAGGTCGGATGCCGAGCGGGCGGTGGACTCGACGCCCATGGTGGTGACCAGGCCCGCGAGCACCAGCGAGGTGACCCCGCGGGCCTGGAGCCGGCCGTGGAGGTCGGTGTGGTGGAAGGCGCCGACGGCGTGCTTCACCACGAGCACGTCGTCGGGCTCGGCCAGGCCCTCCACGAGGTCGCTGCCCGGCGGCTGCTCGTCCACCCCCGGGCGGTCGACGCGCACCAGGGCCACGACCTCGCCGCGGGCGCGGGCGGCGATGGCGAGCTGCCGGCACCGGCGCAGCACGTCCTCGCCCGAGTACGGCTCCAGGGGCAGCCCCACGATGCGGGGCATGAGGTCGATGAGCACCAGCGCTGTCGTCATGGGGGGACATACTGGCGGCGACCCGCCCGTCAGTCCAGCGGGTCGCGCACGATCGGGCAGGTCATGCAGTGCCCGCCGCCGCGGCCCCTACCCAGCTCTGCGCCGACGATCGTGATCACCTCGACCCCGGCCCGGCGCAGCGCGGCGTTGGTCAGCGTGTTGCGGTCGTAGGTGAACACGACGCCGGGCTCGAGCGCGACGGCGTTGTTCCCGGAGTCCCACTGCTGGCGTTCGGACGCGTACGCGTCGCCGGCGGTCTCGACCACCCGCAGCCGCGGCAGCCCGAGCGACCGGGCCACGACGTCGACGAACGGGGTGTCGCCCTCGTCCGTCACCTCGACGCCCGGCGTCTTGTCGGACGGGCGCAGGGTGAAGGAGTGGATGCCGTTCACGATCGTCGGGTGCACGGTCACGAGGTCGCGGTCCGCGAACGTGAACACGGTGTCCAGGTGCATCGCCGCGCGCAGGCGCGGCATCCCGGCCACCACGACCTGCTCGGCCGCGCCCGCGTCGAAGAGCGCCTTGGCGAGCTGGGAAATGCCCTGCCGCGACGTGCGCTCGCTCATGCCGATCAGCACGGTGCCGTTGCCGACCGGCATGACGTCGCCGCCCTCGATGGTCGCCTGGGCCCAGTCCTGCTCCGGGTCGCCCCACCACACGGTGGAGCCCACGTACTCCGGGTGGAAGGCGTAGATCGCCTTCATCAGCAGCGTCTCGTCCTTGCGCGCCGGCCAGTACAGCGGGTTGAGGGTGAGCCCGCCGTAGACCCAGCACGTCGTGTCGCGCGTGTAGAGCGTGTTGGGCAGCGGGGGCAGCAGGTACTCGGGGGTGCCCGTGGACTCGCGCGCCAGGTTCACGTAGTCGGAGCGGAACTCGGCGGGCAGGTCGTGCGTCGACAGGCCGCCGACGAGGAACCGGGACAGCTCGCGCTCCGTCAGCGACTCGAGGTACGCCCGCGTGCCGTCCACGAGGCCGAGCCCCACGCGGTTCGGCACCACCTTGCGGTCCAGCAGCCAGTCCCGGGCCTCGGGGATCGCCATCGTCTGCGCCAGCAGGTCGTGCAGCTCCACGACCTCCACGCCCCGGTTGGTCAGCTTGTTCACGAAGTCCAGGTGGTCGCGCTGCGCGGACTCCACCCACATGACGTCGTCGAACAGCAGCTCGTCGGAGTTCGTGGGCGTGAGCCGCTCGTGCGCGAGGCCCGGCGCACACACCAGCACCTTGCGGAGCCGGCCGACCTCCGAGTGGACGCCGTGGGCGCGGGACGTCTGCGTGGACGGGGCGGTGGTCATGGGAGAGCAACCTTTCGTCGGCGGAGATGACGACAGTGCCGAGCCGGTGACGGCGCGGTGGGGTCAGATCGAGATCCACCCGGTGACGAGCCCGACGACGGCGACCACCGCGATGGCGACCACCACCACGAACAGGGTCAGCTCGGCGGGGGTGAAGACCTTGCGCCGCTGCTCGCGACGCGTCATGACGAACAGGATCGTGGCCGGGGCGTAGAAGATGAACGAGACCAGCAGGAGGCCGATCCCGGCCGCGAAGACCAGGAACGCGGTGTAGGCCGTCGCGAGCACCGCGACCACCATGTCCCCGCGCAGCGTGGCGGGGCGAGCGCCGTCGTAGGTCTCGCGCGTCGCGCGGAGCTTGACGGCGTAGAGCGCCGCGAGCAGGAACGGGATGAGGGTCATGACGGCGGTCATGTCGAGCGCGAAGTCGAACGCGTCCTCGGAGAAGTACGTCAGGACCAGCACGACCGTCGAGAGCGACGTGCTCAGCAGGAGGGCGTTCACCGGCACGTCCTGGTCCGTCTGGCGGGCGAGGAAGCGGGGCATGTCGCGGTCCTTGGCGGCCACGAACAGCACCTCGGCCGCCATCAGCGTCCACGCCAGGTACGCGCCGAGCACCGAGATGATCAGCCCGACGCCGACGAAGACGCTGCCCCAGTCGCCGACGGCCGCCTCGAGCACGCCCGCCATCGACGGCTGGCGCAGCTCGGCGATCTCGCCCATCGGCATGATGCCGTAGGAAACGATGGTCACGGACGCGAAGATCGCGAGCACGCTCACGAACCCCAGGATCGTGGCGCGGCCGACGTCCTCGCGGCGCTTCGCATGCCGGGAGTAGACGCTCGCCCCCTCGACGCCGAGGAACACGAAGACCGTCACCAGCATCGTGCCGCGCACCTGGTCGAACAGGGAGCCGGCGTAGTCCGCCCCGCCCCAGTTCTCCGCGAAGGCGGACGGGTCGAAGACGAACAGCGCGAGCAGCACGAAGACGATGATCGGGATGAGCTTGGCGACCGTGACGATCCGGTTGATCGCCGTCGCCTCCTTGATCCCGCGCCGCACCAGCAGGAAGAACAGCCACAGGCCGACGGCGGAGCACACGAGCGCCAGGACGGTGTCCCCCTCGCCGAGCGCGGGGATCCACTGGCCCAGCGTCGACGTGATGAGCACCCAGTAGACGACGTTGCCGACGCACGCGCTGGCCCAGTAGCCGGCGGCGGCGAAGAAGCCCGTGTACTCGCCGAAGCCCGCCTTCGCGTAGGCGTAGACGCCGGCGTCGAGGTCGGGCTTGCGCATCGCGAGGCGCTGGAAGACGAACGCGAGCATCAGCATGCCCGCGCCGGCCACCACCCACGCGATGAGGGCGCCCATGACGCCCGTCTCCTGCGCGAACCGGCGCGGCAGCGAGAACACACCGGCGCCGACCATCGACCCGACGACCATCGCCGTCAGCGTCAGCAGCGAGACCTTCGTCGTCCCGCTCGTCGTGGCGTTCGCCGACGTCGCGGTGCCCTCGTGCGCCATCTTCATGTCCTCCTGAAGTCACGGCGGCTGGTCGTCACCGGGGCGTGGTAGCGCTGTTGCTGCGGCCGATCGTTGCACCATCAGGGCAGGTCCGCGCGCCGAGACGGCCGTCGTGTCAACCGGTCGACGACGGCCACCAGGTCGCCCGCCGGGACCGACACTCCCGGGTCCAGCCGGGGAGAAGACCCGCCCGGCCGGCCGCGCCGACCACCCCGCGATCGCCCGCGGCGACGGTGATGAGCAGGGTGGACGCCGCCCGGCCGGGCTCGATCCCCTCGGCATGGCCGCGCATGACGAGCACCACCGCCAGCGCCGCGATGGTGACGTACACGCGCTCCTTGAGGCGGTCGGCCCGCTGGCCCGGCGAGAGCTGGTCGCGGCGCTGGTGGTGCTCCCTGCCTGCGGACGCGCTGGTCATGATGGCGCTCCTGCCTGTAGGCGTCGGGTCAGGACGACGTAGGCCGGGAACGGGTTGCTGACACCTGGCCGGCGCCGGGGCCAGGCCTATGGTTCGGCTCAGACGGGCACGCGAGGGGTTGGTGCGACGCCCGCCCGCGCGGCGGTCCCGTGCTTGCGCTGGTTGGCCTGGAAGCGCGCCTTCTTCTGCCGGTTCCCGCACGTGTTCATGTCGCACCACCTGCGGGTGCGGCTCTGACTGGTGTCGAAAAAGGCGGCCTGGCACGTCGGCGACGCGCACAGGGCCAGCTTTCCGTCTCGTTCGCCGGAGATGATGCTGATCGCGTCGGCGGCGATGACGCCGAGGGCATCCTCCACGCGGGACGCCGAGCTGAGTCGCCACACCCGGCCGCCCTCGAACGTCAGGACGGCCGCGGCCCGGCCCTGGACGCTGCGCTCGTTGATGACGTGGACGGCGGACGCGGGGAGCGCGTCGTGGGTCGCGGCCGCTGTCGCGGCGGCGTGGATCGACTCCCTCAGCTCCCGCGCGAGGTCGAGCTGGGCGGTGGTGCAGGAGTCCACGGCGAGGCCGTTCACCGCCAGCCAGTCGACGAGCCGCTGCGGCGTGGGGATGCGCTCCACCGGGTCGCCACGACGCTCCGTCAGGGTCGCCGTGAAGCTGGTCGCCAACACGCTCCCGAGGCGGAAGTCAGGGAACTCTGCGGGCACGGAACCACCATAGCCGGTTGCACGCCGCGGCGAACGGCTGGTAGAACCGTCTTAGCCGGTTCGCATCGATGCTCGCCGGTTCCCGCGACGACCAGGAGGTCTCATGCCCAGCCCGACCCACGACGTGCAGGCGTTCGAAGCCCACGCGCCGGAGGCCGACCTCGAGGACCTGCGCGCGCGGCTGGCCGCGGCGCGGCTGCCGGAGGCGGAGACGGTCTACCGCCCGGCGCCCGACCCTCGCCGGTGGGACCAGGGCGTTCCGCTCGCCGACCTCGTCGACGTCGTGGACTACTGGCGCACCGGGTACGACTGGCGGTCGTTCGAAGAGCGCCTCCACGAGATCGGCCAGTTCCGCACGACCATCGACGACCTGGGAATCCACTTCCTGCACCGCCGCTCCCCGCGGGAAGACGCCACTCCCCTGCTCTTGACGCACGGCTGGCCGGACAGCATCGTCCGGTTCATCGATGTCGTCGACGAGCTGGCAGATCCGAAGGACGCAGCCGCGCCGGCGTTCCACGTCGTGGTCCCGTCGCTCCCGGGTTTTGGTTACAGCGACAGGCCGGCCACCACCGGGTGGGGAACCGAGAAGATCGCGGCCGCCTGGGTGGAGCTGATGGGACGGCTCGGCCACGACAGGTTCCTCGCCCACGGCGGCGACTGGGGCGGGAACATCACCACGGTGCTCGCCGGCCGGTTCCCGGAGCACGTCCTCGGCATCCACACCACGTTCGCGGAGGGGCCGCCCGGGCTGACGACGGACGGGCTGACGGCCCTCGAGCGCGAGTGGACCGAGGAGACCCGTGACTTCTGGCGCCGCCGCGGGGCGTACGCGAAGCAGCAGGCGACCCGACCGCAGACGATCGGCTACGCGCTCGTCGACTCACCGGTCGGGCTCCTCGCCTGGATCCTCGACAAGTTCGCCGAGTGGTCGGACACCGAGGACAGCCCGTTCGAGACGATCTCCCTGGACAGGGTGCTTGACGACGTCACCCTGTACTGGCTGACGCGGACCGGCGCCTCGGCGGCCCGCATCTACTACGAGAGCCACAACTCGCTGGACCCCGACCTCCGGGTCGACGTCCCGGCGGCGCTCACGATGTATCCCCGCGACGTCGAGAAGTGTCCGCGCCCCTGGGCCGAACAGCGCTACCGACAGATCGTCCGATGGAGGACGCCCGAGGCCGGGGGACACTTCCCGTCGCTGGAGGTGCCCGGCTACTTCGTCAAGGACCTGCAGGAAGGACTCGCGGCAGTGCTGGCCGCCCCTCGCGTCAGTGGCGGCGGCGACCCAGCGCCTTGACCGCCTCGACGAGGAGGAAGACGACGACAGCCGCGGCGAGGGTCTTGCCCCACTCGGCGAGGCCGATGGGCGCCGAGTCGAACCAGGAGTGCATGAACGGCGCGTAGACGAAGACGCACTGCAGGGCGATCAGCGCGACCGCGGAGATCCAAATCACCCGGTTGCCCCGCAGCACGTCGAGCGTGAGGCTCGACCGGTCGAGGAAGCGGCAGCTGAACAGGTAGGCGAGCTGGCCCAGGGCGAGCATCGTGACGGCCGTCGTCTGCGCCTCGGCCAGCGGCGCCTCCTGCGCCCGCTCGAGGTAGAACACGACCATCGTGGCGCCGCCGATCAGCAGGGACACGATGAGGATGCGCCGCAGGAACACCGCGTCCAGGATCGACGCCCTGGGGTCGCGCGGCGGCCGCCCCATGACGTCCGGCTCGGCCTTCTCGTACGCCAGCCCCAGCGACAGCGTCACCGCGGTGATCATGTTGATCCACAGCACCTGCACGGGCGCGAGCGGCAGCGTGAGGCCGAACAGCACCGCCACGAGGATCACCAGCGACTGCGCGCCGTTGGTGGGCAGCAGGAAGAGCACCGACTTGCGGATGTTGTCGTAGATCCGCCGCCCCTCCTCCACGGCCCGTTCGATGGTGGCGAAGTTGTCGTCGGCGAGCACCACCTCGGCGGCCTCCTTGGTGGCCTCCGTGCCCTTGATGCCCATCGCCACGCCGACGTCGGCCTGCGTGAGCGCCGGGGCGTCGTTGACGCCGTCGCCCGTCATCGCGACCACCTCGCCGTGCGCCTGCAGCGCCGAGACGATGCGGATCTTGTGCTCCGGGCTCGTGCGCGCGTACACGTGGACGTCCCGCACGACGGCGCGCAGCTGCTCGGTGGTCATCGCCTCGAGCTCGGGGCCCGTGAGCACCGGCGGCGCCTCGGCGCCCTCGGAGGGCGCCGGGACGATGCCCATCTCCCGGCCGATCGCGACCGCGGTGCCCGCGTGGTCGCCCGTGATCATGGTGACGGCGATGCCGGCCTCGCGGCACTGTGCGATGGCGTCGATCGCCTCGGGTCGCGGCGGGTCGACGATGCCGACCAGGCCGCACAGCTCGAGGTCCGTGAGGGTCTCGGCAAGCTCGACCGGCGGGGCGTCGGCGCGGCGCCGGGCCGCGGCCAGCACGCGCAGGCCCTGGCCGCCGATGGCGTCGATCTGCGCCTCCCAGAACGCGCGGTCGAGCGGCTCGGCGGCGCCGGTCGGGCCGGTCTGGGTGGCGCACCGGTCCAGCACCCGGTCAGGCGCGCCCTTGAGGTGCACGTGCAGCCCGCCGTCGGCGTCGCGGTCGAGGGTGGCCATGAACTTGTTCTCGGACTCGAACGGCACCAGGTCCACGCGGGACCAGCCGCGGGTGTCGAACCCCGCCTTCATGCCGAGCGTGCGCAGCGCGCCCTCGGTCGGCTCGCCCACCAGCCGCCAGCCCGCGCCACCCTCCGGCCCCCCGTCCGACCCGCCCTCCGGCCCGCCGGGCACCACGCGGGCGTCGTTGCACAGCATCATCACCGTCGCGACGGCCGCGAGGTCCGGGTCGCCCGCGAGGTCGGCGCGCCGGGGCGCGACGTCATGCGTGGCAGAGGGACGGGCCGACGGCGAGGCGCCCTGCGCGAGCGTGATCTCGCCCTCGGGCGCGTACCCGGCCCCCGAGACGGCGAACTCCCGGCCCCCGGTGCGGACCGTTCGCGCCGTCATCTCGTTCTTGGTGAGCGTCCCGGTCTTGTCGGAGCAGATGGTGGTGACGGACCCGAGCGTCTCGACGGCGGGCAGCTTGCGCGTGATCGCCCGACGTCGCGCCATCTGCTGCACGCCCAGGGCCAGCGTGATCGTCACGAGGGCGGGCAGGCCCTCGGGCACCGCGGCCACGGCGAAGCCGATCGACGCCGAGACCAGCTCCGCCACGGTGAAGTGGTGCACCAGCCGCCCGATGAGCACCATCACCACGGCCATCACGACGATCATCACGGCGATCGCCTTGCCGAACTTGTCGAGCTGGCGGGTCAGCGGGGTCTCCAGGGATCTGACCTCGGAGATCATCGTCTGGATGCGGCCGATCTCCGTGGCCGACCCGGTGGCGGTCACCACGCCCACGCCCTGGCCGGCCGCCACGAGGGTGCCGGAGAACAGCATGCTGGTGCGGTCGCCGACCCCCGCGTCGTGGCCGACGGCGTCGACCCGCTTGGAGGCCGCCACGGACTCGCCGGTGAGCGCCGACTCCTCGACCCGCAGGTTGGTGGCGCTCAGCAGCCGCACGTCCGCCGGGACGCGGTCGCCGGAGCGCACCCGCACCACGTCGCCCGGCACCAGGCCCTCGGCCTCCACCTTCGCCCACGCGCCGTCGCGCCGCGCCTCCGCGTGCACGGACAGCATGGTGCGGATCGCGTCGAGCGCGCTCTCCGCCCGGCCTTCCTGGATGAAGCCGATCGCCGCGTTGATCACGGCGACGGCGAGGATGACGGTGAAGTCCACCCAGTCACCGAGGATCGCCTTGAGCACCGCCGCGAGCAGCAGCACGTAGATCAGCACGTCGTCGAAGTGCACGAGGATCCGCTTCCACAGCGGGTCGCGCTGCGGCGGCGGCAGCCGGTTGGGCCCCACCTGCTCCAGCCGTGCCGCCGCGTCGGACGATGCGAGCCCGCCGTCGTCGGCATCGAGCGCGGCAAGCACCGCCTCGGGCGGCAGCGACCACGGCGCGAGGTCGGAGGCGATGTCCTGCGCAGGTGCCATGGCGCCATTCCACTCGCGATCGCCCGTTCGCGCGCGACGACCGCACAGGTCAGCGAGGCACTTCGGGCCCGCCGCCGAACTCCTGCTCGCGCAGCCAGGCGAGGTGCGCGTGCACGAGCGGGAGCACCGACGCCCCCTCGCCGCTGGCGGACGCGACGCGCTTCATCGACCCGGTGCGCACGTCGCCGACGGCGAACACGCCGCGCAGGGTGGTCTCGAGGCTCGCGGGCGGGCGGCCGTCCACCCAGGACTCCTGGGGCACGTCGCGGCCGGTGAGCACGAAGCCGTGGTCGTCGAGGGCGAGGTCGTCGGGAAGCCAGCCGCAGTCCGGCTCGGCGCCGAGCAGACAGAACAGGCCGTCCGCGTGCGTCTTGGACCGCTCGCCGGTGTCCAGGTCCTCGGTGAAGAGCCACTGCAGGCGCCCGTCGCCCCCGCCGTCGACCACCGCCGTGTGCGGGCGCACCGCGATGTTCGGCGTCGCCTCGATCTCCCGCACCAGGTAGTCCGACATCGTCTCGGCGAGCCCCGACCGCCGCGCCAGGATCGACACCGAGCCGGCGAACTTCGCGAGGTGCACGGCGGCCTGCCCGGCGGCGTTGCCGCCGCCGACCACGCACACGTCCCGGTCCTGCATCTCGCGGGCCATCGAGCTGGCCGCGCCGTAGTACACGCCGGCGCCGACGAGGTCGTCGATGCCGGGCACCCCGAGCCGCCGGTAGGAGACGCCTGTCGCCAGGACGACGGTGCGGGCGCACATCTGCATCCCGTCGACGTGCACGTGGTGGTGCTCGGGTTCGTCCGCCGGGCCGGGCTCGATCTGTCCGGCAGGGCGCCCGGTGTAGAAGCGGGCGCCGAAGCGGCCGGCCTGCACGCGGGAGCGCTGCGCGAGCCGCATCCCCGAGATCCCGCGCGGGAAGCCGAGGTAGTTGCGGATCATCGAGCTCGACCCGGCCTGTCCGCCGATGGCGTCGCGCTCCAGCACCACGGTCGACAGCCCCTCGGACGCCGCGTAGACGGCCGCCGCGAGCCCGGCCGGGCCGGCGCCCACCACGACGACGTCCGCCACCGAGCCCTCGGGGATCGAGTCGAAGCCGCCGTACATCGCCTCGGCGAAGGCGGCCGGGGTGGCCCCCGCGAGGACGCGGCCGTTCATCGCCCGGACGACGGGCAGCGCCGCGTCCGGGCCGGCGGCCTCGACGATCGCCCGGCCCTCGTCGCCCTCCGGGTCGAGGATCCGGTTGGGGATGCCGAGTCGCTCCACGAGGTCGCGGATCGCGGCCGCCGTGCGGTCCCCGCTCCGCGCGACGATGTCGGTGGCCGTCACGGTGGGCCGGGCCACCGACCAGCCCCACTCGGAGAGCAGCTCCACCAGGGCGATGTGGAACTCCTCGTCGCGCGCGCCGCGCGGGATGCCCACGAACGTGTCCATGTCACGGCGCAGTGCGGCGGCGCGCATCGCGTCGAGGGCGTCGGCGTACTCCTCGGTCGGGAGCAGCGCCACCCGCCGGGCGGTCGAGACGACGGCGGGGACCTGGTGCAGCAGCTCGATGGCGCCGCCGTCGGGCAGCCGGTTCTCGGCGGCGACCATCGCGATGGGTACTCGTGCCCCGACCAGGTCGCGCAGCAGGTCCAGGGCCTCGGCGCCCGTGCCCGCGCACTCGATCCGGTAGTCGCGGTCGTAGCGGGCGCGCAGCTCCTGCTCGGCGACGTCCGCGTGGTCGGCCGCGACGAGCAGGATCACGGGGCGGTCGTCGGAGGACTCGGCGTGCTCGGACATGCGGTCAGCGTAGGCGGCGCCTTGCCGGGCGCGCTCCCCGGGGCCAGGCTGGACGGGCCCCGCCCCGGCGCGGCACCCGAACCACGGGCGGACGACATCCGGACAACCCCCGAACGACTCCCGAACGACTCCCGAACCGACAAGGACCTGAGATGACGGACACCTGCGTGCACATCGGCCAGATCGTCCCGGTCGCACCGGAGGCCACCGACGTGTGCCCCGAGTGCGTGGCCGTCGGCGGCACATGGGTGCACCTGCGTGCGTGCCTGGAGTGCGGGCACGTCGGCTGCTGCGACTCGTCGCCGGCGAAGCACGCGACCGCGCACTTCCACGCGACCGGCCACCCGGTGATGCACTCGATCGAGCCCGGCGAGTACTGGGGCTACTGCTTCGTGGACGAGGTGTCGATCCCCGGGCGGCAGATGCCCGCGATCTGACACGGCGGTGTGAACCACCCCACGACGCCGAGAATGACACGACCCGCTCGTGGTGCAGGTCTGAGGGTGAGAATGATCGGATGACCAGGACAATCGCTGGGACAGCGACCAGCTGGGACCGCTGGACGCCTTTGCCCCGGCCCGCCGGCCGCGACACCGTGACGGTCGAGCGCGTCGCCGAGCCCGTGCCCGCGGGCCGGCCGGGCCCCGCGGTCGCGCTGCGGCCCGGCGGGCGGGCGCACGTGACGTTCCGCGTGCACGCCCCCGGCGCGCGTGCGGTCGCGCTCGCCGCGAGCGGGTGGTGGCTGCCGCAGCGCGATGACGCCTGCGACCTGGTGCGCGCGCCCGGCGGGTGGTGGCACGGCACCTTCGACGTCCCCGACGACTGGGAGGCGAGCTACCGCTTCCTCGTGCACGAAGGCGACGACGAGCCCGGGTGGTGGTCGCGCGGCCTGCGCGACCCCGGCACGCGCGGCATCCCCGACCCGGCCGTCGGGCAGGGGCACGACGCCGGACGCGGCATGCCCGGCTCGGTGGTGCGGCTGCCCGGTGCTGGCGACCGGCCCTGGCTGGGCGGCTTCGGCGACACAACCGCCGTGCCGGCGCGGCTGCCCATCGTCGGCTCGGATCCTGGCGACGAGCCGCGTGCGTGGTGGTGGGCGCCTGACTATCACGACCGGCCCGCCGAGCCTCTCCCGCTGCTCGTGCTGCTCGACGGCGAGGCGCACGCCGAGCGGCTCGGCACGGCCCGGGTGCTCGCGGACGCCGTGGCCGCGGGCGCCCTCCCGCCCGTCACCGTCGTGATGGTCGGCTCGGGACCCGACCGGGCCGCGGCGCTCGGTGTGCCGGGAGGCGTGGCCCGCTGGGTCGGCGAGCGCCTCGTGCCGCGCCTGCGGGCCGTGGGCGTCGGCGGCCGGCGCGTGGACGCCGACCCCCGCCGCACCGTCGTCGCCGGGTCGAGCCTCGGCGCGCTGTCGGCGCTGTTCGTCGTGGCCCGCTACCCCGACGTCGTCGGCGGCGCCGTCGCCCAGTCGCCGTCGCTCTGGCGCTACCCCGACAGGGCGCTCGTCGAGCCGCTGGCCGATGCCGCGGCCCGCGTGCGACTGCGCCTCCAGGTGGGCCGGTACGAGGGGCCCGCCGCCGCCGAGGCGCTCGGCCGTGAGCTCGCCGTCCGCGGCGCGGACGTCACCTGCCAGGTGGTCACCGGCGGGCACGACTGGGCGTGGTGGGTGCCGCGCACCGTCGAGGCCGCGGCCGAGCTGCTCAGGCCCTGAGCACGCACGGCCCCGGAGCTGCTGCGCGTCGACACCCGGACGAGGCGGTGCGGGTGTCCGCCGCCGCCGGGACGCCGGTGCGCGGCCGTCAGCGCGCGGGCAGCGGGCTCCCCACCGGGACGAGGTCGCCGGCCACGTGGTGCTTCCCGGGCCCGACGCTGCGGGCCGGCTCGTCCAGCGGCAGGTCCAGGTGCGCCGTGACCCCGGGCGGCACGTCGAGCTCGAGCTCGAACCGGCCGCCGTCGAGCCGCCACGTGACGCCGACCGGCCCGTACGGGCTGTCGAAGCCGGCCGACGCGTGGTCGAGCTGACCCGTCACGAGCGGCCGCACCGTGACCTCCCGGTAGCCGGGCGCGGCGGGGGCGAGCCCGGCCACCCGCCGGTGCAGCCAGTCGGCGACGGCGCCGTACGCGTAGTGGTTGAACGACGTCATGTCGCCCAGGTTGATCGTCCCGTCCGGCAGCATCGAGTCCCAGCGCTCCCAGATCGTGGTGGCGCCCATGCTGACCGGGTACAGCCACGACGGGTTGGTGCGGGTCAGCAGCATCGCGTGCGCGAGCTCGGGGTACCCGGCCTCGCACAGGGCGTCCAGGATCACCGGGGTGCCGAGGAACCCCGTGCTGACGTGGAAGTCGGCCTCCCGGACCAGCGTGGCCAGCCGATCCCCCGCGCCCCGCCGCTGCTCGTCGGTGGCCAGCAGGCCCCACACGATCGCCAGCGCGTACACGGTCTGGCAGTCGCTGCGGACCGTGCCGTCCGCCCCCACGTACGCCTCGCGGAAGGCGTGCGCGACGTCGTCGGACAGCTGCCCGTACCGCCGGGCGTCGGCCTCGTGCCCGAGCACCTCGGCCGTGCGGGACAGCAGACGGGCGCTGCGCGCCAGGTAGGCCGTCGCGACGACGGCCGGGTCGGCCTTGGCGGCGGCCGCGTCGTGCGGCGGCGCGTCCGGGTCCAGCCAGTCCCCGAACTGGAAGCCCGTGTCCCAGAGCAGGGTGTCGCCGGCCAGGGCGTGCTCCTTGTCCACCCAGGCCCGCATCGAGTCGTACTGGCGCTCCAGCACGCCGACGTCGCCGTAGCGCTCGTACAGCGTCCACGGCACGTGCACGGCGGCGTCGGCCCAGCCCGCCCCCGGCGTCTGGCCCTCGTCCCCGGGCCGCGACCCGCTGACGTTCTCGTGCACCACGTCCGGCACGGTCATCGGCACGCCGCCGTCGGCGTGCTGGTCGGCCGCGAGGTCCTGCAGCCACGAGCCGAGGAACCCGCCGACGTCGAACAGGAAGCTGGCCGTCGGCGCGAACACCTGGATGTCGCCCGTCCACCCGAGCCGCTCGTCCCGCTGCGGGCAGTCGGTGGGCACGTCGACGAAGTTGCCGCGCATCCCCCATACGACGTTCTCGTGCAGGCGGTTCACGTCCGGCTCGGAGCACTCGAACCAGCCGGTGCGGCGCAGGTCGGAGCTGACCACCACGGCCTCCGCGTCCTGGGCGGCCACCTCGGCGCCCGTGACCTCCGCGTACCGGAAGCCGTGGAACGTGTACCGCGGCTCGAGCACCTGCTCCCCGCCGGCGAGGACGTAGGTGTCCGTCGCCTTCGCGTCGCGCAGCGGGCGCACGCCCAGCTCGCCGTCCTCGAGCACCTCGGCGTGCCGCAGGGTGACCGTGGCGCCGGCCTCCCCCGTCACGCGCAGGCGCACCCAGCCGACCACGTTCTGGCCGAAGTCGACGATCTGCGCGCCGCTCGGCGAGGTGAGCACCTCACGCCCCGGCACCGTCGCGACCTCGCGTACCGGCGGTCCCGTCGGCGCGACGAGGCGGCCGGTGTCGGCGTCGAGCACGTCGACCGGGCCGTCCGCGCGGGCGTCGGGCGCGAGCGGGACCCGCAGGTCCGTCGTCTGGCCGTCGTACAGGTCGTCCGCGAGCACGCCGGTCGCGCCGGCCCGCCACCGCTCGTCGGTGACGACCGTCTGCCGACGGCCGTCCGTGTAGGTGATCTCCAGCTGGGCCAGGAGGCCGAGCCGGTCGCCGTACGAGTCGCGCTGCAGGGACCACGTCAGCTGCCCGCGGTACCAGCCGTTGCCCAGGCCGACGGCGATCCGCGTCGCCCCCGCCCGCAGGTGCTCGGTCACGTCGAAGGTCTGGTAGCGCAGCCGCGAGTCGTACGCCGTCCAGCCCGGGTCGAGCTGGTGGTCGCCCACGCGGCGGTCGCCGATCCACGCGTCGTAGACGCCGTGTGCCGTGACGTACAGGCGGGCGCTCGCCACCGTGCCGTCCAGCTCGAGGTCGCGCGCCAGCACCACCGCGCCGCCGTCGAGCCCGCCGACGTCCCGCGGGCTGATGAATCGCGCCTCGACGTCCTCCGGCGCCAGCAGGCCGGCCTCGATCACGAGGGGCTCGCTCCACGCCGACCACGCGTCGTCCGCACGGGCGCGCACCTGGACCTCGACCCGCTCCCGCGAGCGCAGGCCCCGGAAGGGCCAGGCGACGAGCACCTGCTCGGGCCCCGCGCCGGCGACCACCTCGGGGTCGCCTGCGGCGGTCTGCAGGCGCAGCTCGTACGCGCTCTGGTCGCCGTCTCCTCCGCTGCGCGTCCACGACAGCCGGGGAGCGGCCGTGCCGACACCCAGGTCGGGAGCGCCGTACTCCGCCACGAGCCGTTCGATGCGCATCGTTGCGCCTCCTTGCGGGACAAACCCGCCATCGGGGACATATAGCACCCGTCGACGGGTGAATTGAAACGTATCAGAGGGGTGCGGAGCCGACCAAGGTTCCCGTCGGGCCGCCGTGCCTCACAATGGAGCCGGACCATAATCATTCGGCCTGATCCGTCCGGCCTGATCTCGGGAGCTGGCTTGACCGACGCGCTGTACGCCCAGGTGCACGCGGCGCTGCGCGCGCGCATCGTCGACGGGGACCTGACGGTCGGTGACCGGCTGCCCACGCAGGCCGAGCTCATCGAGGAGTTCTCCGTCAGCGCGATCACGATCAAGCGTGCCCTCGACATGCTGCGCGACGAGGGCTTCGTGACCCGCCGCCCGCGGATCGGCACGATCGTGGTCTCCGCCGCCCCGGACGACGACGGCGGGGACGCCCCGTCCTCCGGCCTCCCCCTCGTCGGGTACATCGTGCCGGGCTTCGACGACGCGTTCGGCTCGCACCTGCTCGGCGGCATCCTCCAGGCGTCCACCCAGCGGGCGCACGTCGTGGTGGCCACCTCGCGCGGCGACGCTGAGCTCGAGGAACGCCTCATCGAGGAGCAGCTGGCCCGCGGGATCGACGGCCTGGTGCTGCTGCCCTCGTCGTCGCAGTTCTTCCCCCCGACCGTCGCCACGCTCGTCGGCCGGAGCTTCCCGATCGTCATCGTCGACCGCACCCTCAAGGGCGTCCCCGTCAGCACCGTGACCTCGGACAACGTCACGGGCGGCCGGCTCGCCGCCGAGTACCTGTTCGACCTCGGGCACACCGAGATCGCCCTCGTCGAGTCCCCCAGCTCGGTCTCGTCCCTCGAGGAGCGCCGCCGCGGCGTCGTCGCCGCCCACGCCGCGCACCAGGTCCGGCTCGAGGAGGCCCAGGTGTTCTCCGACGTCCGCTCCGTGGTCCCCGGCTCGCGCACCACGCCCGACGACGACGTCGACCGGCTCGTGACGTTCCTCGACGCCCGCCCCCACCTCACGGCGTGCGTCGTGACGGAGTACCACTCGGCGCGCCTCGTGCTGCAGGCCGCGCAGCGGCTCGGCCGGCCGGTGCCCGAAGACCTGTCGATCATCTGCTTCGACGCGCCGCCGGAGTTCGTCGACGCCGCCATCCCGTTCACCCACGTGGAGCAGGACCAGCACGCCATCGGCACCCGCGCCTTCGAGCTCATCGAGCGGCAGCTGGCGGAGCCGGGCGACCTCGCGCAGGACACCATCCCCGTGCGCATCGTCGAGGGCGGCTCCACCGGCCCGGCCCCCGCGAGGTAGTTCGGGGGATCTGGAACTACCTCGCGGGGTCGCTCAGTCCCGGGCTCGGTCCAGGACGGCGCGCCCATCGCTCCTGGATCCGCCACTGCTTCGCGGGTCTGCGTCGTACCTGGGCCGGGGGTGCGGATGCCGCCTCCCGGCCCGGCGGCGCCGTTGCCGCCGTCGTCACCGTCATGGTTCAGATCGCCTCCTTCGCCGATCCGCACGCCGCCTATGCGACGTGCCGTAACACTTCCGTCCCGGGAGCCCCGGGAACGGGGTACCCGACGACGTCGAGCACGAGCTCGCAGAACATCGAGTCCGCCCAGCTGAACCACTCCCTCGTGAACTGCTCGGGGTGGTCCACGTGATACGCCTCGCACATGCGCCCGCGCGTCGCGTTCACGGCGCACAGGGTCGCGACGACGGCGCGCTTCTCGGCGACGTCGGTCGAGGTCAGCCCGCGGACGGCGGCCGCGATGGGCCACACGTAGCGCGGGGGCGTGTGCGGGCTGCCGAGGCCGTCGCCGGTGGCGCCGCGCACGTACGTCGGGTTGTCGTCGCCGAGCACGAACGCGCGGGTGGCGACGTAGAGGGGGTCGTCGAGGGCGATGCCGCCGGTGAGCGGCAGCGAGAGCAGGCTCGGCATGTTCGCGTCGTCCATGAGCAGGTGGTTGCCGAGCCCGTCGACCTCGTAGGCAAGGACGGGGCCGTGCTCGGCGTGGTCCACGACGCCGTGCCGGCGGGTGGCCGCGTCGAGATCGGTCGCGAGGTCGTCGGCCCGGGCGGCGAGCGCCAGGTCGTCCAGCGGCCCGCGGGCGAGCTCCGCGAGGTCGTGCAGGGCCGCGGCGGCGAACAGGTTGCCGGGCACGTTGTAGTGGTAGGCGCACGCGTCGTCGCTGGGGCGGAAGGCGCTCCACGTCATCCCGGTGACGCCCACGGGCGACCCCTGCCCGTCGCGCTCCAGGGTGTCGCTCGGGACGCAGTCGGCCCGCTGGAACCGGTACGTGGACCGGGCGTCGTGGTCCTGCTCGGTGCGGAGCGTGGCGACGACGAGGTCCGCCGCATCGCGGAACGCCTCGTCGAGGTGGTCGGTGCGCCCGGTGCCGAGCCAGAGCTGGTGCGCGAGCTGGAGCGGGAACGCGAGCGAGTCGACCTCGTACTTGCGCTCCCACACCCCGGGCGTCATCGCCGTGTCGTCGGCCTGGTGGCCGGCGCCGTCGGGCCCCCGGTTGAACGCGTTGGCGTAGGGGTCCTGGAGGATCTGCCGGCTCTGCCGGCGCACGAGGGCGGCGGCGGTGCCCCCCAGCTGCGGGTCCAGGCCGAGGAGCGCCAGGTACGGCCGCATCTGGGCCGCGGAGTCGCGGAGCCACATCGCCGGGATGTCGCCTGTGAGGACGAACGCGGTGCCGTCCGGCTCGAGCGTCACCGCGTCACGCAGGGTGCGCCGGAGCGCCTCCGCGAAGATCTCGGCGGTCGGGGCGTCGAACGCGTCGGCGACGCGCGCGGTCACGTCGTCCAGCACGCGGTCGTCAAGCAGGGCGGTGGTACTCAGCTCCATCGGGAAATGCTCCATCGTTTAGGTATATCTAATACGTGGAACATACCAGGAGCGAGACGCGCGCAGGAACGACCGGGCGGGAATCGACCGGGTGAGAACGACCGCGCCCCTCCGGAACGCCCCGGAGTGCGGCGGTCAGGAGGGGCGCGGCCACATGCCAGCGAGGCGTCATCGAGCGGCCTGCTGCCCGTAGCGTCGGCGGAACTTCTCGACGCGGCCCTCGGTGTCCACGACGCGCGAGGCCCCGGTCCAGAACGGGTGGCTGGCGCTCGAGATCTCGACGTCGACCACCGGGTAGGTGCGGCCGTCCTCCCACTCGATCTCGCGGGTGGGGTGGCCCGGGCCGGAGGGCGCGTCGCCGGCCAGCGTCGAGCGCGTCAGGAACGCGGTGCCCGAGCTGGTGTCCCGAAAGACGACGGGACCGTAGGTGGGGTGGATGTTCTTCATCAGCGCTCCTCACGAAAATCGACGTGCTGGCGGACGACCGGGTCGAACTTGCGCAGGACGACGCGGTCGGGATCGTTGCGGCGGTTCTTGCGGGTGACGTAGGTGAAGCCCGTGCCCGCCGTCGAGCGAAGCTTGATGATCGGGCGCAGTGCGGTGCGGGTGGCCATCAGACGTTCTCCTCACGTGGCAGAACTGAGAACCGTTCTCAACTGCCGCTCTCTCCCTAACCCACCGCAGGTGCTCCTGATTCCCGACGACCCCGGCCAGGCGGCGAGGTATCGCCACCTGCCCCGGGAACACGATCCGCCAGACGGGTGTTCCCCCGGCGCGGTCCCCGGAGACCTCTTCCCTCGAGCCCACGGGTCGGTGCCGACGTAGGCTCCTCGCGGACCCGCCATCCACCACTGACGGGAGACGTGCATGCCAGGACTCGCGCTGCGAGAGCGCCTGCGCACGGAGTCCGGCGCCGCGCTGCTGCTGGTCGCCGTGACGCTGCTCGCGGTGCTCTGGGCGAACTCGCCGCTGTCCGGGGCGTACGAGAGCCTCTGGGCGCTGCCGATCCAGGTAGACGTCGGCGTCCTGCGTTTTGACATGGACCTGCACCACTGGGTGAACGACGGGCTCATGGTGCTGTTCTTCTTCGTCGTCGGCCTCGAGGTGCGCCAGGAGCTGGCGATCGGGTCGCTGCGGCAGCGCAGCCAGCGGCTGGTGCCGCTCGTGGCGGGCACCCTCGGCGTGGTCGTGCCGGCGCTCGTCTTCCTCGCCGTCGCCGGCCACGAGGACCCGGGCGGCTGGGGCGTCGTCGTCGGCACCGACACCGCCTTCCTGCTCGGCGTGCTCGCCCTCGTCGGCCCGACGATGTCGAGCCAGCTGCGCGTCTTCCTGCTCACCGTGTCGGTGGTGGACGACTTCCTCGCCGTCGGCATCATCGGCGTCGTCTACTCCGAGGACGTGCGCATCGCACCGCTGGTGGTCGCCGCGGCCTGCCTCGGCGTGCTGTGGCTGCTGGGCCGCATGAGGGAGTGGCGCAGCGCGCCGTACGTGCTGGTGGTCGTGGTCCTGTGGGGGGCCACCGTGCAGGCAGGCGTGCACCCGTCGATCGCGGGGATGCTCGCGGGCCTGCTGGTGCCCGCGATCGCGACGCGCCGTTCCGACGTCCTGCAGGCCAAGAGCCTGTTCCGGAACTACTGGCAGTCGCCCAGCGCGAGCGTCGCCCGCAGCGTGCAGGTGGGCCTCGCCCGCTCCATCTCGGTGAACCACCGCCTGCACGAGGTGCTGCGCGGCCCGGTGTCGCTCGTCGTCGTCCCGGTCTTCGCCCTCGCCAACGCGGGGATCGACCTGCGGGGCGGCGCCCTCGGCGCGGCGCTCGGCTCCGTCGTCACCTGGGGCGTGGTCGCGGGACTGGTGGTGGGCAAGCTCGTGGGCGTCACCCTGGGCACGTGGGGGGCGTTGCGCGCCCGACTGGGCACGCTGCCCGACGGCGTGGGGCCCGGCAGCGTCATGGGCGGGGCCGCGCTGTCCGGCATCGGGTTCACGGTGTCGCTGCTCGTGGTGAACCTCGCGTTCGACGACCCGGCGGACGCGCAGGCGGCCACGGTCGGCGTGCTCATCGCGATGGTCGTCTCCACCGTGCTCGGGTGGGCGATCTTCACGGTGGCACGCGTGCGCTACGGCGAGGCCAGCGCCGACCTGCCGGTCACGCTCACCCCGCCCATCGACGCCGAGCGCGACCACGTGATGGGCGACGCGGACGCCGCGCACACCGTGGTCGAGTACCTCGACTTCGAGTGCCCGTTCTGCGCCCGCACCACCGGCATGGGCGCCGAGCTGGGCGCCCACTTCGGCGACCGCGTGCGGTACGTGGTGCGCCAGCTGCCGCTCGAGGACGTGCACCCGCACGCCTACCTGGCGGCCGTCGCGGCGGAGGCGGCGGACCGGCAGGGCCGGTTCTGGGAGATGCACGACCAGCTGTTCTCGCACCAGTCCCGCCTGGAGCCCGACGACCTGCGCGAGCACGCCGCCCAGATCGGCCTCGACCTCGAGCGGTTCGACGCCGACATGGGCGACAGGGTCCTGCACGCCCGGGTCCGCGAAGACGAGGACAGCGCCAGCGCGAGCGGGGCCCGGGGCACTCCCACGTTCTTCCTGGACGGCGTGCGGCACCGCGGCCCGCACGACGCGCGGACCCTCATCGCCGCGCTCGAGGCGCACGAGGACGACCCGGCCGCGCGACGTCGGTCGTGACGGTCAGGCCAGGTGGGCGAAGAGGTCGTTGAGGGCCTCGGTCATCGACGGGTGGGTGGAGACCTCGTCGCGCAGCTGCATGGCCGTGACGCCATGGCGCATGGCGCATGGCGAAGGCCAGGGTGTTGATCGTCTCGTGCGCGTCGTGGCTGAGCATCGTCACGCCGAGCACCTCGTCCGTCTCGGCGTCGACGAACGCCTTCATCAGGCCGCGGGTGTCGTGCACGATCCTGGCCCGGGGCACCGTCGCCATCTCGGCCACCTGCCGCACGGCTACCCGGACCGGCCGTCCGGTGGACCGGGTGCCGCCGTCGTGTGCACCTCCGGCGAGCACTGCCCGATGTGCAGCGCCGCGCACGCCTGTGTGGGCATCGGCCCGATCGTGTACGCGTCGAGCACCGCGCAGCTCACCGGGTGGCTGCGGGAGTGGGGCGCCGCGCCCGGCCCGGTGAGCGCGCGCCCCGTGGGCGACGTCGCCCCGGGGCGTACCGACACGCGGCCCGGCCCCCGAGCTCGCCGACGAGATCCGATCCCTGCACGCCAGGTAGCACGGGGTGCACGACCCTGCCTGACAGTGATTGCCTGGGGAACATGAGCACTCCCGATACCCCGACCCCCGCACCCGCACCCGCACCCGGCAACCCTTGGGCCTGGCGGGTGGTCGTCCTCGTGGCGGTGGTGGTCGTCGCGGTCGTCGCCTGGCTGGTCGTCCGGAGCGACGACGGCGTTGCACCGGCCGCGTCGCCGTCCCCCACCGCGACGTCTCCCACCGCGCCGTCTCCCACCGCGACGCCGTCGCAGGACGCGGCGGAGCCCACTCCGAGCACCACGGGCGCCGCCGGCTGCGACGCCACCGACGACGGCACGCCGGAGGGCGCGGACACCCACGAGGTGGTGGACATCGACGGCGACGGAGAGCCCGACACGGCGTGGCTGACCGGCGGGGCCGACCGGCGGTTCGGGATGACCACCGCCTCGGGCGCCACGTTCTCCGTCGCGATCGACTCGGCGGGCCCGCAGCGCGCGTCTGCCGTCGTGAACGTCGTCGCCGCGGGAGACGGTACGGCCCCGGTCGCGCTGGTCGACACCGGCCGCGAGGTGCTGCTGTTCACCGCGTCCGACTGCGATCTCGCCGCGACCCAGAGCCTCGCGGGCGGCGCATACACCTTCGACAAGGGGTTCACCGGCAACGGCACGGGCGTCGGCTGCACCGAGGTCGACGGAGCGCTGCACCTCGCAGGGCTGAACGCCACCTCGGCCGACGGCGAGGCGTTCGCGGTGACGCGCACGTTCGTGGACCTGGACGACGGCGCCATGACGGCGTCGAACGGCCAGGAGTCGACCGTGACGAGCGACGCGGGCCCCGACGACCCGGTCGTCGTCACGGCGCAGGCGACCAGCTGCGGCGAGCTGGTTGCCGGCGAGGACGGCCCCGTCGAGCCGGAGTCCTGACCGGGGCGTTCGGCCCGAGTCGTGTCAGCGACCCCCGCCGACCCCGCCGACCGCCACGGGCGCCGCGAGCGCGCAGAGCGCCGCCGCGCACCAGAGCACGGCCGTGGGACCGCCGACGCCCAGTGCGGCGCCGGCGACCAGCGGGCCGGCGAGCGCTCCGAGGTTGAGTGCCGCAGTCGCGGCGGAGCCGCCCAGGACGGGCGCGCCGGCAGCCTCGCGCACGATCTGGCCCACCAGGCACGACCCGACCGCGAACGAGACCGCCCCGGCCACGACGGGCAGGGCCGCGACCACCCACGGCAGTGCGGCGGCGAGGGCGAAGGCCGCCCACACGACGATGAGCAGGGCGCAGCCCACCACGACCCACCGCCACTCCTGTCGTGCCGCCCACCGTCCCGTGGCGCTGACCCCGAAGAAGGCGCCGACGCCGAACCCCGCAAGGAGGAGCGGCACGCCGACACCGGTGAGGCCCGCCCCCGCACCGATCACGGCCAGGTACGTGAAGGCGCCGAACGTGGCCGCGTTGACGAGCACCGCCAGCACCACCGCGCGCACGATCGTCGGGTGCCGGAGCGCGCGCAGCTCCGCGCCCGGCTCGAACCGGAGGGGCGCCCGCCCGGCGGCGGGCGAACGGTGCAGCGCGAGGGCGGCCATGGCCGGCACGCACAGGGCGGCGACCGCCGCGAACGTGGCCCGCCAGCCGAGCGCCTGCGCGACGAGCGCCCCGGCCGGGGCGCCGGCGACGGTCGCGATCGTGGTACCGGAGAGCAGGACCGCGACGGCACGCGTGGTCGCCTCCGGCGGCACCAGGAGGCGCATGGTCGACAGCGCGACGGCGAGGAACCCTGCGTTGGCGAACGCGGCCACGACGCGCGTGGCGAGCAGCACGGCGAACGACGAGGTGAGCGCCCCGGCCACGTGTGCGGCGGCGAAGAGGGCAAGGAACGCCAGGAGGGTCGGTCCGGGGCGCACCCGGGCGGCGGCGACCGCCATCAGGGGCGCGCCGAGGACCATCCCCGCGGCATAGGCGGAGGTGAGGGCGCCGGTCGTGGCGAGGGTGACCCCGAGGTCGGACGAGATGTCGACGAGCAGACCGGCGAGCATGAACTCGCTGGTGCCCTGCGCGAAGGCCGCGAGGGCGAGGATTCTGACGATGACGGGCATGGGCGCTTCCAGACGTCGGAGCAGCGCGGAGGCGGGCGCGCGAGGGCGTCGCGGCGCGGGTGCTCGGGTGAGTGGGTCGACGGACGCAGGGAGCACGGCACCCATGCGGGTGCGGCCCGACCTGCGGTCAGCGTCTGGAAGCCTCGGGACTCACGCCGGCGACCCTAGCAGCCGGCCCACACCGGCAGTCTCGGGCGTCGCAGCGGGTCGAGCACGGCTGCCGCAAGGTCTTGTCGAGGCCGCTCGGCGGCGGTAGAATCGAACACATGTTCGATGTCGATTCCCGTAGCCCGGGCGACCCCGCTGTCACCCGGCGCCGTGGTGCTGCCGGCTCGGGCGGCACCGCCACCGTGGCCGCGCCGGCGCCCGGGCTTGTCGCGCCGATGCCGGGCGCGGGGTCGGCGGTCGAGAGCGTGCTCGGGCGGATCCTCGATGCCGGTCGCGCGTTGCGGGCCCTGGCGGTCGCCGCGCACGACGGCGCCGGGCCAGCGTCGTCGGCTGGGCTGGCACCGTCGGCCGGGCCGGCGGCGTGCAGGTATCTGGACGGTTCGTTCGTCCTCGCCCGGGAGCCCGAGGGCGTCACGGACGAGGGCGTCACGGAGGAGTCGCTCGCGCCATCCGACCCGGGGCGCGAGCTGATCGCGGAGCTCGGCGGGGAGCCCGGCCTCCGGCTCGCGGAGCGGTTGGCGTCGCTGGAGCTCGCCGACCTGGACGACCACACCGTGGTCGAGGTGCTGGCCGCGTGGGAGCGGGTCGCCTCGTGGGCACAGGCCGGCTCCGCGCGGGCCCTGTCGGAGCTGCTGGAGCGCACCCGGAACACCTCGGGTCATGAGTTCGTCGCCGACGGCGTCGCCGCGCGGCTCGGCCTGTCGCGGCGCGCCGCGGAATCGCACGTCACCGTGGCCCACGGGGCGGCCCGCCTGCCCGAGGTCGCGGACGCCCTGGCCGGCGGGCTGGTGGACCGGCGCAAGGCGGAGGTGCTCGTCTCCGCCGGGCGGCTGCCCGACGATCTGCGCCGGGTTGCCGTCCGTGAGCTGTTGCCGGACGTCGAGCACCTGACCGCGTCCCAGATCCGCGCCCGTATGCGGCGCGCGGAGATCGAGGTCGACCCGGACGGTGCCGACGAACGGCACGAGTCCGCCCGGCGAGAGAGGTTCGTGCGGCTCGAACCCGTCGACGACGCGATGGCCTATCTGACGGCCTACCTGCCCGCGGACGACGCGGCGCGCGCCTTCGCGGCCGTCGACGAGGTCGCGTTCGCGATGCGACGCGGCCCCGGCGAGGAGCGCAGGCTCGACGAGTGCCGCGCCGACGCATTCGCCGGCATGCTCGGTGGCCGCGTCGCCACCGGCCCGCACGACGACGCCGGCCCGGCGCAGACGACAGGCCGGGAGCCCATCGCGGATCAAGGGGTGGCGAGGGGCCGAGCAGCGACGACGAGCCGAGTGTCGCGCGGGGCCGGCGTGCGCGTGAGCATCGCGGCATCGACGCTGCTGGGTGCGGACGACCTCCCGGCATCGCTCGACCGGTACGGCCCGATCCCGGCGGGGATGGCCCGGGCGATCGCCGGCGACCCGGACGCCGTCTGGCAGCGGGTCTTCACCGATCCCGGCACTGGCGTCCTCACCGACACGTCCTCGCACGCGTACCGGCCGAGCGCGGCGCTCCGGGCGGCCGTCGTCGCGCGCGACGTGACCTGCACGTTCCCCGGCTGCCGCGTTCCGGCCACGGGCTGCGACCTCGACCACGTCGAACCGTTCGACCCCATGGGCGACGGGCCGCAGACCCGCGGCGAGAACCTGCACGCCCTCTGTCGCACCCATCATCGGGCCAAGACGATCGGCGGATGGCGTGTCACCCGGGATCCCGCGACCGGAGTCACCAGGTGGGTCGCCCCCACCGGCCACCCGTACATCCGACCACCCCAGGCGGCCGCGCGCCCCGAGGACCCCGGTCTCGTACGGAAGCGGCTCGACGACGAGGACCCCCCGCCCTGACCGCGTCAGGCCGTCGCGGCGCGGCCGCGCGACCTCGCGAGGAGCAGCACGGGGACGAGCAGCAGCGACAGGATCCCGCCGCCGAGGGCGAGCGTCGCGTAGCTCGTGCCCGCCATGACCACCCCCGACGCGGCGCCACCGCCCGCCCCGGCCAGCGCGATGAGCACGTCGACCGAGCCCTGGGTGCGTGCGCGCGTCTCCGGGGAGGTCGCGTCGACGATGAGCGCCGTCCCGGCGATGACCCCGAAGTTCCACCCCAGGCCGAGCAGTGCGAGCGCCAGGATCAGCAGGCCGAGCGAGTCCGCGGGGGCGAGGGCACCCGTGATCCCCGCGAGCAGCAGGGTCACGCCCGAGGCCGCCGCCATCGGCACCCGGCCCAGGCGGTCCACGAGCATGCCGGTGACGAGCGAGGGCAGGAACATCGCGGCGACGTGGATGCCGATCACGAGGCCGACTTCGCTGAGGCCGTGCCCGTGCAGGCTCATGTGCACCGGCGTCATCGTCATGATCGCGACCATCGCGACCTGGGTCAGCACCATCACCGCCGCGCCGACCACCACACCCGCGGGCACCCCGCCCCGCGCCTCGCCCGGGGCGGCCGACGCCGCAGGGCCGGGCGCCGCGAGGCGCTCGGCCCGCGCGAGCTCCTGGGCGACGAGGAACGGGTCGGGCCGCAGGAAGACGAACAGGGCGGCCCCGGCCGATCCGAAGGCGACGGCCGCGAGCAGGAACGGCCCGGCCAGCGCCGGCAGGCCGAGCGACGTCGCCAGCCCGCCAAGGGGCGCGACGAGGTTCGGCCCCGCGACCGCCCCCAGGGTGGTGGAGACCATCGCGACGCTGACCGCGGTGGCCCGCCGGTCCGGCGCCGCCAGGTCCGTGCCCGCGTACCGGGCCTGCAGGTTGGTCGACGTGCCGGCGCCGTAGACGAAGAGCGCGACGAACAGCAGCGGCACCGCGTCGAGCGCGGCCGCCGCGACCACCCCGATCGCCCCCAGGCCGCCGGCGGCGAAGCCCAGGCCCAGCCCGACGCGGCGCCCCGCGCGCTGGGTCACGCGGCCGACGAGGTACGCCGCGAGCGCCGAACCCAGCGTGAACAGGGCCGTGGGCAGCCCGGCGAGACTGTCGCTGCCCAGCATCTGCCGCGCGAGCAGCGCGCCCACGGTGATCCCGGCGGCCAGCCCCGCGCCGCCGAGCACCTGGCTCACCACGACGACCGTCAGCGTCCGCCGCTGCAGGGCGCGACGCGCGTCGTCGTCGGCGGAGATGCGGGCGGCCGCACGGGCGGTCGGCTCCTCGGGCGGGACCATCGTCGGCCTCCTGGGCGTCGCTCGACGCGGGCCGTCGAGGGTGCCCGAGGGAGCCTAGCTGCCGGCGTCCCTAGGGTGGGCACCATGCCGCACGCGATCGCCGACGACTCCGCATCGATCGCCTATCAGGTGCGGGGAGAGGGCCCCGCGCTGGTGCTGCTCGCCGGGCAGGCGAACTCGCACCGCTGGTGGGACCCGGTCCGCGACGGGCTCGGCACCGGCCGGCGCACCGTCACCCTCGACTGGCGCGGCACGGGCGACTCGGCGCCCACCGACCCCGCGCTCACCACGCGGCGCCTCGCGGGCGACGTCGCCGCCGTCCTCGACGACCTGCGTCTCGAGCGTGCCGACGTGTACGGGACGTCGATGGGCGGGCGGGTCGCGCAGTGGTTCGCGATCGACCACGCGCACCGGCTCGACCGGCTCGTGCTGGGCTGCACGACCCCCGGCGGCGAGCACGCCGTCGAGCGGTCCCTCGACGTGCGCCGCTCGGTGGCGCAGCCGGACCGCCGGGCCGCCCGCCGCGCCCTGCTGGAGCTCATGTACACCCCGGCGTGGCTGGCCGACCACCCCGGCCCGACGACCGTCGAGGGCGACCCGTCGATGACGCCGCAGGCCCGGCGCGACCACCTGCGCGCCAGCCAGGGTCACGACGCCTGGCGCCACCTGCCCGACGTCCTGGCGCCCACGCTCGTGCTGCACGGGGCGGACGACGTGCTGGCGCCCGCGGCCAACGCGAGCCTGCTCGGCGAGCGGATCCCGGGAGCCCTCGTCGAGGTGCTGCCCGGGCTGAGGCACGCCTACTTCCACGAGGGCGAGGCGCTGGCCACGCCGCTCGTGCGCGGGTTCCTCGACGGCGTCGCGACCCCGGCGAAACCCTGAGCCACCCCTGAGTTCGTCCTCCTCCCCCGGTCGTACGCGCGGGGCGGCAGGTTCCGCTCACGGGCCGACGACGGCGTGACCTGCGGGTTCGTAGCGTCGTCGGCATGACGCAGCAGCAGAGCAGCACCGAGCCCAGCATCGAGACCAGCAACGAGACCACGCCCCTCACCACCACCCCCGAGCGCCGCTACCGCGCCGTCGGCCTGCTGGCCCTCGCGGCCGGCGTCATCATCTCCACCAGCGCCTGCGCGGGCATCACCCAGGCTTTGAGCGAGCGGAACGCCGGGCACACCAGGGCCTTCACGTACGACAGCGGCAAGGACGGCAAGGACGACGCGGGCCTGCCCGCGTGGGTGCCCGACGGCGCGTCCGACGTCCGCGGCGTCTTCCGCACCACGGGCGACGAGGTCATCCTCACCATGGACGCCGATCTGACCGAGCTGCCCGACACGTGCCGGCCGGTGGACGACGCCCACCCTCTCGCCGCCGAGCCCACCCGCGGCGACCTGAAGCCCGAGGACTACCGCACCGACTCCACGCTCAAGGCCGGCTGGTGGACCGCCGGGCAGGAGCAGGACGCCACGTTCGACTGCGACGGCTGGTGGGTGGGGACGGTCGACGGCGCGCTCTTCGCCTTCACGCCCGAGCTCTCCGACGTGAAGATCGAGGACCAGCCCGACCCCGCCTGACCCGCCCCGATCCGTGTCGACGCTCAGGAAACGCGCAGCTGTTCGACGAGGCGCCTCAGGCCGATGACAACGGCCCACGAGCCGAGTACTCGTCCTCCCCCGGGTGGACGTCGTGAAACGGCTGGTACCGGTCGCCGACCGCATCGATCAAGCATTCGACCACGAAGCTCTCGTAGCTGGCCCCCGCGACCGGATGACCCAGCAGGGCGTCGTGCGAGTTGATGTCGAGCAGCGCGTGCAACAGCCCGCTGTCCCTGACATGCACCTTGGGGGACCTCGTCACCCGCTTCCCGATGTTGGCGTGCCAGGGCTGAAGGCGCCGGACCAGACCGAGGTCGACGAGCAGATCCACGTACCGGGTGACCGTGGGGCCACTGACGCCGAGACTCTGGGCGAGCGCGCTGGCGTTGAGCTGTCCGCCGCTCGAGTGCGCGAGCATCGTCCACAGTCGTCGGAGCGTCGTGGCAGGGATCCGCGGGGCGAACATCGGCACGTCCCACTCCAGGTACGAGCGCACGAGGTCGTACCGCTACTGCAGGGACGCGGCGTCGTCCGTCGCCGTGAGCGAGTCCGGGAATCCCCCACGAACCCAGAGGGCATCAGGGTCGATTCCCGCAGCGTGCGCCTCGTCGACGTTGACGCCACCCAGCCCCACGAATGAGACGCGGCCCGCGAGGCTCTCGGACGAGAGCTGGAGCAGGTCGAGCGCCGCCGAACCGAGCAGGAGGAACTGCCCGGCACGGAAGCCGGACCTCCGGTTGTCGTCGATCACCCCTCGCAAGGTCTCCGTCAGCGCCGGTACCCGCTGGACCTCCTCGAGCACTGCGAGCCTCGGCGCCTGCGAGCGGAGGTAGGCATCGGCGTCGGCCTGGCGGGGCCCCAGGAGCACGACGGAGGGCGTCGATTCGAGACGACGTCGGACGAGATCTTGCGCGATCCGAGGAATCGCGTGCAGAGGTAACAACTGCTGCTTCATTTGCACCCCTTGGCGCCGAGCGGAACCCGTCCCGCGAACGGAACTTGACCCGGGCCGGCCTCGCCGGGAGCGGCGTGCGCACCGCGAACCGGCGGTCGAGCCTGTCGAGATCCGGGTTTCGACAGGCTCAACCAGCGGTCGTCCCGGTTTCGACAGGCTCAACCAGCGGTCGTCCCGGTTTCGACAGGCTCGACCAGCGGTCGTCACTCGACGGTGACCGACTTCGCCAGGTTGCGCGGCCGGTCCACGTCCTCGCCGAGGGCGACGGCCGCGTGGTAGCCGAGCAGCTGGGTGGGGATCGTCAGCAGGATCGGGTCGAGCTCCACCTCGTTGCGCGGCACCTCGATGCGCCGGGTGACGGCGTCGCCCAGCTCGACGCCGGGGTGGGTGATCGCGACGACGACTCCCCCGCGGGCGCGGATCTCCTGCGCGGCGGTGATGTTGCGCTCCAGGAGGTCGTCGTCGGGGACGATGGCGACCGTCGGCAGCTCGGGGCTGATGAGGGCGAGCGGGCCGTGCTTGAGCTCGCTCGTCGGGTACGCCTCGGCGTGGCGGTAGGTGATCTCCTTGAACTTCTGCGCGCCCTCGCGGGCGACGGGGTAGCCGCGCACCCGGCCGATGAAGAACAGGCTCGGCGACGGCGCGAGCTCCTTGGCGGCGGTCGCGAGGTCTTCCTCGTCGGCGAGGATCTGCGCGATCTGCCCCGGGATGGCGCGCAGCCCGGCGATGATCCGCTTGCCGTCGGCGTGGGACAGGTCGTGCACGCGGCCGAGGGCGAGCGCCAGCAGCGCGAAGCCGACCGACATGTGCGTGAGCGCCTTGGTGGAGGCGACGGCGATCTCCGGGCCGGCGTGCAGGTAGACCCCGCCGTCGACCTCGCGGGCGATGGACGACCCGACGGCGTTGACGAGCCCGACGACGGTGCCGCCCTTGCGCTGGATCTCGCGGACGGCGAAGAGGGTGTCCGCGGTCTCGCCGGACTGGCTCACCACCACGTAGAGGGTGCTCGGCTCGATGATCGGGTTGCGGTAGCGGAACTCGCTCGCCGGCTCGGCGTCCGCGGGGATACGGGCCAGGTCCTCGATCATCGACGCCCCGAGCTGCCCCACGTAGTACGCGGAGCCGCAGCCGAGGACCTTCACGCGCGTGAAGCGACGCATCTCGCGGGGGTCGAGATTGAGACCGTCGAGCTTGGCGGTGCCGAACCGGTCGTCCAGGCGCCCCGAGAGCATCCGCTTCACGGACTCGGGCTGCTCGTGGATCTCCTTGTGCATGAAGTGCGCGTGCCCGTCCAGCTCCAGCTCCTCGACGGTGAGGTCGATGGTGACGGCCGAGCGCGCGGTGTGCTCCTCGTCGGCGGTGAAGGTGCGGAAGCCGTCGGACGTCACGGAGGCGAAGTCGCCGTCGTCGAGCAGCACCACCTGGCTGGTGTGCCGCACGATCGCCGAGGCGTCGGACGCCACGAACATCTCGCCGTCACCCACGCCGAGCAGCAACGGCGAGCCGTTGCGCGCCACGACGACGCGGTCGGGGTTCTCGACGTCGAGCACCGCGAGGGCGTAGGTACCGTCGATCTGCGCGACGGCGGCGCGCACGGCGTCCTCGAAGCCGAGGCCGTGACCGTCCTGACCGGCGAGCTCGCGCGCCACCAGGTGCGCCACGACCTCGGTGTCGGTGTCGGACGCGAGCTCCACGCCCTCGCCCGCGAGCCGCGAGCGCAGCACCGCGAAGTTGTCGATGATCCCGTTGTGCACCACGTGCACGCGCCCGTCGAACGACGTGTGCGGGTGGGCGTTGGCCTCGCTGGGCACGCCGTGCGTGGCCCACCGCGTGTGCCCGATGCCGGTGGTGCCGGCCAGCCGTGCCGGGAGGGCGGCCTCAAGCTCGCGCACGCGGCCCTTGGCCCGCACGACGCGCGACGGGTGCGCCGTCGAGCGCGGGTTGAGCACGGCGATGCCCGCCGAGTCGTAGCCGCGGTACTCCAGTCGCGTGAGGCCCTCGACGAGGACGGGTGCTGCCTGCTGGGGGCCGACGTAGCCGACGATTCCGCACATGGGACTGGTGCTCCTAGCCGTAGATGGCGCGACGGACCTGGCGCTCGGTGAGCTCCGGAGCCGCGACGAGGCGGTCGCGCAGCTCGGCGGCGATCTGCGCGTAGATCTCCTCGTTGCGGTACCCGTAGGTGCGCAACGACGCGTGCCGGCGCCGCACGTACTCCTCGACCGGCTCGCGGTACCAGGCGAGGACGTCCTCGACCACGCGCGCTGCCTCGGAGGTGGACAGGCCCGTGGAGGTCGCGATGCGGGCGACGAGCTCGGCGTCGATCACCCGGACATCATGCACCCGCGAGATGTGAGCAGCCAGAATCTGCCCGAAATCGGGCAGGAACCTAGGCGCCGACCAGGATCGTCGTTCCGACCAGGGTCGCGCCGGCCCCGGCGACGACGATCAGCGCGGCCGCGACGACGTGGACGGCCGGACGGCGGCGCAGCACGGCGATGAACTCGCGCAGATACGCGCTGGGGAAGAAGTAGCCCGCCGTCGGGGCGCCGACCGCGTGCACGTCGAGGCCGAGGTCCATCGCCTCCAGCGCCGCGCGGGGCACGTGGTAGTTGTTCGTCGCCACGAGGTAGGGGCCGTCCACGCCGTGACCACGCAGCAGCGCCACGCCGTACGTGAGGTTCTCCCGCGTGGTGCGGGCCCGGTCCTCCACCAGCACCTGCTGCGCGGGCACGCCCCGGTCGGCCAGCCACGCGGCCATCGCCACGCCCTCGGGCCGCTCCTCGTCCGCGCCCTGGCCGCCGGACGGCACGATCGGCACGGCCCCGAGCCGCTCCGCGGCCCCCACCGCCGTCGCCAACCGCGCTGCGAGCAGCGGCGGCACGCGCCCACCCACCACCCTCGAGCCCAGCACGATCACGCCGTTCGCCTCCACCCGGGCGGCGAATCGCCGATAGAGCACGGTCTGGGCGGCGAAGCCCAGGAACGTGAACCCCAGCCACGCCGTCGCCAGCAGCACCGCCGTCGCCAGGCCCCACGACCACGACTCCCGCAACAGGAAGAGCGCCACCACGGCCACCGGGGCGACGAGCAACACCAGCCCGGCCACGAGGGACAGCAGGTTGCCGAGACTGCGGCGCTCACGACGCACCATGGTGACGCCGTTGAGCACCAGGAACGCCGGCAGCGCGAGCAGCGCCAGGGCCAGCACCCCCGTGACCGCGAAGACGACCCAGCCGAGGGCGTTCGCGCCTCCGGGGACCAGGGATACGAGCGAGGTGGCGAGCCCCGCCGCGGTGTACACGACCGCGATGAGCAGGAACCCGTTGCGCAACCGCCGCCGGTCCTGCCGCAGCGACCTGCCGAGCCACACGCCCCAGAAGGCCGTCGCGAGGGCCGCCGAGACGACCGCGCCGTCGTCGGCGCTCATGCGCGCACCCGCCGCGCTGCGGGTGCGTCGTGCCTGGTCGAGCAGTGCCTGGTCGTGCCGTGCGCCATGCGGTGCCTCCTGGGTCGGGACAGGGCCGCACACGAGGATAGGCGGGCGTCAGTCAGTCGGGATGCCCGCCGCGCACCGCCTCGCCGTAGGCGCCGACGAACTCCTCCAGCAACTCGAGGAACCGCACCGTCCCCCGCTCGCCCAGCGCGTCGAGGCCGCCGCCGAAGGCGTCGAGCGCGACCGACGTGGCTTGCTCGAACGCGTCGAGCCCCTGCTCGGTCGGCTCGATGAGCCGCGCGGGGCGGCCGAGCTCCGTGAACCGGTGCAGCAGCCCCGCGTCGATCGCCGCGTTGACCTGCCGGTTGACGGTCGACTGCTCCAGCCCGAGGGTGTCGGAGATCTCGCGCAGCGTGCGCGGGCGCCGGTCCGACAGCAGCCACAGGAGCCGCCCGTCGGCCGTGCCGAGGGGGCTGCGGTGCTCGGCGACGCGCCGGTGCAGGTCGAGCCGGTAGAGCAGCGACGCGACGGCCCGGTCGGGGGTGAGCGGGAGCTCGCTCAGACGGTCGCGGGTGCTGGTGGACGACGAGGTGGCGGGCGTCATCGGGGCCTCCTGGCGGTCGGTCGCGGCCCGAGCGGGTTGGCGGATCGGTGATATGTAGGTAGCATACACAGCTGGATATGTAATTTACACAAAGATCGAAGGTCTGATGAACGCCTCCCCCAGCCCCTCCGCGTCGGGGCTGATGACGAACCGCCGCGCGGTCGCCGTCATCCTCGTCCTCGGCTTCAGCAGCCTGTGCGCAGCCCTGATGCAGTCGCTCGTCATCCCCATCCAGAGCGAGCTGCCGGAGCTGCTCGGCACCTCCGCCAGCAACGCCTCCTGGGTGGTCACCGCGACGCTCCTCGGCGGCGCCGTCGCGATGCCCGTCACCGGCCGGCTCGCCGACATGTACGGCAAGAAGCCGGTGATGGCCATCTCCGGTGGCATCCTGGTGATCGGCTCGCTCGTGTGCGCGGTGTCCGACTCCGTCGGCCCCGTCCTCGTGGGCCGTGTGCTGCAGGGCATCGCGATGGGGTACATCCCCGTCGCGATCAGCATGGTCCGCGAGATCGCGCCCCCGCACCTGCGCAACACCGCCGTGGCGGGCATCAGCGCCACGCTCGGCGTCGGCGGCGCGCTCGGCCTGCCGCTCGCGGCATGGATCGCCCAGGACTTCGACTGGCACACCCTCTTCTGGGTGTCCGCCGCGCTCGCCGTGATCATGGCGGCCCTCACCGTCATCGTCGTGCCGCACGTGCGCGACGGCCACCCGGGCCGCCTCGACGTGGTCGGCGCCCTCGGGCTCGCCGTCGGCCTGGTCGCCGTGCTCGTCGGCGTCTCCAAGGGCAACGACTGGGGCTGGGCCGAGGCCAGCACGCTCGGGATGATCGGCGGAGGGATCGCCGTCCTGCTCCTGTGGGGCTGGTACGAGCTGCGCCACCGCGACCCGCTCGTCGACCTGCGCACCAGCGCGAAGAAGCCCGTGCTGTTCACGAACATCGCCGCCGTGCTCATCGGCTTCGGCATGATGGCGCAGTCCATCGTCGTGCCGCAGCTGCTCCAGATGCCCGAGGCCACCGGCTACGGGCTCGGCCAGACGATCCTGCAGGCCGGCCTGTGGATGGCCCCCGGCGGTATCGTGATGATGCTCTTCACGCCGTTGTCCTCCCGGATGCTGACCCGGCTCGGCGGGCGCTCCACCCTCTCGATCGGCGCCGGGGTGCTGGCGCTCGGCTACGTCGTCGCGGTGTTCATGATGAACGCGCCGTGGCAGCTGCTGCTCGCCTCGTGCGTCGCGTCCGCGGGCGTCGGGATCGGCTACGCGGCCATGCCGACGCTGATCCTCAACAACGTCCCGGCCTCCGAGTCCGCGGCGAGCGTCGGGCTCAACAGCCTCATGCGCTCGATGGGCACCACCGTCGCGGGCGCCGTCATGGCGATGATCCTCACCAGCCAGACCATCGTCCTGGCACCCGGCACACCCGCCATCCCGGCCCAGGGCGCGTTCACGCTCTGCTTCATCGTCGGCGCGCTCGCCGCGGCCGGCGGCGCCCTGATCGTGCTGCTCATCCCCCGGCAGCGGAAGGCCCACGACGACGGCGGCCGGCACCTGCGGGCCGCCCCGGAGGACGAGGCGGCGCTGGTCGGCTGAGACGGAGGTGCAGCGCAGGGTGGGTGCCGAGGGACGAGGCGCCCGCCCGAAGCGGAACCGCAGGCTCGGCCGATAGCAGGTTCGGCTGAGGCACCGGATATTCGCTTGGCTCGCGGGCGCGACGTCGTGCTCTGATACCTGGATGACCTCACGCATCTCGCACACGACGTTCGACGCCCGCGACGCCTACGCGCAGTCCGTCTTCTGGGCCGCCGTGCTCGGCTACACGGGCGTGCCGGGCGAGCCCGACGAGCCGGGGGACGAGGAGTGCATGATCGTGCCGCCCGCCGGCCACGAGGCCCCCGCGGAGAGCCACGGGCGCCTGCTGTTCATCGAGGTGCCCGAGCCCAAGACGGTCAAGAACCGCGCGCACCTCGACCTGCGGCCCACGGACCGCACCCAGGCCGAGGAGGTCGAGCGCCTGCTCGCCCTCGGCGCGACGCAGGTCGCGGACCGCCGGCGGTCCGACGGCGGCGGGTGGGTGGTGCTCGCCGACCCCGAGGGCAACGAGTTCTGCATCCTGCACAGCGACGCCGAGCTCGCGGCCGCCGGGCAGGCCTGACCCGCTAGCGCCCGGCGGCCTCGAGGTCCTCGACGGTCGCCGGGTCGCTCGGGCGCGGGTTCGCCGCGCGGGCGGCGAAGGCCGCCACGACAAGCAGCGCGACGACGGCGAGCATCGCCTGCCGCAGCCCCAGGTGCTCGCCGAGGAAGCCGAGCAGCGGCGGCCCGACGAGGAACGCGAGGTACCCGCTCGTCGCGACGGCGCTCACCCGTTCCGCGCCGCGCTCGGGGTCGTCGCCGGCCGCCGAGATCGCGACGGGGAACCCGAGCGACGCACCCAGGCCCCACAGCGCCACGGCGATGCCCGCCATGACCGGGCTGGGCGCGAAGACGACGACGAGCACGCCCACGATCGCGCACACCGCGCTGACCGACAGCACCGCGGCCCGGCCGAAGCGCTCCACCACCGGGCCGCCGCAGAACCGGCCCACCGTCATCGCCGCGGCGAAGCCCGCGAAGACGAGGGAGCCCTGGGTCTCCGAGACGCCGTGGCCGTCCACCATCAGCAGCGGCAGCCAGTCGTTGGCGGAGCCCTCGGCGAACGCCATCGCGAGCACGACGACGCCGATGAGCACGAGCCGGGAGTCGCGCCACACGCTGGGTCGGCGCCCCGTCGGCGCATCCCCCGCGGTGGCCCCGACGACCCGGGACACCTTGCCCGTGCCGGCCGGGATGCCGGGCAGCGCCCAGGACGCGAGCGCCGCCATCACCACGGCCATCCCGAGCAGGTGCCACACCACCGGGAAGTCCACGGCGGTGAGGGCGATGCCGACAAGCGCCCCGATCACCGTGCCGAGGCTGAAGCTGCCGTGCAGCGCGGGCAGCACGGACCGCCCGCTCGCCGCCTCGACGGCCGCGCCCTCGATGTTGAGGCCAATCTCGCCCAGCCCGCCGCCCAGCCCCACGAGCAGGAGGCCGAGGAACGCACCGGCGGCGAGGCCCGCTGCGGCAGCCAGGCCGATGACCCCGACGCCGCAGACGGCCAGCAGGGTGCCGACCGCGATCACGGGCCGGGCGCCGCGGCGGCGGACGATCGGCCCCGCCGACAGCACGCCCGTCATCGAGCCCACGGACAGCCCGAACAGGATCATCCCCATCCCGGCGGTGGACGCGTCGAGCGCGTCCCGCACGGCCGGGGTGCGGGTGATCCACGACGACATCCCCAGCCCGACCAGCAGCGTGAAGGCGAACAGCGACAGCCGATGACGGCGGAACGGGTCAGCCACGGTGCGGCACCTCCGTGCGGCGGCCGCCCAGGGCGGACGCTGCGGTCACGACGACGACGGCCGCCAGGGGGACGATGAGCAAGCCGGTGCGCACGCTGGTGGCGTCGGCGACGACGCCCACGATCGGCGGGGTGAGCAAGAACCCCAGGCGCATCAACCAGGTGACGACGGTCAGCCCGGTGCCGGCTCGCAGGCCCGGCAGCTCGTCGGCCGCGTGCATCGCCGCGGGGACGACCGTGGCGACGCCGAAGCCCGCCGTCGCGAAGCCTGCCACCGTGCCCGGCACGGACGGGAACGCGAGCGCCAGGCCCATCCCGACCGCCACGAGGACGCCCCCGGCGCGCACCACGGCGCGCTGGCCGAAGCGGTCGACGAGGCGGTCGCCCGTCGCGCGCCCCACGAACTGTGCGGCCATGAACGCGACGAACGCGGTGGCCGCGACCGCCCCGGCCGCGCCGAGCGAGCCCGAGAGGTAGACGGCGGCCCACGAGTTGCCGGCCTCCTCCACCACGGTGCCGCCGATCGCCAGGAGCACGAACGCCGCCAGCACGAGCATCGTGCGACCGGGCAGACGACCGGGCAGCCGACCGGCCAGACGGCCGGGCGTCGGCTCGTGTGCGTCGGGCGCACGGTCCGACACCCGGCCGTCCACGCCCGGCAGGCAGAAGCGCAGCGCGACGAGGGCGACCGCGCTGAAGAGCACCCCGGTGATCGCGAGGTGCACGCCGCGGGGCAGGTCGAGCGCGATCGCCCCGGCCGCCATCGCGCCGCCGATCACGCACCCGACGGACCACAGGGCATGGAAGGAGTTGAAGATCGAGCGGCCGTAGCGCCGCTGGACCCGCAGGCCGTGCGCGTTCTGGCCGACGTCGGTCAGGGCGTCCATCGCCCCGGCCGCGAAGAGCGCGACGACGAAGGCCGCGAGCGCCGGCGCGACGCCGGCGCACAGCACGCCGACGCTCGTGGCGACCGTGCCGAGCACCGCCACCCGGGCGGAGCCGACGCGGCGCACGAGCATCCCCGCGAAGAGGCCCGACGCGATCGCGCCCGCGGGGAAGGCGATGACCGCCAGCCCGTACGCGGTGTTGCTCAGGTCCAGGTCCGCCTTGATCTGCGGGTACCGGGGCAGCAGGTTGGCGAACAGGGCGCCGTTCGTGAGAAACAGCAGGGCCACCGCGACGCGTGCGCGGCGGGCCACCTGGTCGGGCCGGCGGGTCGTCGTGCCGGTGCTCATGGGATGCCCCTCGGGGTGGTCTCGGGTGCGTGCGCGACGCGCCGGACGGCGTCGACGACGTCGGAGTCGTCGGCGGGCTCGGTGTCCAGCGCACGGTGGATCGTCATGCCCTCGATGAGCGCGTCCAGGATGCGCGTCGTCGCGGGGTCGAAGTGGCGCTCGAGCGCCGCGCGGCTGCTGCGCATCCAGGAGTAGGTCAGCGTGCGGTAGCCGGGCTCGCGCGCCGCCAGGGTGTAGAGCTCGTGGGTGAGGACGAGGTCGCGCTGGGTGACGAAGACGTCGCGGGTGATGAGCCGGACGACGGCGTCGACCGCCGCCTCGCGGTCCGCCGCGTCGGCCATGCGCTGCTCGAACGTCGTGGCGAGCTGCTGGGCGAACCGTCCGAACGCCTCGCGCAGCAGCTCCTCCATCCCGTCGAAGTGGTAGGTCATCGACCCGAGCGGGACGTCCGCCGCCGCGGCGACCCGGCGGTGCGACGTGCCCGCGACGCCGTGCTCCGCGATGACGTCCAGGCACGCGTCGATGATCCGGTCGCGACGCCCGGGATCGGTGCGGCGCGCGCGACGCTCAGGCACGCGCCGGCTCGTTGTCGCCCAGCGTGATGGGCTTCGCCGCGACATACAGGTCGCCCGCGAGCATGCGTTCGTGGTTCGTGTGGGGGTCGCCGGCGAAGTGGTCCGCGGTCATGCGTACGATCGTACACAGCGCTCGTCGGCGTGCCGGACCCACTGGTGGCCGCCCGGAGCGTCGCTATCATCCCTTTCGTGCATCCGACTCTCGTCCTCGTCCACGGGGCCTTCGCCAACTCGTTCTCGTTCGCGCCGCTGCAGGCCGAGCTCGCCCTGCGCGGCGTCCGCTCGCTCGCCGTCGACCTGCCCGGGCACGGCTTCGAGGCCACGTTCCCCGCCGCGTACCAGGCGCCGCAGGACCTCGGCGGCCTCGCGACGACGCCGGGCGCGATCAAGGGCGTGACGCTCGCCGACAACGTCGCCCGCGTGGTCGAGGTGCTCGAACGGGCGAAGGAGCACGGGCCCGTGGTCGCCGTCGCCCACAGCCGCGGCGGCCTCACCCTGACCGCGGTCGCCAACGCCCGCCCCGACCTCGTCGACCGGATGGTCTACGTCTCCGCCTGGGCACCGGTGGAGCTCGACGCCATGGCCTACACCGCCGAGCCCGAGATGGCGACCTTCGACCCGGCCGCGATCGTCGGGGCCGCCGCCGCGAACCCGGCCGACGTCGGGCTGCTGCGGTGCAACTTCCGCACCGCCGACCCGGACGTGCTCGCCGGGCTCAAGCACTCGTTCCTCGCCGACGGCACCGACGACGAGTTCCGCACCTTCCTCACCACGTTCCAGCCGGACGAGAACCTCGACACGGGCACCTCCGACGACGTGGCGCAGGCCGCGACCTGGGGCACGGTCCCCCGCACCTACGTGCGGCTCAGCGAGGACGTGAGCATGCCGGTCGCGATGCAGGACCGGCTGATCCGCGAGGCGGACGCCCTCACGCCGGACAACCCGTACGACGTGCGCACGCTCAGCTCGAGCCACCTCGGCTGGCTGGTGCGCCCCGCCCCCGCCGCCGCGCTCCTCGCGGAGGTCGCGACGCGCTGAGCGGCGGGTGCAGCACCAGCACCACGACGATCGCCACCATGATCACCGCGGTGAGCGTGACGGGGATCGGCACCACCGGGTCGAAGAGCACGAGCAGCGCGCCCAGCGGCACCACCGTGTTGACGACGCGGTCGGCGTTGTCCCGGATCGCGATCCACCAGATGCCGAGCACGAAGACGGCGATGGGGACGGTGACCGTGAACGACGCGCCCACGTCGCTCAGCTCGGAGTGCCCCGTGAGGGCGTCGATCTCCACCTCGATGCCGGCGGAGAACGCGCCCGCCGCGGCGAACACGAAGTAGTGCACGTAGCCGTAGCGCAGCGAACGGCTCAGCCGGCCACCGGCGCCGAGGGCGCGATGGTGCGGCGGCCAGAAATAGATCCACCACAGTGCGGCGGTGACGACGACGGTCAGCACGGCGATGGAGATCAGGGAGCCGAGGTCCTGGTCGTCGTGCAGCGCCTCGATGATCGCGTTGGAGGACGCGAGCAGGCTCTCGCCGAGCAGGATCAGGGTGAACAGGCCGTACCGCTCGGTGATGTGGTGCGGGTGCCACGGCGTCCGGCCGCGGTGCTCCGCGACCACGGGGACGGCGAGCTCGGCCGCCGCGAGGACGATCCACGCCGCCGCCTGCACGCCCTCGGGCAGCACCAGGAGGGCGAGCCAGCAGACCTGCACGACGGCGATGCCCGCGGCGTAGGCGCGCGTCGCGCCGCGCGTCGGCCCGTCGGCGCCGGAGGCGCGCAGCCACTGAGCGATCATCGCCACGCGCATCACGACATACCCGAGGACGACCACGGTGAAGTCGCGGTCGACGAACACCGGCTCGATCCCCGCCGCGAGCACGAGCACGCCGGCCATCTGCACCACGGTGAGCACGCGGTAGAGCCAGTCGTCGGTGTCGAACGACGTGGCGAACCAGGTGAAGTTCATCCAGGCCCACCAGATCGCGAAGAACACCATCCCGTAGGCGGCCAGCCCGGCACCGACGTGCCCCTCGGTGAGCGCGTGGTGCAGCTGGACGGCGGCCGTGCTCACGGCGACCACGAAGACGAGGTCGAAGAACAACTCGAACGTGCTCGCCGTCCGGCCCGGCTCGTGCGGGTCGCGCGCCCGCATCGGCAACAGGCGCGAGCGGGCAGATGTCTCGGGCGTACTCATCGCTCAGTCCTCCGTGGGACGTCGAGGCCGGGGTCCGCGAGCCATCGTGCACCCGGCGCAGGCTTGTTACCGTTCCGGGATGTTCTCGGACCGCAGGCGGCGGCGTGCCGCTCGACGCGTCAAGCCCGGGGACGGGCACGCCCTGAAGCGCTTCCGGTGGTGGCAGCCGTTCTCTCGCGCGCTGCTCCATCTCCACGTCACCGGCGAGGACGGACGGCCGGGAACGTGGTCGGTGGACGTCCGGCTCTGGGGCGACTCGGACGACGGCGAGGTCCGGGCGCGGCTCTACCGCGACGGCCTGCACCAGGCCACCTCCAGGCTCCCGGCCGAGTTCCCCGTGACCGGCGGCACCGTGCAGGTGGTGACCAGCGGCTACGGGCTACGGCGCTGCCACTACGTGACCCACGACGGGCTCGAGCGGCAGCTCGTGCCCGACCCCGCGTCGGCCGAGGGTCGCCGTCAGCGCCTGGAACGCGAGCACCCGGACCTGAGCCGCGCCATGGGGCTCACCTCGGCCGTCGTCCTCCTGCTCGCCCTGGTGCTCGGCGTGCCGCAGATCGTGGAGCAGATCTCGCAGATCCCACCCGTCGCGGAGAACGTCGGCACCTTCACCTCCCCCGTCCAGCTCCCGTCGTGGCTCAACGTCGCGCTCCTGGTGGCCACGCTCGTGGCCAGCACCGAGCGCGCGCTGCGGCTGCGCTATCACTGGCTGCTCGACGGCGGCCTGCTCGACGGCTAGCTCCCCGTCGGCGGAGATCCTGCACAGGACCTGTGAAGCGATCGATATCTATTGACTTTCGATAGGCGATGACGCCAGGCTCGTCCGCATGCCACGCCAGATGTCACGAACCCAGCGCCTCGTCGGACCGCTCCGGGTGCTGCTCGTCGCCGCGTTCGCCGCCCTCGTCGTCACCCAGGTGGCGGTGCTGCCGCCGGGCTTCGCCCGCATGGCCCAGGAGTCGGCCGTGCTCGCACCGCTGCGCTGGCCGCTCCTCGTGCTCACCATGGTGGTGCTCGCGTGCGTCGAGGTGGTGATCCTGTGCACCTGGCGGCTGCTGACGATGGTGCGCGACGACCGGATCTTCTCCGAACACGCGCTCGCCTGGGTGAACGGCATCGTCACCGCCGTCGCCGCCGCCTGGGTGCTGGGGCTCGTCATGTTCGTGCTGCTCGTCGTCTCCGACGGGCTCGACACCCTCGCCGGGCTGCTGCTCGTGGTGCTCGTCGTGGGGTCCGCGGTCGGGTTGCTCATGGTAGTGCTGCGCGCACTGCTGCGGCAGGCCACCTCCCTGCGCACCGACCTCGACGGGGTGATCTGATGCCCATCGTCGTGCGTCTCGACGTGGAGCTCGCCCGCCGCAAGATGAGCGTGGGCGAGTTCGCGGAGCGGGTCGGCCTCACGCCGGCCAACGTCGCGGTGCTCAAGAACGGCCGGGCCAAGGCGGTCCGCTTCGCCACGCTCGACGCCATGTGCCGGGTGCTCGGCTGCCAGCCGGGCGACCTGCTCGAGTGGGTGGACGACAGTGCCGACCCCGATGCCTGACGTCCTCGTCGTCGGGGCCGGGCTGGCCGGGCTGTGGACGGCCAACGAGCTCGCCCGACGGGGGCACGACGTCGTCCTTGCCGAGCGCCGCACCCGCCTCGACGCCACCGTGCGCACCACGGGGATCTTCGTGCGTCGCACGCTGGAGGACTTCGACCTGCCGCCGGAGCACCTCGGCCCGCCGATCCGGCGCATGATGCTCTACCCGCCGTCGCTGCGCCGGCCGGTGACCCTCGACAGCCCGCACGACGAGTTCCGCGTGGGCGACATGGCCCCGCTGTACGTGACGCTCTCCGCGCAGGCGGTCGCCGCGGGCGTGCGGCTCGAGCTGGGCACCCGCTACCTCGGCCGGCGCGACGGCGCCCACCTGCTGCACGGGCCCGGCGGCCCGGTCGCGGTGCGGGCGCGGTACGTCGTCGGGGCCGACGGCGCCCGGTCGGTCGTCGCGCGGGAGCTCGGCCTCGACCGCAACCGCGAGCTGCTGATCGGCGCCGAGGAGGTCTTCGAGCTGCCGCCGCGAGACTCCGCGACGGTGCCGACATTCCACTGCGTGCTCGACCCGCGCCTCGCGCCCGGCTATCTCGCTTGGGTGCTCGACGACGGCCGGCACACCCACGTGGGCGTCGCCGGGTACGCCGACCGGTTCCCGCACGGCATGCGGGAGGCGCTGCGGCGGTTCGTCGCGACGGCGCCCGGTCTCGAGGGCATCGTCCGGCCCGAGTCAGTCGAGCGGCGCGCCGGCCCCATCCCCGTCGGCGGGCTGCTGCGGCGCATCGCCGGCCCCGACGGGCTGCTGGTCGGCGACGCCGCCGGCGCCGTCTCCCCGCTCACCGCCGGCGGCCTGGACCCGTGCCTGCGGTTGTCCGCGCACGCCGTCGACGTCCTCGATGAGGCCCTGCGCACCGGCGACGCCCGCGCGCTCGCCCGGTACGACGGCGCCGCCCTGCGCGCCCGGTTCCGCGGGCGGCTCACCATGCGGCACGGGCTCTCGCTCGTGCGCACCCGGGCCGCGGCGACCGCCGGGTTCGCGCTGCTGCACACCCCGCCCGGCCGCGCCGCTGCCCGGCGCATCCTCTTCGGGCACGGGTCGTTCCCCGACACGCGGCGGGGCTAGATTGCCGGTGTGCCGCCGACGGACTCCCTCCTCGCCTTCGCCCTCGCCTCGGTGATCCTGATCGCGATCCCGGGCCCGAGCGTGCTGTTCGTGGTCGGCCGGTCGCTGTCGCTGGGCCGCCGGGGCGGGCTGCTGAGCGTGCTCGGCAATGAGCTGGGGGCGCTCGTCCCGATCGCTGCGGTCGCCCTGGGCGTCGGCTCGGTCGTCGCCCAGTCGATAGTCCTGTTCACCGTCGTGAAGCTGCTCGGCGCCGGCTACCTCGCCTACCTCGGCGTCCAGGCGATCCGCCACCGTCGCGGCGGGATCGACGCGGCGACGGACGCCAGGGCGCGGCACGCCTCGTCGTGGACGCTGCTGCGGCAGGGCTTCGTCGTCGGGGCGACCAACCCCAAGACGATCGTGTTCTTCGTGGCCGCGCTCCCCCAGTTCGTCGACTTCCACGGCGGCGGCGTGCCGGTGCAGATGCTGGTGCTCGGCCTGGTGTTCACGGTGATCGCGCTGGTGTGCGACGGCGCCTGGGCGCTGCTGGCCGGGTCGGCAAGGGAGTGGTTCGCGCGGTCGCCGCGGCGTCTGTCGGCGATCCGCGCCACCGGCGGCGGCATGATGATCGGGCTGGCCGGCAGCCTCGCGCTGGCGCAGAACAAGGCCTGACCTTCCCGGGACGCGCCCGGTCCCCGGGTGTAGCGTCGAATCGTGGGGGATCAACGAATCGGCCCGTACGAGGCCGATCAAGAACGCTCGCGGACGGAGGGACGGCCCTCCGCTACCGACGAGGACGCGTCGAGAGCGCGGTCGTTGGCGCGGTGGGACGACGACGGCGGGGCCGAGGCAGACGATGACCAGCCCGAGTGACCGGCCGGCGGCCGAGACGACCCGCCGCAACCCCGCCCGCCGGGTGACGCGCGACTACTCGGTGCTGGCGAAGGTCGTGCGCGAGTCGGGTCTGCACCGGCGACGCTACGCGTACTACTGGACGCGGCTCCTCGCCACGGTCGCCGCGTTCGCCCTGGTCTGGGTCGGAATCGTGCTGCTCGGCGACACCTGGTGGCAGCTCCTGCTCGCCGCGGCGCTGGCCGTCGTCCTGGCGCAGCTGGCGTTTCTCGGGCACGACAGCTCGCACCGCCAGATCTTCCGGTCGCGGGCGTGGAACGACTGGACCGGCCGCATCCTGGCGAACGTGTTCGTCGGCCTGAGCCACGCGTGGTGGACCAGGAAGCACGACGCCCACCACACGGCGCCGAACCAGGAGGAGCGCGACCCGGACATCTCGCCCGGGGTGATCGCCTTCACGCCAGCGGTCCTGGCGAGCCGCCAGGGATGGCGCCGCTGGTTCGCCCGCCGGCAGGGCTGGTTCTTCTTCCCGCTGCTGACGCTCGAGGGTCTGAACCTCCACGTGGCGAGCGTGCGCACCGTGCTCGGCCGGGGCGCCGTGCCGCACCGCGGGGTGGAGGCCCCGCTACTCCTGGTCCGCCTCGTCCTCTACGTCGCCGTGCTCGTCGTGCTGCTGCCGCCCGCCATCGCGGGCACCTTCCTCGCCGTGCAGCTCGGCCTGTTCGGCGTGCTCCTCGGCGGCGCTTTCGCCCCGAACCACAAGGGGATGCCCATCGTCCCGGCCGACGCCGACGTCGACTTCCTGCGCCGGCAGGTGCTCATGTCGCGCAACATCCGCGGCAACCTCGTCGTCGACTTCTTCATGGGCGGGCTCAACCGTCAGATCGAGCACCACCTCTTCCCGAGCATGCCGCGACCGAGCCTCCGGCGCGTGCAGCCCCTCGTGCGCGAGTACTGCTCCACCCTCGGCGTCGACTACACCGAGGTCGGCTTCTTCACGTCCTACCGGATCGTCGTCGGCTACCTGAACGACGTCGAGCACCGGGCGCGCGACCCGTTCGCCTGCCCGCTCGCAGCCCAGCTCGGCCGCTGACCGAGCGTACGATCGAAGGATCCGCGGCGAACGTGCCCCCCACCCGAGGTGCGCGGGCCCGGAACCGTTGGGAGGCCGTCATGGCCACCACACCCCCGGTCGCGTCCGCGACCAACGGGAACCCCCGCAAGCCGCCGTCCGGGACGAGCGCACGGCCTCGCGACACCCGCGCGAGCACCCGCCGTACCGAACGTGCCCCGCGCAGCCGTGCCGGCGCCGTCTGGGTCGGCACCTGCATCGCGGCGGTCGTGCTGGTCGCGCTGATCGTCTTCATGCTCCAGAACACCCAGCTGGTGCTGGTCTCGTTCCTGGGGATGCGGGGCACCGTCCCGCTCGCCGGCGCCCTCCTCATCGCGGGGGTCGGCGTCGGCATCATCGCCCTCGTCATCGGCACCGTCCGCATCGCCCAGCTGCGACGGCACCTCCACCAGGGCGACTGAGCGCTCGTCCCCGGCGAGGAGGCCGAGCAGGGCGACGCCGCCCGCGAGAGCTGCGGTCGTGGGTCTCGTGCGCGTCACACGGTGAGCAGGACCTTGGTGGCCCTGCGCTCGTCCATGGCCGCGTAGCCCTCGGCGGCCTGGTCCAGCGGCAGGGTCAGGTCGAAGACCTGGCCCGGGTCGATCTTCCGGTCCCAGATGAGCTGGACCAGCTGGGGCAGGAAGCGGCGCACGGGGGCAGGGCCGCCGTGCAGGTGGATACCCGCCATGAACATGTCGTCGCCGGGCAGCGCGACGTCGTGGGAGACACCGACGAAGCCCATGTGGCCACCGGGCCGGGTGGAGTGGACGGCCTGCATCATCGACTCCTGCGTGCCGACGGCCTCGATCACCGAGTGGGCGCCGAGCCCGTCCGTCAGCTCCTTGATCCGTGCCACGCCCGCGTCGCCGCGCTCCTCGACGATGTCGGTGGCGCCGAACCGGCGGGCCAGGGCCTGCCGGTCGGCATGCCGCGACATCGCGATGATGCGCTCGGCCCCGAGCTGCTTCGCAGCGAGGATGCCGAGCAGCCCGACCGCGCCGTCGCCCACCACGGCGACGGTCTTGCCGGGTCCCGCCTCGGCGGCCACGGCGGCGAACCAGCCGGTGCCGAGCACGTCGGAGGCGGCGAGCAGCGAGGGCACCAGGTCGTCGTCCGGCATCCCAGGCGTGGCGACCAGCGTGCCGTCCGCCAGGGGGATGCGGGCCCGCTCGGACTGGGTGCCGAGGGAGCCCATGGGCACCCGGTGCACGCAGTAGGCCTGGTATCCGGCCCGGCAGATCTCGCACGTGTTGTCCGAGGCCCAGAACGAGCCGACGACGAAGTCGCCCGCCTTGACGGTCTGCACGTCGGCGCCGATCTCCTCGACCACACCCACGTACTCATGTCCCATCACGGCGTCGTGGACGGGCTCGACCCCGCGGTAGGGCCACAGGTCGGACCCGCAGATGCAGGTCGAGGTGACCCGGATGATCGCGTCGGTGGACTCGACGATCGTCGGGTCCTCGCGCTCCTCGACCCGTACGTCGCCGGGGGCGTGCAGGATGACTCCGCGCATGGTGGTACTCCGTTCCTTCGGTCGTCTCAAGAGTGGGCGAGCTCCGTGTCGGTAGCAACGCGGGGGTCCGGGCTGGGGGTGTCGACGGCGGGCCGCGGCCGCGCCGCCAGAGTGAGGAGCGCGACGCGGCCCGGCGACCAGCTGCCCCACTGCGAGACCCACGAGGCACGCCGTCACCGTGAGCTGCGCGACCGACGTCGCCGCCCCGCGCTCCGCCGTCAGCGCGGGCAGCGCCGGCAGGTACAGGTCCCGGTACGTAAACTCGGGCGATGAGTCTTCTCGCTGCAGAGCACGCGCTCCAAGCCGCCCAGCGTGCCGGCGACGTCAACGCACTGGAGGCATTGCTGCATCCTCGTTGCGTCGGCGCCGGCCCAGACGGTGTCTTCTCCAAGGAAGACGACCTGGAGAGCTACCGCTCGGGTTTGCTGCAGATCACCCGCCTGGAGGAGGAATCGCTAGACGTCCAGGAGGACGCCTTGAGCGGAGTGACCAGGCTGGTCGCCGCCGTGGATGCGATCCAGGGCGGCACCGCCGTTTCCGCGCGGTTGATCTACACGCGCCTCTGGGTGCGTGCAGATGAGGGTTGGCTGGTTCTGGCTGCCACGCTCGTACCAGCCGGTGAGCCTGCCTAGGTGTTCCCGGAGCCTGCTGCAGACGTGGGCCATGCGCGGCGCACCGTTCTGGGACGCTGCCGTCGCCGGCGGCCCCGGCAGGCCGGCGGCCCTGGCAGGATGGCCGTCTCTCCCCACGAAGGACGGACGGACCATGGCCTACTTCCTGCGCACAGGCGCGACGACGTTCCACCCCACGGAGCACGTGGGCGGGGCGTGGAAGACCGACGAGCAGCACGTGGCGCCGACGCTCGGACTCCTCACGCACCTGGTGGAGCTCGACCGCGCGGCGCGGGGCCGGCACGAGCTGGCGGCCACGCGGCTGGCCTTCGACATCTGGGGCCCGTACCGGCTCGAGGAGATGACCACCGACGTACGGGTGCTGCGCCCGGGGCGCGGCGTCGAGCTGGTGGAGGCGACGGTGGCCTGCGGCGGTCGCACGGTCGTGACGCTCCGCGCGTGGCTCGCTGCCGTGGGCGACACCGCCGACCTGGCGGGCGGCGCACCCGCGCCCGTGCCGGGGCCCGACGAGCACGCGGCGTGGAAGCCTAGCGAAGACTGGCCGGGCGCCTTCGTCGAGTCGATCGACGTGCGCCGCACGCTGGCCGAGCCCGGCCGGGGCACGGTCTGGGTCCGCACCGACCACGCGCTCGTCGAGGACGAGGAGGTGGGCGGCCTCGCCCGGACCGTCGGGCTGCTCGACCTCGCCAACGGCATGTCGGTGCGCGCCGACCCGCGCCAGGTCGCATTCCCCAACCTCGACCTGGCCGCGCACCTGCACCGCGCCCCCGAGGGCGAGTGGCTGGGCCTCGACACCACGGTCACCTTCGGCGCCACGGGCACGGGCCTCACCAGCAGCGTGCTGCACGACGTCCACGGCTCGTTCGGCGCCCTCGCGCAGGGGCTTGTCGTCCGGTCCCTCGCTGGTTGAACCTGTCGAAACCTGGCTTCGACAAGCTCAACCAGCGGTTTCGCGCCCGTCGTCGATCCGACGCCGTACCAGCTCCACCACGCGCCCCACGTTCACGGTCCACCCGACGCCGAAGACGTGCGGGCCGAGCAGGTGCTCGGCGTCCGGATCCCACACCCGCTCGCGGATGCGTTCGACGGTGGGCATCCGGAACTCGTACGGGACGAAGCCCGCGACGGTGCCGTGCCAGGTGCGCTCGTCCTTGTCCTTCCGCAGCTCCTTGGTGACGGCCGCGACCGCGAGGCCGAGGATCACCAGCTGGTACAGGCTCGGCCCGCCCTTCTTGCGGCCGTGCTGTTTGCCGTGCTCCTTGCCCTGCTCCTTGCCGTGCCGCTGCTTGCCCATCTCGGCCTCCGCCCGTCGCGTCGCTGCCCCCGAACCCATCCTGCACCCGGCGGGGGGCAAGTTCAGCGGAGACGCCGGCCCAGCAGTACGGCCCCGGCCGCGACGACGCACACCGCCGCCGTCGTCAGCAGCCCCACGGAGAAGCTCGTCCCGGCGGCGATGAACCCGACGACGAGCGACCCGAGCCCGGTGCCGGCGTCGAACCCGATGTTCCACACGGCGCTCGCGGTGCTGTGCTGCCGCTGCGGCACGGCGGCGAACGCGGCGACGAGGGTGAGGTTCTGCAGGCTGCCGTAGGAGACGCCGACGATCGTCATGCCCAGCACGAGGACGGCCGGCCGCACGCCGCCCGCCGCGATCGCCCACGCGCACAGCGCCAGCCCGCCCGCGCAGACGGCGAGCAGCGGCGCGAGGAACACGCGCGGCCCGAACCGGTCGGCGAACCCGCCCACGCCCCAGCGGGCCAGCGCCGTCGCGGCCGTGAAGCCGAGCAGCCCCGCCACGGCGGCGCCAGCTCCCCCGCCCGCGCCGCCGGCGAACTGCGGCGCGAAGGTCAGCAGCGCCCCGCCCGGCGTCGTCACCGCGAGCAGCACGAGCGACGGCATCACCAGCGCGAGCAGGGTGCGCCCACGTCGTCGAACCGCCGCACCAGCCTGGTCGACCACGGCGGGCGCCGCGGCGTCCTCGGCCGCGCGGTCCGCGTCGACGGCGTCGAGCCGGCGGCCCAGCAACACCGCGAATGGCACCGCGAGCACCGGCAGGGCGCCGAGGGCGAAGACGACGCCGAAGTCGAGGGTCTCGGCGACCCAGGCCGCGCTCGGCAGGAGCACCAGCTGCGGGAAGGCGATCGACAGGCCGTAGAGCCCGATCGCCCGGCCGTGCCGCGGCCCGTCCACCAGGGCGGCGACGGCGCTCGACCCGCAGACGGTCAGGACGGCGAACCCCATGCCGCGCACCGCGGAGAACGCGAGCAGCCACGGGAGGTGGTCGGTGGCCATGAACAGCAGCGACGGGATGCCGAGCAGGACGACTCCCACGGACATCGTGAGCCGCCAGCCCACCCGGTGCAGAAGCCACGGCACCGTGGTCTGCGTGAGCACCGTGGCCAGCATGAGCACCGCGTTGACCAGGCCGGCGCCGCCCTCGCCCGCGCCGCCGTGCACCGCCCACAGCGGCGCGGCGGGCAGCAGCAGCGCGTAGCCCGAGAAGCCCAGCGCCGACATCGCCAGCAGCGGCCGGAACCCCGGGACGCGAGCGACGGACGACGAGGACTCAGGGGCGGGGCGGCGCATCCCGGGCAATCTATCGTGCGCGCAGGTCCGGGTCGTCGGCGCGGCTCAGGCCTCCGTCGGGCCGAGGTCGGGTGCGGCGACGAACCGGGCGCGCGCCCCGGCCGCACCGCGCAGCTCGAGCAGCAGCAGCTCGTTGCCGCCCGCCCGGACGAGCGGCCCGGGCACATAGAGCGTCTCGGTGGGCCCCTGGCTCGAGTACCGGCCCAGCAGCTCGCCGTTGACCCACGCCAGGCCGCGGGACCAGCCGTCCAGGCGCAGGAAGTGGTCGACGCCCGCCACCGAGTCGAACGTGCCGCGGTGGAACGACGGCCCGGCGAACGGCGCGGTGTCGTCGGCGCCGCCCGTCCACGCGGCGTCGGTCAGCAGCGTCGGTGCCTCCTGCAGCCGCAACGGCATCGCCTCCCAGGCCGTGAGCTCCCGGGTCGCGGTGCGCACCGGCCCGATCAGCCCCTTCGGCTCGCCGATGCGGGGGCCGTAGTTCACCCGGCCCCGGTCCTCGACGAGCAGCGTCAGCGTGCCGGACCGCCGCGGGAGCGGGAGGGAGTACGCGTGGGTGGCGCGGTCGAGCACGCCGACCGGGTCGCCGTCGAGCGCGACGATCGCGCGGTCGCGCACCTCGTCGACGACGAGCACAGCGTCGTCGGCCTCGACGGTCGTGGAGTACTGGGCGAACCCCGACCAGTGCCGCAGCGCGTCCATCGTCGGAATGGTCGGCGGCGGGCCGTCCGACCGGACGGCGCCCCGCGGCGCCAGCAGGTGCTGCACGTCGGCGAGGGGCACGCGGCCCTCGAGGACGACGTCGAGCTCGGGCGCCGGGCCCGGCTCGGTCGGCAGCTCGTCCGGCACCGGGGCGTGCTTGCCGATCACCGCGCGCAGGGCGTGGAACTTGGCGGTCGCGGCGCCGTGCTCGGACAGCGGTGCGTCGTAGTCGTACGACGTGGTGATGGGCAGGTACGTGCCCTTGTCGTTGGCCCCGTTGGTGAGGCCCAGGTTGGTGCCGCCGTGGAACATGTACAGGTTCACCGACGCGCCCGCGCCCAGCAGGTCGTCCAGGTCCTGGGCCGTCGTCTCCGGGGCGGTGACGTGGTGCTCCAGGCCCCACGAGTCGAACCAGCCGTCCCAGAACTCCGTGCACATGAGCGGCCCGGTGGGCTGGTGGCGGCGCAGCACGGCGAGCCGCTCGAGGGACCGCGAGCCGAAGTTCGCCGTCTTGTGCAGCTCGGGCAGCCCGCCGCGCGACAGGTGCTCGTCGTCGGCCTGGTCGGACGTGAACAGGGGCACGTCGATGCCCTGCTCGCGGGTCAGGTCCACGAGCGCACGCAGGTAGCGGGTGCGTTCGTCGGCGGGCACGCCCGGGTACGCGCCGTACTCGTTCTCCACCTGCACCATGAGCACCGGGCCGCCGCACGTCACCTGCCGCTCGGCGACCACCGGCAGCAGCCGCGCGAAGTACGTGCCGATGGCCTCGAGGAACCGCGCGTCGTACCGGCGCACGCCGGCGGGCTGCCCGGTGGGATCGCCGGCGAAGAGCCAGGCCGGCAGCCCGCCGCCGTCCCACTCGGCGCAGATGTACGGGCCAGGCCGCACGATCGCGTGCAGCCCCTCCGCGGCGACCAGGTCGAGGAAGCGGCCCAGGTCGCGACGCCCCGTGAGGTCGAACTCGTCGGCCTCGGATGCGTGGAAGTTCCACGCGACGTACGTCTCGATCGTGTTCAGCCCCATGAGCCGGGCCTTGCGGATCCGGTCCGCCCACTGGTCCGGGTGCACCCGGAAGTAGTGCAGCGCCCCGCTGATCACCTGGAAGGGGCGGCCGTCGAGCAGGAAGTCCCGCTCGCCGATCTCGAACGTCGTCAACGTGGGCAACGTGCGTGCCACCTCTCCGGGTCGGGTGCTGCGAGGGCTCTCGCCGGGACTACGGCTGCTCGTTGACCGTGAAGCCCTGTCCGTTGCCGTACGTGGTCGACTGCTCCTGCCACGTCGCGAGCCCGTCGGTCAGCGTGGTGTCGGAGACGTACGCCTTGCCCACCGTGTCGTTGAAGATCGCGTTCGCGTACACCTGGAAGGGCAGGTAGTTCCAGCCGTCCACGACGTCGGCGGCCGAGTCGGCGAGCACCTCGTTGATCTTCTGCCCGCCGAAGTACTCGGACTCCGTGCCGCGGAACTCGTCCGACTCGAGGTCGGCCGTGGTGGCGGGGAACGCGCCGCCGTCGATGCGGGTCTGCACGCCGTCGCCGGCGGTGGCGTAGTCGACGAACGCGTACGCGAGCTCGGTGTTCTGGCTGGCCGCGGGGACGGTCAGCGAGGAGCCGCCGTTCTCGGCCGACGCGTGCTCCCTGACGTCCCACTGCGGCAGCTCGGCCACGCGCCACTTGCCCGACCCCTGCGGGACGCCGGACTCGAGGTTGGCGGGCATCCAGGCGCCGGTGGCGAGCGACGCGATGCTGCCGTCGCCCAGGCCCTGGTACCACTCGTCGCTCCACGAGCCGACGGGGGCGAGCAGGTCCTCGTCGATGAGCTTCTGCCACACCTCGGCGAACTTCTGGGTGCCCGGGTCGCCGCTGAAGTCGATCGACACCCCGGTGCCGTCGACCGTGTAGGGCTCCCCGCCGGCCTGCCAGATCATGCTGGTAGTGAAGCCGGCGTCGCCGTTGTCGTTGGTGATGTAGGCGTTCGGGTCCTGTTTGTGGATGGAGCGCGCAGCCTCGAGGAACTCGTCCCACGTGGTCGGCACGTCGACGCCGTACTCGTCGAAGGCCTCCTCGTTGTAGAACAGCGCCATCGGGCCCGAGTCCATCGGCAGGCCGTAGGTGCCCTTTCCGCTCTGCACGGAGCTCCACGGCCCGATGGTGAACGTGTCGTCCAGCTCGGCCGCGCCGAGCGGGGCAAGGTCGGTGAGCGCCTCTGAGATGGCGAACTGCGACACCGCGAAGTACTCGATCTGCGCGACGTCGGGCACGCCGTCGCCGGCCGCGATCGCGTTCTGCAGCGCCGTGTACTGGTCGTTGGACGTGCCGACGTTCTCCAGGTTCACCGTGACGTTCGGGTACTGCTCCTCGAAGCTCTTCACCACGTCCTCGAGCGTGGGCTCCCACGACCAGACGGTGATCTCCCCGCCCTTCTCGAGGACGGCGGCGGTGTCGACGGGCGCGACGTCGTCGCCCCCGCCCGTCCCTCCGTCGTCCGAGGAGCCGCAGGCCGCGAGGCCCAGGGCCAGCACCCCGGCGAGAGCGGCGCCGCGCGTCAGGTGGCGGGATCGTGTGTTCATAGGTTTCCTCACTTCGTCGTCAGACGCTGAAAATCGGTGGTTGAGCCTGCGCCAGGAGGTCATTCCTTGACGCTCCCGGCGGCCAGGCCGGACTGCCAGAAGCGCTGCAGCAGCAGGAAGGCGACCACGAGCGGCAGGATCGTCAGCAGCGCCCCCGTGATCACGAGGTTGAAGACCGCCTCACCGCCGGCCGTGGCTGCCTGCGCGTTCCAGGCGTTGAGGCCGAGCGTGAGCGGGTACCACGACGAGTCGCGCAGCATGATCAGCGGCAGGAAGTAGTTGTTCCAGGTCGCGACCATGGTGAACAGCAGCACGGTGACGATCCCCGGGGACAGAAGCGGCAGGCTCACGCGGAAGAACGTGCGGAACTCCCCCGCCCCGTCGATCCGAGCGGCCTCGAGCAGCTCGCCGGGTACCGCCTCGGCGGCGAACGTCCACATGAGGTACAGCCCGAACGGCGAGATCAGCGTCGGGATGATCACGGCCCACGGCGTGTCCGTGAGCCCCATCTGGCTGAACATGAGGAACGTCGGGACGGCGAGCGCCGTGCCGGGCACGGCCACCGCGCCGATGACGAGGGCGAAGACGCCGCGCTTGCCGGGGAAGTCGAACTTCGCCAAGGCGTAGCCGCCGAGGATCGCAAGGAACGTGGCCCCGCCGGCGCCCACCACCACGTACAGCACGGTGTTGCCGAGCCAGCGCACGAAGACGCCGTCGTCGTAGGTCAGCGTGGCGCGGATGTTCTCCCAGAGGGAGAAGTCGCCGGCGAACCAGAGGCCGAACGAGGAGAACAGGCTCTCCTGCGTCTTCGTGGCGTTGATGAGCAGCCACGCGAGCGGCAACAGCGAGTACACCAGGACGACCGCGGTGAGCACGGTGAGCAGCGGGCTGCGCCGCGGTCGGGCGACGGAGTGGTGGCGGGGCGTGCGCAGCCGGGGCGCGGGGCGGGCCGGGCGAGCGGTCAGCGTCGACACGGGTCACGCCTCCTTGCGCATGCCGCGCAGCTGCACCACGTAGGCGATCACCATGGTGATCAGGCCCATGATGATGGCCACGGTCGCGGAGTAGTTGTACTGCTGGCCGGAGAACGACAGCGAGTAGGCGTACAGGTTGGGCGTGAACGACGTCGTGATGACGTTCGGGGCGAGCGACTGCAGGATGCTGGGCTCGTTGAACAGCTGGAAGCTGCCGATGATCGAGAAGATCGTGGCGATGACGAGGGCGCCGCGGATGGCAGGCAGCTTGATGGCCCCGACGACGCGCCACTGGCCGGCCCCGTCGATCTCCGCCGCCTCGTACAGCGAGTGCGGGATCACGCGCAGCGCGGCGTAGAAGATCAGCATGTTGTAGCCGACGAACTCCCACGTGACGATGTTGCCGATCGACGCGAGCACCAGGTCCGGGGACAGCGGGTCCGGCAGGCTGATACCGAGGGCGTCGTTGATGTTGCCCACCAGACCGAACCGCGTGCCGTACATGAACCCCCACATGAGGGACGCGACCACGGCGGGCACCGCGTACGGCATGAAGATCGAGATACGGAAGAAGCTCTTGCCGTACAGCCGGCCGCTGTCGATCGCGAGGGCCACGAGCAGGGCGAGGCCGAGCATGATCGGCACCTGCACCAGCAGGAACAGTGACACGCGGCCGAGGCCCTCCCAGAACCGCGGGTCCTGGAGCGCCTGCGCATAGTTGTCCAGACCCACGAAGGTGGTGCCGCCCACCAATTGCGTGCGGAATACCGACAGGTACAGCGAGTAGGCGATCGGGGCCAGGAACACCAGCGCGAAGACGAGCATGAACGGCCCGACGAACGTCCAGCCGGTCCACCGGCGACGGCTGCGGCGCACGGCGGTCACGAGGGACGGCGCGGAAGCCGAAGCGTCTGCGGTCACGAAGCTACTCCCAGGGGACGGGCCGAATGTTTACGTAAACATCCTGGCCGCATTAGAGTGTCGCGGGGTTGCATGGATGTCAAGCCGACCGCAGGTCACAGCCCTGGCGGTACGGCTCGGGGCGACGACGACCGGACGGGGGCGGCGATGGCGGCGACGGCGGAGACGGCGGGGGTGGGCGGGGCGCGCGACGAGCGCTCCCGGGGCGGGGCGCGCCCGCGGTCGGCCCCCTCGCTGGCCGAGGTCGCGGCGCTCGCCGGCGTGTCCTCGCAGACGGTCTCGCGCGTGTCCATGGGCCTCGACAACGTGCGGCCCGCGACGCGCGACCGCGTCCTCGCCGCCATGGCCGAGCTGGGCTACGCCCCCAACAACGCGGCGCGCGCCCTGCGCTACGGCAGCTTCCGCACGTTAGGGGTGATCGCCCACCGGCTCGCCCGCACCGGCGAGTCCCGCACGGTCGAGGCCGTCGTGGAGGCGGCGCGGGCCGAGGGCTACACCGTCACGATCGTCGACCTCGAGAGCCCGTCGCCCGACGACGTGTCGGCGGCCGTCGCGCGCCTCTCGCACCAGGCGATCGACGGCCTCGTCATCGTGCGCGCCGAGACCGCCACCCCCGACACGCTGGTGCTGCCGCCGCAGCTCCCCGTGGTCGTGTCCGACTCCCGGTTCGTGGGGCGCCACCCCGCGGTCCGCGCCGACCAGGCCGCCGGCGCCCGGCTCGCCGTCGAGCACCTGCTGAGCCTGGGGCACCGCACCGTGCACCACGTCGCCGGGCCCGACGACTCCGTACCCGCGCAGAGCCGCACCGACGCCTGGCGCGACGCGCTGCGCGCGGCCGTCCGCCCCGTCCCGGAGCCGCTGCACGGCGACTGGTCGGCGCGGACCGGGTACGCGGCGGGCCGGGCGCTCGCCGCCGACCCCGACGTCACCGCCGTCTTCTGCGCCAACGACGAGACCGCCACCGGCGTGCTGCACGCGCTGCACGAGGCGGGCCGGCGAGTGCCGCAGGACGTGTCCGTCGTCGGCTTCGACGGCATCACCCTCGCCGAGCACCTGTGGCCGCCGCTGACCACGGTGGAGCAGGACTTCGCCCGGATCGGCAAGCGCCTCGTGGACCTCCTGCTGCGGCAGGTGCGGGACGGCGTCGACCTGAGCGGCACGCACGAGACCGTGCCCGTGCGGCTCATCGTGCGGCAGAGCACGGGACCAGCCCCGCGCTGAACGACCGGGAACCGCGGCGGTCGCGGCGCGGCGTCAGCCCCCGACCAGCGCCTCCCCCAAGGCGCAGCAGGTCGAACGCGCGGGCGGGGGCGTGCCCGCGCGTTCGACGCAGCCAGCCCCACTGCAGCGGGTGGTAGTGCGGCTGCACGAGCACCCGGATCGCGTGCGCGAGCTCGTGGCCGGGCGAGACGCCGAACCGGATCGCCGAGACGTCGTCGGGGGCGAGGCGGAACTCCACGGTGCGGTCACGGCTGCTGCGGGGCACGGCGTCACCGTAGCGGGGCCGTCCTCACCTCGACCTCACTTCAGGAGCCCGTTGATCTGGTCGTTCACCTCCGTGAGCGTGCTGACGTCCCGGTCGCCGATGTAGATCTCGTCCATGATCGGCGTCATGATCGCGTCGATCGCGCCGTACTGCTCGGTCACCGGGTGGAAGAGCGTCTGATTCTTCTCGACCAGGTCCGTGAACACCGAGGCGTCCAGGCCACGGTCGCCGAACGCCTCGATCGCCGCCTCGGTACCGGCGGGCCGCGCGGGGAAGACCACGCCGGCCTCCCCCACCAGCCGCTGGCAGTCGTCCGACCCGAGGAACTCCACCCACCGGGCGGCCTCCTCGGGGTTCGGGGACTGGGCGCTGACAGAGTCGGCGAGGCCGTTGTACATCGACACCGGGTGGCCCACGGGGCCGCTCGGCAGGGAGGCGATGCCCAGGTCCACGCCTTCCAGGCCGGCGTAGGTGCCGAGCATCCAGGACCCGTTCGGCGAGATCGCCGCGCGGCCCGAGCCGAGGGCCTGCTGCGGGTTGGGCTCGGTGCCGACCTCCTCATACGGCGCCATGTAGCCCTTCTCCACCAGGCCGAACAGCCACCCGATGGAGTCCTGCACCCGCGGGTCGTCGAAGTGGTACTCGGTGCCCCACACGTCGGCGTCGGTGAACGTCCAGCCGGTCGCCCCCGCCAGCCAGGACCAGGTCGTCTGCCCGGCGGTGCCGCCCGACCCGTTCGAGGCAAGGCCGTAGACCGCGATGTGGTCGGGGTCGAAGCCCTCCTCGTCGCCGCGCACCCCGTTCTCGTCCACGCTGAGGTGGGCCAGCAGCTTCTCGAAGGTGCCGCCGTCCTCCGAGTTCCAGTCGAGGCCCTCGAGGTCCTCCGGGCTCAGCCCGGCGTCGGCGATGACGGCGTTGTCGTAGAACATCGCGACTGTGTCGAAGTCCTTGGGCATGCCGTACTGCGCGCCGTCCTGGCCCACCCAGAGGTCGGACAGGCCCTCCTGGAACCCGGCGTAGTCGACGTCGGCCGTGGCCTCCAGCGTGTTCAGGTCCCGCAGCAGGCCCTTCTTGGCGAAGCTGGGGTACTGGGTGAGGTGGTCGGTGAACGCGTCCGGACCGGCGCCGGCCACGAACCCCGCGGTGAGCTTGCGCCAGTAGTCGCCCCAGCCGTATTGGCTGATCCGCACCTGCAGGTCCGGGTTCTGCTCCTCGAACTCGTCCGCGCACCGCTGGTAGGCGGGCAGCTGGTTGGCGTCCCAGAGCCAGTAGTCCAGGGTGACGGAGTCCTCCGCGGTGCCGGGACCGCCGGTGGCGGGCCCCGCGCACCCGGCGAGGACGAGAGCGCCGGCAGCCAGTCCCGCGGCCAGGGCCCCGGCCTTGCGATATGTGTGCACGATCTGCCGCCTCACTTGATCCCGTTGAAGCCGATGGAGTTGACGATCCGCTTCGCGAACGCGAGGAAGAGCAGGATCATCGGCAGCGCGGCCACCAGGGTCGCGGCCATCAGCCCAGCCCAGTCCGGCCCCGTCTGCGGGGTCTGCGCGTTGAAGTTGCCCAGGGCCACGGTGAGCACCCGGGACTCGTCGGTGTAGCTGACCATCAGCGGCCAGAAGTAGTCGTTCCACGACCCGATGTAGGTCAGGATCGAGATGGTCGCGATCGGTCCCACGGACATCGGGATGATGATCGCGAAGAACACCCTGATCTTGCTGGCGCCGTCGATGAGCGCGGCCTCCTCCACCTCGGTGGAGACGTTCATGAAGAACTGCCGCAGGAAGAAGATGGCGAACGGGGTCATGAACAGCCCCGGCAGCATGATGCCGAGCAGCGAGTCGATCAGCCCCAGCTCTTTGATCAGGATGAAGTTCGGCAGCAGGGTGAAGATCACCGGAACCATCAGCGAGAGCAGGAAGACGCTGAACACGAGGTTGCGCCCCCGCCAGCGCAGCCGCGCGAACGCGTACGCCGCCATCGCGGAGAAGAACACCTGGCATGCGGTGACCACGGTGGCCACCACCACCGAGTTACGCAGGTAGAGCCAGAAGTCGATGGAGGCCCCAGAGCCTCCCTGCGCGATGGCCTCCTCCGTGGTCTGCAGCCCGAAGACGCGCTCGAACCCGCCCCAGCTGAAGTCGACCGGCAGCAGGGAGGTGGAGTTGGCGTACAGCGCCCCGTTGCTGGACAGCGCCGTGCGCAGCATCCAGTAGAACGGGAACAGCGTGACGAGCAGGAGCAGGATCATCACCACCCACGCCACTACCCGGCCGGGGCTGGGTCGGCGACGGCGGCGTCGCGGGGGCGCCTCGTGGTGCGGGGCGGTCGCCTCGACGATCGTGGGTTCGGCTGGTGCCTTGGTCTCGGTCATGGTCGCCGCCTCCCTAGTTCAGGTCCGTCTGGCCGGCCCGCGTCACGCGGTACTGGAAGAAGGTGACCACCACCAGGATCAGCAGCATGGCCACGCTCAGTGCGGAGGCGTACCCGAAGTCGAACTGGGCGAACGCCTTGTCGTAGATGTAGAGCTGCAGCACCCGGCTGGCGTCCACCGGCCCGCCGTTGGTGGTGACCGCCACGGTGTCGAACACCTGGAACGAGCCGATCACCGAGATGATCAGCACCAGGCCGAGGATCGGGCGCAGCAGCGGCAGGGTGATACCGAAGAACATCCGCGTCTCCGAGGCGCCGTCGACCTTGGCCGCCTCGTACGTGGTGTGCGGGATGGTCTGCAGGCCGGCGAAGATCAGCAGGGCCGTGTAGCCCATGTGTCGCCAGACGTTCACCACGGCGATGGTCGGGATGGCCCAGGCGTCGGAGGTGAAGAACCCGATCCGGTCCAGCCCGATCCACTCCAGCACCTGGTTGCCGATGCCCAGCTGGAAGTCGAGGATCCACAGGAACACCAGGGCGGCGACCACGTTGGAGACCAGGTACGGGGCGAGCACGAGCGACCGCAGCAGCGTGGACTGGCTGAGCCGCTGCATCAGCACCGCGATCACCAGGGCCACCGCGGTCTGCAGCACGATGTTGATCACCACGTACAGCAGCGTGACCCGCACGGCGTTCCAGAACACCGGGTCCGCGACCATGGTCCGGTAGTTGTCCAGGCCGACGAACTCGGCCGGGCTGAGCAGGTCCCAGGACGTGAAGCTCAGCCAGATGCCGCGGACCAGCGGCCAGAAGTAGAAGACGACCAGCCCTATGGCGGCCGGCAGGATGAACGCCAGGGCGAGCCGGGTGTCGTCCCGGCGTCGTCCCATCCGCTCCCTGGGGACGGACGGTGCTGACATGAGATACCTCCTTTGCTTCGTTGCAGGCGGTGCTCGAACGGCCCGGCGTCGTCGATGACGCCGGGCCGGGTGCGCTCAGTCGCGCGCGGGCCGGCTCCCGAAGTCGGGGATGGGCAGCCGCTGGCCGCCCGCGAGCGCGGAGGCGTGCGCCACGATGCCGGGCGCGGTGAACACCGCGGACCGCCAGGCGTCCACCGGCGGGTGCTCACCGGTGACCACGCCGCGCACGAAGTCGTCGGCGAGGAAGTGGTGCGAGCCCTCGTGCCCGTTCGGGGCGTCGGCGTAGGAGGCGGGCAGCCGAGAACGGTCGTGCACCGGCGTGGACCCCGAGGTGAACGCCTCGCGCAGCGCCGGGTCGACGTCCGCGAGGTCGGCCTCGTCGGCCCCGCTTCGGACCGGGACGAAGTCGGCGGAAACGTCCGTGGAGGTCTCCTTGTCGTTCCAGACGCTCTGGTGGGCGAGCTGCTCGAAGCTGGCCTCGGTGCCGAAGAAGCGGAACCGCGACTCCCGGATGTGGGACGGGTAGCCCACGCGGCGCATCTCGTTGGTGCGCATCGCCCCGCCGTCGGACAGCTCGAAGAGCGCCGTGGCGTTGGAGAAGCTGTTCCCGAACTGGCTGACCTCCCGGTCGAAGACGCCGTCCCCGCGCCGGTCCTCCACGCCGAGGCAGCTCACGCTGACGGCGCGGGTAGGCAGGGCGCCGAGGACGCCACCGATCGCGTGGGTCGGGTAGAGCATCGGCGGGTAGCTGGCGGTGGACTTCCAGTTCTCCCCGCCGCTGTACTGGTACGCGGCGTAGAAGCCGAGGTCCATGTCGTGGACGTAGTCGCCCTCGGCGTAGAAGACCTGGCCGAGCGCGCCCTCGCGCACCTTCTCGCGGATGAAGACGGTGGCCGGGTTGTAGTAGCTCGTCTCGCCCATCATGTAGGTGCGGCCCGTGCGCTCGACGGCGGCGATGATCGCCTCGATGTCGGTGATCTCGGTGGCCATCGGCACCGCCGAGTAGACATGCTTGCCGGCCTCCAGCGCGGCCAGCACCAGGGGTGCGTGCGTCCAGCGCTGGGTGAAGATGGCGACGGCGTCGACGTCCGAGTCGAGCATCTCCTCGAAGCTGTCGACCACGGTCGCACGCTCGTAGCGGTCCGCCAGCGACTTGGCCCGCTCCGGCACCAGGTCGGTGATCGTGAGCCGGTCGACGTTCGGGTGCAGGTCCCAGAGCGTCGCGAAGCTCCGCGAGAACTGGCCGGCGCCGACGATGCCGATGCTGATCGAGCCGGCGTCCTTCTGGAGCGGGGCGGTGGGGTCGAGGGGCAGTGCGGTCAAGGCTTCCTCCTGGAAGTCGTGGGTCATGGGTGGTGGGTCAGGCCGGTTCGGGGTGACGGGTGGGCGGGTCGACGAGCATCCATTGGCAGGCGACCACGGCCGCGCCGCGCGCCCACTCGTCGAAGCCGGAGGTGAAGGCCACCACCTCCGGCGCGGTGGCATTCGGGTGGAGGTGCTCGGCGATCGCGGCCTCCATCGCGGGCCGGGCATGGGCGAGCATGCCCAGCCCGTCTCCGGCCAGGATCACCGCGGGCAGGCCGAGGACGTTCACGAGCTGCGCGATCAGCGCGCCCAGGGCGCGGCCGGCGTCGGCGAAGACGCGCAGGGCGACGTCGTCGCCCGCCTCCGCGAGCCCGAGCGCCGCGTCCAGGTCCAGGTCGGCGCGGCCGAGCGGCACCCCGATGCCCTGGGTGATGGCCCTCGTGGTGAGGAAGGCCGAGGCGCAGCCGCGATGCCCACGGGCGCACAGCGGGCCGGAGTCGGAGACTCGTTGGTGCCCGACCAGGCCCACCTTGCCGGTGGGGCCCGCGAGCACCTTGTCCTCGACGACGATGCCCAGGCCGACCCCGACGCCGACGGTCAGCACCGCGAAGTCGCTCATCCCCCGGCCCGGTCCGGACCACTGGACCCCGGCGGTCAGCGCCCGGGCGTCCCCGCTGAGGACGGTGGGGATGCCGGTGGCCTGTTCCAGCAACCGCGCCAGCGGCACCTGGTCCCAGCCGAGGTAGCCGTTGCCGCGCACGGCGTGGTCGAACCGGGACATCTGGCCGGCCAGGCCGATGCCGAGCGCCTGGATCGGCCCCGCGTCGCCGAGTTCCTTCACCAGTTCAATGATCTGTGCCACGACCGTCGCCTGATCGATGTCGGCCAGCACGCGGTGCCCGCTCGCCTCCACCCGTCCGGAGGCGTCCGCCCGCACCGCGTACAGCTCACCCGCGGTGACCTTGATGCCGAGGAACAGGTGCCGCGAGGCCTGCAGCACCAGCGGAGCGCCCGGGCGCCCGCGGCTCTCGGCGAGCGGGGCTGTGTCCTCGCAGATCAGGCCGGCTGCCAGCAGCGGCTGCGTCATCTTGGTGAGGCTCGCCGGGGAGCGCTCCAGGCGCCGCGCGAGCTCCGCCCGGGAGAGCGGCCCGGCCAGCAGCAGGGCGCGCACCACCGCCCGGGCGGAGGGCCCGAGCGAGCCGAGGCGGGGAACGTCTGAGCGGCGCTGCACCCGGACACTCTGGCGTCTATTCCTTCACCCTGTCAATGAAAGGACGTCAGAGATGCGGCGAGACCTCCTGCACGGCGAACTCGGCGAGGAGCTGGGCGAAGCGTTCGGGCTGGTCCTCGCCGACGAGGGTGCCGCAGTTCGCGAGCACCTCGAGGCGCGCGTCCGGGTAGAGGGCGGCGAGCCGCGGCCCGTGCTCGGGCGGCATGAGCGGGTCCTGGTCGGTCCACACGACCAGCACGGGCTTGGTGAAGTCGCGCCAGCCCGCCGCGAGCCGCAGGAGCTCGTCGCGCTTCGGGGCGCCGCGGGCGAACTTCGCGAAGTCGCGGCGGATCAGCCGGTCGCGCGTGGCGGGTGCGAACCAGTCCACGAGGAGGTCGTCCGGGATGCCGACCACCGACATCCCGCCGTAGCCGCTGCGCATGCGTCGGAACGCGCGCACCCGGAAGAGCTGCAGCGTGAGCCACATGCCGCCGGGGATCGCGGCAGCCGTGCCGAGCGCCTTGGCGGGGCCCGGCGGGAAGTTGTCGAACGCCTCGCACGCGGCCAGCACCAGCCGGCCGATGCGGTCGGTGCGGCCGTCGTTGATCAGGAACTGCCCGCCGCCCCAGTCGTTCAGCACCAGCGTGACGTCCTCGAGGTCGAGGGCGTCGAGCAGGTCACCGAGGAGGCGCGCCGTGCCGCGCTGGGACAGGTCGGCGTCGGGGTGCATCGGCGTGGTGTGCCCGCCGAGCGGCAGGGTCGGCGTGATCACGCGGAACCCCGGGAGCAGCGGCACGACCTTGCGCCAGGTGCGGGAGTCCATCGGTGGGCCGTGGCCGAGCACGACCACCGGCCCCTCGCCGCCCGTGTCCTCGTAGGCGACGGGCCCTGCCTCCAGCTCGACCACGGCCATGTCGATCCCTTCGGAGTCACGCGATGGACAGGGTTGTTGATAGATCGTTCTAGTCAGTCCACCGTAGGCTGGCGCCATGGCCACGGCAACCCCCTCGAACCAGCCCCCGCTCTTCGCGGAGCCCCCCGCCGGCGCCGGCACCCGCACCCGCATCCGGCACGCGGCGGCGCGGCTGTTCGCGCGGCGCGGGTACGCCGGGACCGGCCTCAAGCAGGTGGCCACGGACGCCGCCGCGCCGTTCGGGTCGATCTACCACTTCTTCCCCGGCGGCAAGGACGCGCTGGCGGAGGACATGATCCGCACCACCGGCCCGCAGTTCATGACGCTCGTGCTCGGCCTGCTGGAGGAGCGCGACGACCCGGTCGAGGCCGTCGTGCACGCCTTCGACTCCGCGGCGCGCGACCTCGTCGCCGGCGACTACGCCGACGGGTGCCCCGTCGCGACGATGGCGCTCGACGTGGCGAGCACCCACGAGCCGCTGCGCGAGGCCGCCGCGGACGTGTTCGCCAACTGGGTCGAGGGCGGCACCGCCTGGTTCTCCCGGCACGTCGCCCCCGACCGGGCGCGCGACCTGGCGCTGGCCATGGTCATGGTCGTCGAGGGCGCGTTCCTGCTCAGCCGCACCACCCGCGACCCGGAGCCGATGCGCGCCGCAGGCCGCAGCATGGCCGCACTGGTCGAGGCGGCGCGCTGAGGTCTGCGCCGACCCCTTCGACCCTCGTCGAAAGGGTCGTGGCCCCGCCGGCTCCTCGCGAGGCTTGCCGCAACGACGTCGCCCCGACGTCGACCGACACGCAGGAGGAGTCATGGTCTCAGTGGCCTCAGTGATCCCCGCCGACACGATCCGCATCCCGGGCTCGCGCACGTTGCGCTTCGAGGGGCGCCCGCACGGCTCGGGCGTCTCGTTCTTCCTGGTCACCAACGACCCCGGCCAGGGCCCCGACCTGCACCGGCACCCCTACTCCGAGACGTGGTCCGTGCTCGAGGGCGAGGCCACGATCCGGATCGGCGACGAGACCGTCGTCGCCCACGCGGGCGACACCGCCGTCGTCGGGCCCGACGTCTGGCACGGCTTCACCAACACCGGCGCCGACGCGCTGCGCATGAGGTGCATCCACGCGTCCGCCACGATGATCCAGCAGAACAAGGGCACCGAGAGCAAGGAGAGCCGCTGATGTCGTTCCAGTCCTACCTCGACAACGTCGAGACCAAGACCGGCCTCACGCCCCGGCAGCTCGTCGAGGCCGCCGCCGAGCTGGGCTTCGGCCCGGGCAGCAAGGCGACGCCCGTCGCCGCGTGGCTCAAGGAGACCTACGCCCTCGGCCACGGTCACGCGATGGCCGTGGTGCACGTCATCACCAAGGGCGACCGGATCAGCAGCAAACACGTCGGCACGGACGGCACCCACCGCGACTCGAGCGACCGGCTGTGGCTCGACGGCAAGGACTCGCGCCCCGCGGACTGGTGAGAGGGCGTGCTCGTCGAGGGCCGTTGCTGATCCGGCGCGCCGGACGTCACGCGGCCGGCGTGACCAGCTGCTCCGTGGCGACGCACGAGACGAGGCACCGCTCCTTGCGGTCGGCGAGGAGCTGGGCGGTCCAGGTCGTGAGGCCGCCGTCGCCGATCTCGCGTCCGTCCTCGGCGACGATCCGGACGACGACACCGGCGTAGTAGCCGCGGGCGCGCTCCCGGGTCGAGTCCTCGACCACCCGCACGGCGCCGTCGCGCACGGCGGGCAGCACGGTGTCCGCGACCCGCTCCGCCACCGCGCCGTCGTCCCACACGGTGACCTCGATCCGCGGCCGGAGGTGCGCGGCCGTGGCGCCCAGCAGCCGTTGCCACGCGCGAATCGCCGCGAGGTGGACGACCGCGTCGCGCGGGCGGGCCGACCGGCCGTCCGCCGCCTCGACGGCGAGCACGTTGCTGGAGTCGCTCACCACCTCGGTGAGCCGCGTCGTCGCGACCACCCGGTGCTGGCTGACACCGCCGAGCGCAGCGGCCGTCGCGAGCGGGGCGACGGGCGCCGGCTCGACGGCCTCGAACTCGCCCGGCAGGGCCTCCCACAGCCGGGCCTCCAGCTGCCACAGGCGACGCGGGTCGGCGGCGGACGGTCGCACCATGCGATCGCGACGCCACTGCGCGAGGACGTCGGCCGGCCGGGTCGCGGCGGCGCGGGCGGCCGCGACGTCGAGCAGCAGCGTGCGCAGGTCAGTGCCCGGCAGGTCGCTCTCCAGGAGCGCCCGGGCGTCCGCGGGCAGCCGCCGCCACGCCCGGTCGGCGGGGCGGGTGCGCGCGTCGTCGGCGGCCATCGAGCCATCGAAGCACGCGCGGGCCGTCGCCGTCAGTCGCCCGGCCACTCCCCCGTCCACTTCTCGAACGCCCGCGCCCCACCCCGGTCGATGATCGCCTTCACCACGGAGAAGATCGCGCCCTGCAGCAGGGCCGCGACGAGGATCTCGCGCAGGCGGTACTCGGACTCCAGCGGCTTCGGCGCGTCCTGACGGTCGCCGGGCGTGACCCGTTTGTACACCTGCTTGAAGACCTGGCCCGCGACGATCCCGCCCACGATCGAGCTCACGATGCCGATGGGGCGGTACAGGATCTTCGCCGCCTTGCCGCCGCTCTTCTCGCCGCGGGCGTCGCTACTCGTGTCCTCGCTCATCCCTCGACGCTAGGCCGGGTCGACGCATCACGCACGGGACACCGGCGCGCCGCCCGTCACGACCGGTCCGTAATCGTTTCGTGACTTTTGGTGGGTCGATGCGATACGTTCCTGCCCGGTGGCGGTTCAGGTATCAAGAGAGGTCGCATGACAACCCAGGTACTCCGGGGCACCACGCAGCACGGCGCCGCAGGCTCGACCCGCCACCGCGGGCGGACGGCACGATGACGCACGAGCACGCCGCGCCGGCCTCCCCGACCGACCTCCGCACCCCAGGCGTACCCGCCCCGAGCCGCCGCGACCCCGGCCGCGGCGGCAAGAGCCGACACCCGGCCCCTGCGCGACGCCGCGCCACCGAGGCCGCCCCCGCCTCCGCCACCAAGCCCGCCCCCCAGGCGGTCCGGGCGACCACCCGGGCGACCACCCGGACGACCACCCGGACGACCACCGCCAAGACCGCCCGCACGCGTACGCCGGGCCGCTGGGCGGGCATCGGGATCGGGCTGACCGTGGCGGTCGCCACGACGACGGCCCTCACCACGGCCGCGCCCCAGGCCGCCGCGCCGGAGGCCGACGACCGGCCCACCACCGGCACCCTCGAGGCGATCACCGCGGCCGCCGCGGCCGACGACCGCGACGGCGGGGCGTCGCGCAGCAAGGCACGCACCGCTCCCGGGGCGGGCGCCGTCGGGGGCGGCGCCCAGGTCAGTGTCGCCGACGACGCGCGCATGGCCGTCGAGACGCTGGACGGCGGGAAGATCGCCCCGGCGCCCCCGCCGCCCGTCCTGCCCGGCTGCGACGGCGAGGCCGCGTCGCTCGGGTCGAACGGCCAGGTGCCGAGCAGCGAGCTGTGCGTGCTCTGGGACGGGCACACCCAGGCGCGCGCCGACGCGGGAGTCGCCCTGGCCAACCTCAACAAGGCGTACATCGCGCAGTTCGGCGAGGCCATGTGCATCACGGACGGCTACCGCAGCTACTCCCAGCAGGTCTCGACGAAGGCCACCAAGGGGTACCTCGCGGCCACGCCGGGCACGTCGAACCACGGCTGGGGCCTCGCCGTGGACATCTGCGCCGAGTCGTACGCGGGCGGCCGCTGGGACTGGCTCGCCGCGAACGCCCCGGCGTTCGGGTGGGACAACCCCGACTGGGCCCGGTCCGGCGGGTCCAAGTACGAGCCGTGGCACTGGGAGTGGATGGAAGCCGTCGCCCAGATGGGCGGCTCCTGACCCACCGGGCGGGCTACGCCCGGACCTCGAGCGGGTACCGCCGCCGCAGGACCAGCCGCTGGCCCAGGGTCCACGCCACCGTCACCAGCAGGTAGAGCCCCGCGGCGAGCGGCACGAAGCACGCGATCACGGCCGTCACGAACTGCAGCGCACCGAGCGCGCGCTTCCCGCGCGGCCCGGCGAGCGGGTGGGGTGGGCCGGCCGGGGAGGCCGACGTCGCGACCGGCGCCGCGGGCGCGGCCAGCGGGCCGCCCGGCAGCGTCGCCCGCCGCGTCAGCTCACCCACGAGCGCGACGGCGAGCACGAGCGCCCCGAGCACGGCGATCGTCGAGAGGGCGGCCGCGCCGCCGGAGATCGCGCCGACGAGGCTCGACCCGAGCGGCACGCCCAAGAAGGTGTGGCCGAGCAGCGCGTTCCCGTGCCCGGCGATCTGCCCATGGATGAACAGCGCGTAGATGACGCCGACGACGGGCGCCTGGAGCAGCATCGGCAGGCAGCCGGCGAACGGGCTCGTGCCCTCGTCGGCGTAGAGCTGCACCGTCGCGCGCTGCAGCTTCTCGGGGTCGTTCCGGTGGCGGCGCTGCAGCTCGGCGAGCCGGGGCGCGAGGCGCGCCCGGGTGCGCTCGCCCTTGGCCTGCGAGATGCCGACGGGGATCAGGACGGCACGCACGGCCAGCGTGACGGCGACGACGGCGACCGCGGCGGCGGTGACGCCCAGGGCGGGTTCGAGCAGGTGCGACAGCGCCATCAGGGCGCGGTAGGCCGTGTCGAGCACGGCGGCGACGGGCGGGAAGGCAAACAGGTCCATGGTGGTGTCCTCGGTCGAACGGCTGGGTACGCGTTCGCCGATCACCCCGGGGGGACGAGGCAGGGCACGCTGCGCGTGCGCGCAGCGCCGACGGTCGGGCGTCGAAGGTCAGGTGTCCCGGGCCGGGCGATCAGCCGAGGACGGCGCCTGGCGCCCTGGGCCGCGGCCGGCCGGGGGCATGGGGGTCGCTCTGGGAGACGAACGGGCGCTCGTCGACGTCGTGCCGCGTGCGGTGGGCCCCCACCGGCGCCACGCCGAGCGAGGCGGCCGTCGTCGCGCGGGCGACGAACGCCAGCGCGACCGCCGCCAGGGTGGTCGCCCCGACCAGGACGAGCACCGTCGTCAGGGTCTGCGTGCCGAGCAGGAGCGCGAGCGACGCGGTCGCGTCGCGCACCAGCGCGAGCAGGGGGTCGCCCACCCCGTCTCCCCTCGTCGCGCACGGCCGAAGTGGGCGGCCGTGCCACCTCACGATTGCCCCCGGGGGGCGCATCGCCGTGCCCCGGCAAGCCTCGCCACCGGGGGTTGCGAGGACCCGGTGGCGGCGTCTACTGGAAGTGCTCGCCGGACGCCGGGGAGCGGCGGCGAGTCGCCCAGAGAACACAAGGAAGTGTTTCGCATGACTCCCTCGCGAACGCACCGGTCGCTACGAGCAGCGGCCCTCAGCATCACGTGCGCCGTCGGTCTGCTCCTCCCCCTCGGGGCAACAGCCACGGCAGACCAGGCCGCTCGAACGGCCTCTCCATCGCCCTCCTCCACTGCCCAGCTCCAGCGAGGTTCCTCCTCGCACGGCCAGAGATGGTGGGACGACTCGCGGTCCGCGGACCGTCGCGCCCGGGCACTCCTGCGGCAGATGACCGTCGAGGAGAAGGTCGACATGCTGCACGGGGAGCTCAACAACTTCTACGGCTTCTACAACGCCCCCATCGAGCGGCTCGGGATCCCGGCCCTCACGATGGCCGACGGCCCCGCCGGCGTGCGGATCGCCAACCCCGGCGTCAACGACCAACGGGCCACCGAGCTGCCCTCGCCGCTCGCACTGGCCGCCACGTGGGACACCGACCTCGCCGAGGAGTACGGCCTGCGCGCCGGCGACGAGGCGCACCGCACGGGCCACAACGTGCTGCTCGCGCCCGCGATGGACATCGCGCGCGTCTCGCTGGCGGGCCGGGCCTTCGAGGCGTTCGGCGAGGACCCGCTGGTCTCGGGCCTGATGGGCGCCGCCATCACCCGCGGCATCCAGGAGAACCCCGTCGTCGCGGACATCAAGCACTACAACGTCTACACGCAGGAGGCCAACCGCCTCCTCGGTGGCAACGCCGTGCTCGACGAGCGGACGCTGCAGGAGATCTACACCCGTCCCTTCGACATCGCGATCGACAAGGCCCACCCGGGCTCCGCGATGTGCTCCTTCAACAAGGTGAACGGCGCGTTCGCGTGCGAGAACGACGTGCTGCTCAACGAGATCCTCAAGGTCCAGCTCGAGTTCGAGGGCTGGCTCATGAGCGACTACGGCGCCACCCACAGCACGGAGGCGTCCATCCAGGGCGGGCTGGACCAGGAGATGCCCGGCAACTACGGCGGGAACGACTGCTTCTTCTGCGCGCCGCTGGTCGACGCGGTGAGCTCCGGGCAGGTGCCCATGTCCCGGATCGACGACGCCGTGCTGCGCATCCTGCGACCGATGTTCGGTCTCGGGCTCTTCGACGAGCCCCCGACCGTCCGACCGCTGCCGGAGGAGGAGAACGGCAGCTTCGCGCGCGAGGTCTCCGAGCAGGCCAGCGTGCTGCTGAAGAACGACGGTCCGATCCTGCCCCTGGACGACGAGGACTCGATCGCCGTCATCGGGACGGACGCCGACGCGACCGTCCAGGGCGGGGGGAGCTCCCAGGTCCTGCCGACATACTCCGTGAGCCCCCTCGACGGGATCGCTGACCGTGCCGCCGGCGCGACCGTGACCCACGTCCCGGGGACCGACCCCGTGACCTCTACGGCGCTGCTGGCGGGTCCCGACCCCATCCCGTCCGACGTCCTCACCTCCGCCGGCGACGGCGCACCGGGGTTCCGGGTCGAGTACTTCGCGAACCCGGACCTGTCCGGGGCTCCGGCGCTCGACCGGACCGAGCCGTACGCGGGCATCAACGGCGGCTTCTACTTCAACCCGGGCTTCAACTCCGCGTCGCCGCACTTCCCGACGCAGACCAACGACAACACGTCGTCGATCCGGTGGACGGGAACGCTCACCGCACCGGTGGACGGGAGCTATCAGCTCTCGGTCACCTCGAACGGCACGTCGACCGTCTACCTCGACGACGTCGCCGTGCTCACGACGGAGCCGACGGCGGACCCGCTGTCCGCCAACATCTCCACGGCCGACGTGACGCTCGAGGCGGGCGCGCAGTACGACGTGCGCGCCGAGTTCGCGATCGGAGCGTCCGGCACCGACTCCGGCGCCGCATTCAAGCTGGGCTGGGTTCCCCCCGAGGGCTTCGTCCAGCCGGGCATCACCGACGCGGCAGAGACCGCGGCGGACGCGGACGCCGCGGTCGTGGTGGTGCGCGACTACTCCACCGAGGGTGGGGACCGCCCCACGCTCGACCTGCCGAACGACCAGGCCGAGCTCATCCGTCAGGTCGCGGCGGCCAACTCCCGCACGGTGGTGGTCGTCACGGCGGGTGCCGCGGTCCAGACCTCCGACTGGGAGGACGCCGTCCCCGCTGTGCTGCACAACTGGTACGGCGGCCAGGAGCAGGGCAACGCCATCGCGCGGCTCCTGTTCGGCGATGTCAACCCCTCCGGGAAGCTGCCCGTGACCATCCCCGTCGACGAGCAGTCCACACCGGTCAGCAGCCCCGAGCAGTACCCCGGCGACGGTCTCGACCAGCAGTTCACCGAGGGCATCTTCGTCGGGTACCGGGGTTACGAGGCGCTCGGCATCCAGCCGAGCTATCCGTTCGGGCACGGCCTGTCGTACACGACGTTCGACTACAGCAGGCTGCGCACGGCAATGGACCACCACGGCGGCACGAGGCACCGGGACAAGGACGTTGCGGTCTCCGTCCGGGTGCGCAACACGGGCGAGGTGAAGGGCACCGAGACCGTCCAGGTGTATGTCGGTGAGCTGCCCACGCAGCGCGTCGACACTGCGCCGCTGGCCCTCGCCGGATGGCGCGAGATCACCCTCCGGCCGGGCGAGCGTCGGACGGTCACCGTCACGCTCGACCCGGAGTCCCTCGCGTACTGGGACGTCGACCGTGACCGGTGGACCACGCCGCGCGGCACCGTCCCGGTCTACGTCGGCTCGTCGTCGACGGACATCCGCGAGACGGGCGAGATCCGCGTCGGCAAGCGGTGGGGAGGGTGGCACGGCGGCGGGCGCTGACACCTGACCGTCGCACGACGAGAGGAGAACATCGACGAGGGCGCCGTCGTCACGACGGCGCCCTCGTCGCCGGGCACCCCTCCGCCGCGCCGACGACGACGGTGTCCGTCATCCGCTGGAAGGCGGCCCGCTCGTCGTCGGAGAGCCGGTCGAGCATCGCGTCGAGGGCGGCGGTGACGTCGGTCCGGAACACGGCGAACGCCGAGGCTCCGGCGTCAGTCAGCGCGACGTCGACCGAGCGGCGGTCGCCCGGGACGGCTCGGCGCTCCACCAGCGAGCGCCGCTCCGCGCGGTCGACCAGCCCGGTGAGCGCGGCCTTCTCCACGGCCAGGTGCCGGCCCAGGTCGGCCATCCGCAGCGGGCCCTCGGCGGCCAGGACGTACAGCATCCGGCTCTGGGCGGGGGTGAGCTCGTACCGTTCGGCGACGCCGCCGACCGTCGCCTTGACCAGGAGGGCGAGCTCGACCAGCGCCGGGAGCGGGTCGGCGCCGGGCCGGCAGGGATCCTTGCGGCCGGTCGTCTCGCTCACCGGGCCAACGGTACACACCACAGATAGTTCGTGCCCTGTACAGTCGTCAGCGCGTACGGACGGACGACCGACGACGGAGGAAACGATGACCTTCACCCACCCCCAGGGCACCCGCGGCGCACGGCAGCCGCGCGGGCGTCTCCTCGCCTGGATGAACCGGCGCATGGCGAACCGGATCCGCTCCAAGGGCGGCAAGGCCGGCGGCGGGGACGCGCTGGCGCTGACGACGATCGGCCGCAGGAGCGGCGAGGAGCGGACCGTCCCGGTCGCGTCGTTCCCGGGTGAGGACGACACCTGGATCATCGTGGCCTCCGCCGGCGGCGCGCCGAAGAACCCCGCCTGGTACAACAACCTGGCCGCCCACCCCGACCGCGTGACGATCGAGGTGGCGGGCGAGAAGATCCCCGTCTCGGCGACCCAGCTGCACGGCGAGGAGCGCGCCGCCGTCTGGACGACGATCAAGGCGACGGCGCCCGGGTTCGCCCGGTACGAGGAGAAGACGGACCGCGAGCTGCCCGTCATCCGCCTCGCCCGGCGCTGACGCGCACGACCACGAGGCTGTGCAAGGTATCGGAGCGACGATGAAGGCAGCACAGTTCCACCAGTTCGGGGGCCCGGACGTCCTCGAGATCGTCGACCTCCCCGACCCGCACCCGGCCCCCGGCGAGGTCCGGGTCGCGGTGCGCGCGGCGGGCGTCAACGCGAGCGACTGGAAGAGGCGCCAGGGCGAGATGGACGAGGAGCTGCCGCAGACGCTGGGCTACGAGGCCGCCGGGGTGGTCGACGAGCTCGGCGAGGGCGTGACGGACGTGGCCGTCGGCGACCGGGCGTTCGGCTTCTCCTCCGACGGTGCGGCCCAGGCCGAGCTCGCGGTGCTGTCCAGCTATGCCCGGATCCCTCCGCCGCTCGACTTCCCCGCGGCCGCCGCGCTGCCGGCCGCCATCGAGACCGCCACGCGCGCGCTCGACCAGCTCGGCGTCGTCGAGGGAAGCACGCTGCTCGTCAACGGCGCCTCCGGGACCGTCGGCAGCGCCGCCGTCCAGCTCGCGGTGGCGCGCGGCGCGCACGTCATCGGTTCCGCCGGCGCGACGAACCAGGACTACCTCCGCGCCCTGGGCGCCCGGCCCGTCACCTACGGCGACGGGTTCGTCGAGCGGGTGCGCGCGCTCTCGCCCGGCGGCGTCGACCTGGCGCTGGACGCCGCCGGCAGCGGCGTCCTGCCCGAGCTCATCGGGCTCGCCGGCGGCCCGGAGCGAGTCGTGACGATCGCCGACTTCCGCGGCGCGCAGGAGCACGGCGTGCGGTTCAGCCGCGGCGACACCGGCCGGGCGCTCCACGTGCTCGCCGAGATCGGCGAGCTGATCGAGTCCCGTCGCTTCGCGCTCCCGGTCGCGCGGACCTTCCCGCTCACCGAGGTCGCGGAGGCGCACCGCCAGGGCGAGGGCGGTCGCGTGCGCGGCAAGGTCGTGCTGGTCGTCGACGCTGCCTGACCAGGGGATCGGCGGCGAGGATCGATCGTCCCGGCGCCGTGGCCCGGCTTCCCGATAGCCCGAGCGATTTGCGTCGCCTCGTAGCATCGGGGGCGTGCGCGTGCTGATCGTCGAGGACGAGCCCGACCTGGCCGAGGCCGTCCGCGACGGCCTGCGCCTGGAAGCGATCGCTGCCGACACCGCCGGCGACGGCCGCACCGCCCTGGAAATGCTGAGCATCATCGCCTACGACATCGCCGTCCTCGACCGCGACGTCCCCGGCCCCTCCGGCGACGAGATCGCCGAGCGCATCGTCGCGTCTGGCAGCGGCATGCCGATCCTCATGCTCACCGCCGCCGACCGTCTCGACGACAAGGCCTCCGGGTTCGAGCTCGGCGCCGACGACTACCTCACCAAGCCGTTCGCGCTGCGCGAGCTCGTGCTCCGGCTCCGGGCGCTCGACCGTCGCCGCGCCCACATCAGGCCGCCCGTGCGGGAAATCGCCGGCGTGCGCCTGGACCCGTTCCGCCGCGAGGTCTATCGCGACGGCCGGTACGTCGCGCTGACCAGGAAGCAGTTCGCCGTGTTCGAGGTCCTCGTCGGCGCCGAGGGCGGTGTCGTCAGCACCGAGCAGCTCCTCGAGCGGGCCTGGGACGAGGACACCGACCCGTTCACCAACGCCGTGCGCATCACCGTCTCGGCGCTGCGCAAGCGGCTCGGGAAGCCGTGGGTCATCGCCACCGTGCCCGGCGTCGGCTACCGCATCGAGACCGGGCCGGCCGGAGACGACGACGGCGGACATGGCTAGGGCCTCCGGGCCGAGCGTCCGGCTCAAGTTCACCCTCAGCTACGCCGCGTTCCTCATGGTCGCCGGCGCGCTGCTCCTCACGGTCGTGTGGGTGTTCCTCCTGCGCTACGTGCCCGACGGCGAGATCAGGACTCTCGGCCGGTTCGTCCCCAACCGATCCGACCTGACGGCGGCCTTCGCCCCGCGGGTGGGCTGGGCGTTGGTCGCCCTGCTGGTCTTCGGCCTGCTGGGCGGCTGGATCCTCGCCGGTCGCATGCTCGCCCCGCTGACGCGCATCACGGGCGCCACGCACACGGCCACGACGGGGTCGCTCTCCCACCGCATCCGGCTGCCGGGCACCAACGACGAGTTCCGCGAGCTCGCCGACGCCTTCGACACCATGCTGGCGCGGCTGGAGGCGCAGGTGGCCGAGCAGCGGAGGTTCGCGGCCAACGCCTCCCACGAGCTGCGCACGCCGCTGGCGATCACGCAGACCCTGCTCGACGTCGCCCGCCACGACCCCGATCGCGACACCGACGAGCTCATCGAACGACTCACCGCCGTCAGCACCCGGGCGATCGGCCTCACCGAGGCCCTGCTGCTGCTCAGCCGCGCCGACCAGCGGGCGTTCACCCGCGAGCGAGTCGACCTGTCGCTCCTCGCGGAAGAGGCCGCCGAGACGCTCCTCCCCCTCGCGGAGAAGCGGGGCATCACCCTCGAGACCTCCGGCGAAGTCACCCCGGCATTCGGGTCCGAGGCGCTCCTGCTGCAGCTCACCACGAACCTCGTGCACAACGGGATCGTCCACAACGTCCCCGCCGGCGGTACCGTGCGGGTCAACACCACGACCCGCGCCGCCGAGGTCGTGCTCACCGTCGAGAACACCGGCGAGAGGCTCGCCCCGGGCCTGGTATCGACGCTCACCGAGCCGTTCCAGCGCGGCACCGAGCGCATCCACGGTGACCAGGCCGGCGTCGGCCTCGGGCTGGCGATCGTCAAGAGCATTACCCGGGCGCACGACGGGGCACTCTTCCTCATCGCCCGGGACGGCGGCGGGCTCCGGGTCTCGGTGCACCTGCCCGCCGCGCCGTGAACCGCCCGACGCAGGATCAGCTGCGGTTCCGCCGACCGCCAGAGCTTCTCAGGATTTCTCGAGAACGCCGTCGTCGTCATTCCAGGAGGGCCGCGGCCAGTGTCCGTTCCGCCCAATCGCGATACCTGCGGAGCGACCAGCCCGCCTGCACGACCAGCGCCTCGTAGGTCGCGGGCGAGCCGATGGACCAGACGACGGCGCCCACCGCGTCCGCGTCCAGACCGGCGCGCAGGCGGCCGCGCTCGCGCAGCAGCGTCTCGACCTGTCGGTACCGTTCCAGCCGCTGCTGGCCGCGACGCTTCCGCAGCTCGGCGATCTGCGGGTCGACCGCCGCCCCCTGGTCGATGATGCGGTTCACGGGCATGGTGCGCGGGTTCACCTCCGCGAACCAGTCGGCCAGCGCATCGACCGCCGACGCCGCGTCGACCGCGGCATCGAGCCGTTCGCCGAGGAACTCCAGCACCGGTCGACCCTCCGGGCCGGACGCGCTTCGATCGAGCACGGCCGAGAGCACCGCGGCCTTGTCCCCCACCGTGTTGTAGACGGTCTGCACGGCCGCGCCCGCCTCGCGCGAGATCGCGCCGATCGTCGTCGCGACGTACCCGTCCCGGCGGAACAGACGATCGGCGGCCTCGACGACGGCCTCCCGCGTGGCGGCCCGCTGGGCCTGCCGACGGTTCGGGGGTCTTGTGGGCGTCGACGGCATGGACGTAGAATAGCATTCCACTGAATTGACGATGATTCTAAGTTGGTGGCGCGATGGAGACCGACGTCCTGGTCATCGGGGCCGGCCAGTGCGGCCTGACCCTGAGCCGCGACCTGCGGCGGCGAGGGATCCCGCACGAGGTGCTCGACGCGCGCGCCGCCCCCGGCGACGCGTGGCGGGAGCGCTGGGACTCCTTGCGGCTGTTCACACCCGCCCGCTTCGACGGCCTGCCCGGGCTGCCGTACCCGGCACCACCCCGGGCGCGCCCCACCGCCACGGAGTTCGCCGACTACCTCGACGGGTACGCCGAGCGCTTCGACGTCCCCCTGCACCCGCGCACGCGGGTCACGCGCCTGACGGCGGTGCTCGGCGGCGGGTTCTCCGCAGCCACCGACGCGGCCACCGACGGGGCGACGTGGCGGGCCCGGCGCGTCGTCGTCGCCACCGGCGGGGACGGCACCGCACGGGTCCCGCCCCAGGCCGCCGAGCTCGACGGCGCGATCGTGCAGCTGCACACCTCGCGGTATCGGCGGCCGGACGACCTGCCCGAGGGGCACGTCCTCGTCGTCGGGTGCGGCACCTCCGGCCTGCAGCTCGGCCTCGAGCTCGCCCACGCGGGGCGGCGCGTCACCGTGGCGGGGACGCCGACGACGGCGATCCCCCGCCCGCTCCTGGCCGTCGCCGGCGGGGCCTGGTTCGCCTTCCTGCATCGGATGCTCACGCGCGCCACCCCCCTCGGCCGCAGGGCCGCGCCACGGATGCTGACCTCGGGCGCCCCGCTGATCGGCATCAGTCCCCGGCTCCTCGACCACGCCGGCGCCGAGCGCCGCCCGCGCCTGACCGGCGTGGCGGACGGGAAGCCGCTGCTCGCCGACGGTCGCGTGCTCGACGTCGGCGCCGTGCTCTGGGCCACCGGATACCGGCCCGCGTTCGGGTGGATCGACGACCTGCCCCTGGACGAGCTCGGCCTCCCCCGGCACGAGCGCGGCGTCTCCACGACGATCGACGGCCTGGCCTTCCTGGGGCTGCCGTTCCAGTACGGCCTCACGTCCACGCTCATCGGCGGCGCGGGCCGGGACGCCGGTTTCCTCGCGGCGGCGCTGGCGGCACCTAGAGCAGCAGCAGGTTCAGCCTGACCAGGGTCAGGAAGTCGGCACCGAGCGCCCTGAGCGCCGCGGCGATCATCTCCAGCCCGCCAGATGCCGGACGAAGAACCTGCCCGCGTCCTCCCCCGCGTGCGCCGGGACGCCGGTGTGCCCGCCCACATTGGCCTGCAGCGTCTTCTCCTGGGAGCCGAAAGCGTCGAACAGGTCCAGCGCCTGCTGCCGGTCGTTCCATTCGTCGTCCCACTGCAGCAGGACGTGCACGGGGATCGTGACCTGACGGGCCTCGTCGAGGATCGCGTGGGGCACGAAGCTCCCGGCGTACAGACCGGCGGCCGCGATGCGCGGCTCGACCAGCGCCAGCCGGACCCCGACGGCGATCACCCCGCCCGAGTACCCGACCCGGCCGCCGATCTCGGGCAGTGCCAGGAGTGCGTCCAGGGTGGCCTGCCACTCCGGGACCGCCTGCTCGACCAGCGGAAGGACCAGCCGGTCGACGACGTCGTCGTCGACCGGCTCACCGGCCGCGAGCGCCCGGCGGAGGTCGGCGCGGGCCTGCTCGGCGTCGGCCGATGGGGGCCGGTCGCCGCTGCCCGGGCCCTCGATCGTGGCGGTGGCGAACCCGTCCGCCGCGGCGTGCCGGGCCCGGCCCGCCAGCCGGGGGTACATCCTGCTCGTCCCGCCGGGATGGCCGAGCAGGATCAGCGGCACCGGTGCGGCTGCGGAGGCGGATGCGGGCGTCCACAGGATGCCGGGGATCTCGCCGAGGGTGAACTCGCGTTCGAGGACGTCGTCGTCGAGGCGCTGTTCGGAGGTGAAGTGCATGGTCGTGCCTTTCGGGAGTGCTCGTGGACGGCGCTCCCGGACGACCTATCGCCCGACCGTGACCCCGGAGGGGAGCACCCATGTCGTTACTGCGTTCACGGGTACCACCTCCTCGTCCTCTCGCACGGCCTCCGGAAAGCTAGCAGTGGTCACCACGGCCCGGCAACGCATTTCTGACGTTGCTCACCGCGCCGTCGGCCCTCACATCCGGTCGGTGACAACCGCGGCGGCGTACACAACGCGCTCACCACACCCGTGGTCGACGTCGAGGCGGCTGAAGGCACGGGCCAGTACACCGTGGTCGACCTCCATGGCACCGACCGGGACGCGGCGTTCAGCAAGGCATTGCGCCTCAACCCTGGATGGCTGCGTTTCCGAGCCCGCGCTGGAGGTCCGGTCACCGTGCTTCGACTGACTCCGGGCAGGCCCTCCTCCACCCGGGTCACGATGGCATGATCCGTCGTATGGACATGCCATACCTGGCGCGAGCGATCGACGCGACGACCGCCATTGCCGTCTCCCTGGGTCTACCGGCTGACGACGTGACCGTTCTCCACAACTCCAACAAGCTCGCACTGCACCTGAAGCCGTGTGGGGTGATGGCTCGGGTCGCTCGTGTCGGACAGGAGGTCGCGCAGCTGGAGGTCGCGCTTGCTCGACAGCTCGCCGACCTCGGGGCTCCCGTCGGCGCCCTGGAGCCTCGGGTGGACCCGCTGGTCTACACCCGCGACGGCTTCGCGGTGACACTGTGGGTGTACTACGAGCCGGTGACGCCTACGGTCGCCCCGGGCGAATACGCCCAGGCGTTGGAACGCCTGCACGCCGGGATGCGCGGCGTCGAAGGCACGTTCCCACCCTTCACCGATCGGATCGCCGAGGCGGAACGGATAGTTGCCGAGCCGGACCTTTCCCCTGAGCTATCCGACGTCGAGCGTGCGTTCCTCGGCAGCAGGCTCCGATGGTTGCACGAGGCGATCGATGAGAACGGGCGCGAGCAGCTGCTCCACGGTGAGCCCCATCCAGGCAACATCCTGAGCACGCGCGACGGTCCGCTCTTCATCGATTTCGAGACGTGCTGCCGCGGACCCGTGGAGTTCGACCTTGCTCACGTCCCCGAAGAGGTCTCCGAGCGCTACCGGGGTATCGACCACGAGCTCCTCGACCACTGCCGTCAGCTCGTGCTTGCCATGGTTGCAGCGTGGCGTTGGGAGAAGGGGGACCAGTTCCCGAACGGGCTGCAATTCGGGGAGGAGCTCCTCCGTCTGCTGCATGCGGGACCCCCCTGGCCCACCCTCGACGCCGTGGTCGAGCGACTGGGTGCTCCGCCCCGGGTCTGATGGAGGCTTGCCGACGTCCGGTCGACTGAGGCTGCCCACAGGATCGTCGACTCAGGCAACCCCCAACAGACCGGCGAGGTAGGTGCCGAGCCCCTCCAGGGCCGCCTGCAGCGCCTCCGGCGAGTACCGCCCCTCTGAGGCTCAGGGTCGAGGCGAAGCTCAGCGCGGCCTCGGGCTCGTCGAGGCAGAACAGGCCCGGCCCGTCGAACCGGGACTCGAGACGGCGAGGAAGGACTCGCCGTAGCTCATCTCGTGGAACACCGGGTCGCTCGGGCCCGGGTGCTCCTCGAGGAACGTTTACCAGCCGTGCATCGTCTCGGCGCGCAGGAGAAGCCCCGCCGCCCCGACCCGACCCCGCGCTGCAGCCGCACGGCATGGTGCAGCGGTGACTCGGAGTCGCGGGTCGGGTGCCGTCCGTGCGCGGTGCCGCCCTCGGGCGAGAGGCCAAGGCGACCGCCACGGCCTCCACGAGCGTCGACTTGCCGCTGCCGTTCTCCCCGACCAGGAACGTCACGCCCGGCGCGAGCTCGAGCCCGCCGCGCAGCACCTGTTCGACGGCGGGAATGGTACGCGACCACACGCCTGCGGGTAGTGGGCGCTCGGCGTCCGGCGCGATCCGGACCACGGGCGGCTGCGAGAAGTCCACGTGGGCATCATGCCGCGCGGCGCCCGGACGGAGCCTGTGCACTGGCCGGGCTCGTGCTTGCGGCCCACCGCGCCGGCTGCGGCGTTGACCCGTCGTCCGTCCTTCACTAACCTCACAACCTGATTAAATTCTGATCTCGAATCATCACGCATCATCAGACAGAGGAGTCCAAGCCCCATGTCAGACAACGGTGTCATCCGCGCGGGAGTCGTCGGCCTCGGCTGGGCGGGCCAACAGCACATGGCCGCCTATCACGAGGCAGCGGGTGTCGAGCTCGTGGCCGTCGCGGGCAAGGAGGCCGACGCTCGCACCGCCCTCGCGGAGCAGTACGGCGTCGCCACCTACGAGAACTGGGAGGAGCTCGTCACGAGGGGCGACCTCGACATCGTGAGCGTCGCGGTGCCGACGTTCCTGCACGCGCCGATCAGCATCGGCGCGCTCCGCGCAGGAGCCCACGTGCTGTGCGAGAAGCCCATCGCGCGGACCGCGGCGGAGGGGCAGGCCATGGTCGATGCCGCGCGCGAGGCGGGCCGCGTCTTGGAGATCACCTTCAACCACCGTCGCCGCGGCGACGTCGAGGCCATCCGTGCCGCCGTCGACGACGGCACCATCGGCCACCCGTACCACGCCAGGGCGATGTGGCTGCGCCGGGCTGGTATCCCTGCGCTGGGCAGCTGGTTCACCAACGCCGAGATGGCCGGCGGCGGCCCGCTCGTGGACCTCGGCGTCCACGTCCTCGACTGGACGCTGCACCTGATGGGCGAGCCCCGCGTGACCGCGGTGTCCGCCGTCACCCACGCCGAGCTCGGCCCCCGCGGCCTGGGCGGGTCGGGCGACGTCAAGCACGGCACCGGGTCGGCCTACGAGGTAGAGGACCTGGCCACCGCGCTGCTGCGCCTCGAGGGGGGCGGTTCCGTCGTGCTCGAGACGAGCTGGGCCACGCACCGGGCCACCCCCGACGAGTTCGGCATCACGCTGTACGGCACCGAGGGCGGCGCCGACCTGTCCGTCGTCGACTACGCGCCGGCGGGGCGCCTGACGATCTTCTCCGGTCACGGCGCAGACCAGCTCGACACCCCGGTCACCGCCGAGGCGGGGCGTGGACACGTCGCGGTCGTCGACACCTTCCTCGAGCACGTGCGCGATCCCCGGACCTGGGCCGAGCACGACGGCACCGTCGGGCTGAGCCGCGCGAAGATCGTGGACGCCGCCTACACCTCCGCGGCCGCGGGCCGCGAGGTCGCCCTGGACGAGAACCTGAACATCATCGGAGGTGCCGCGTGACCATTCGTGTGCTCGTGTGGAACGAGAACGTCCACGAGACGACCCAGCCGGAGATCCGGGCGATCTACCCCGACGGCATTCACGGCGCGATCGCCGCGGGACTGACCGACCTGCTGGGGGACGACGTCGAGGTGCGCACCGCGACGCTCGCCGACCCTGAGCACGGCCTCACCGAGGAGTCGCTCGCCGGCACCGACGTGCTGCTGTGGTGGGGGCACATGGCGCACGACCAGGTGGACGACGAGGTCGTCGCCCGGGTGCAGCGCCACGTGCTCGGCGGGTTGGGGCTGCTGGTGCTGCACTCGGGTCACTTCTCGAAGATCTTCATCCGCCTCATGGGGACCACGTGCTCGCTGGCCTGGCGCAACGACGCCGAGCGCGAGCTGGTGTGGACCACGGCCCCCGGCCACCCGATCGCCGCCGGCATCGAACAGCCGGTCGTCGTCGAGCACCAGGAGATGTACGGAGAGCACTTCGACATCCCCACCCCTGACGAGGTGGTGTTCATCAGCTCGTTCGAGGGCGGAGAGGTGTTCCGCTCCGGCGTGACGTTCACGCGCGGCCGCGGCCGGGTCTTCTACTTCAGCCCCGGCGACCAGGAGTACCCGGTCTACTTCCACCCGCAGATCCGCAGGGTGCTCGCGAACGCCGTGCGCTGGGCGGCCCCGACCGACGGGGAGCGCCTCGTGCCCGAGGTGACCAACCCCGCGCGCCACGACTGGCTGGCCCAGCCGGTCTGACACACAGGGCACGTCGGGACACGCGTACCGGGGCCGGTGCGCGCTTCGCTCACCGGCCCCAGTCGTGCAGCAACAGGCGGCAGTCAGCTCAGCGCGTCCAGCTCGTCGAGGGCGCGATGGCCGCGCTCGACCACCCCTGGGACGAGGTCGTGGTGCCCCTGGCGGATGGGAATCTCGAGCATGTGGAGGACCTGCGCCGCTGCGAGCACCGCCACCACCGCTCCGTCACGGACCAGGACATTGCTGGGGGTAGCGAGATCGGCGTGGACCATGTCAGGTGCCCCTGGCGGTGGTGGGGCGCCGGCACACACGAGCCACACGCGCCCGACCAAGGCCGACACCACGGAGGAATACTCCGGGAGCCTGGCCAGGGACTGGCGAAGACCCGACTGCTCCGGTGTCTCGTCGAGATCCGGCCCGGCGGGTCCCGGTTCCTGCCCGGTGGCGACCCGCCAGGCGTACGACCAGTGGTCGTAGGGCTCGGAGGCCTGGCCTGCCTGGAGCTCGATGATCTCCATCAGCTGCTCGATGAGGGACGGGGTCAGCTCGGGCGCGGGAGCCGCGTCGACGAAGTCCATCAGATGCCACACGTGTGTGGCCGTGGCCCCCACCCCGAGCCAGGCCGGGGTGGGATAGCCGCGCCCCCGCATGTGCTCGACCACACTCGCTGGGCCCGCAACGTCTCGTCCAGGTGGTCGGGGTGTGCCCGGGGCACTGCTTTGAGCACTGCGTCTGCCCTGCCGGCCCAGCTGGACGCGCACGGCGCCCCCGTTGACGCCCCCGGGGAGGCGACCGAGAAGAGTGACCTCTGCCCCGACCGCGCGGGCCACGTCGTCCAGGACCTCGGCGGCGGGAGTGCAGCACATGCACGGCACCCTACGGCCGAGCCGAGCGCTGAGGCCGTGCATGCCGCAGGATCACAGGGCGAGAGTCGGCTCCAGGCAGCTGATGACCTTGCCCTTCTCCCGGGCGTACGCGATCTCGCGGCGCGTCGCCGCCCCCACGTAGCCGCCTTCGCTCACCACACGAACCTTGTCCGCCAGGTCGATCCGCCTGAGGTGCAGCTCGCGCAGAGCCTCGCGCCTGGGTGGCGTCAGTTCCTCGCTGATCGCCTCGGGACCGAGCACGATCACGCCTCGGGCGGTCAGCCGTCGGCGCTCCGCTTCAAAGAGGGTCTGGAAGCGCAGCGAGCCGCACAGGCACACCACCTGGGGTCGTTCGCCGACGGCCACGTCCGCATCACCCTGCGGCATGAATCGCCCCGGTTTCGGTAGAGGCTTGGTTCATCTGGCTCCGGCCGTAACTTCGACCGGTTGCCTGGAGCGTAGTGGTGCTACCAGAACTTCTCCTCGAGCTCGACCGGGGGCACGAGTCCGATCTCGCCGTTCAGGCGCCGGTGGTTGAACCAATCGACGTACCGGACGCACGCTCAGCCGGCCCGCCCCACGGCGCATCACGACCATCCGCTGCCCCTTGACCGCGATCGCGTCCAACGCCATCCGCGCGGACCGCTCGCGCAGCTCCCCGCTGTACTTCTTCGGTGCCGCCAAGACTCTCATCCTTCCTGGATTGAGCGCCTCTACCGAACCCGGGGGATTCAGTACAGGCCGCCCGGTCAAATATGGAAGCGGCGACACGCCCGGCTCAAGAGCGCGCGTTCCGCTACACAGGTCACAGGCCTCGCGTGGAGTCCAGCCACTCGGCGGGGTTCCAGGAGACGATTGTCGCGCCGACCGGGGGCACCATGATGCGCGGGTCCTCGCTTTGAAGAAGGCACAGCATTCGCCGTCCGAACAGCATCGCGTAGCGCGAACTTCTCGCGTACACGTCGACGAGGGCGTGAGCCGCGGCCGGCTCCGCCGACGCAAACACGTTGTAGCCGGTGAGGACGAGAACGAGTCCGGCGGAGTCCGCTGGCACGCCGTAGTCACCGGACGCCACGTCGGAGAGACAGTCGTTGAGGGCGTCGAGGTTCCGGCCGAAGTAGGCTGGGAACTCCAGCGCTCCGGCGACGCCGTCGAGCATGGTGTTTCCATCAGCCCAGGAGCCGGCGTCCAGGCGGACGACGTGATAGTCGAGCGAGGCCAGCGTCGCACACGCCCTCTCGAGCACCGCGAGGTCACAGAAGAGACTGACGGGCCCGTTCCTCAGCAGGACGAGGTCGAGCTGTGGAGCGCGCTCCGCGGCGCTGTCGAAGTGAACCACCAGACGAGTATCTCGACAGAGAGGTGTTCTCACCAGGGACAGTGAGCTGATCGGCGCGACGGTGCGCTGACCTGCGGTTCGTCCGGCGGGT